>JANPLZ010000180.1:0-6619 GCA_031422555.1 Cypionkella sp. | reverse complement strand
CACGCCACCCCAAAAGGTGGAGCCCACCTGAAATTCATCATCACCAAACGCCCCGATGCCATAGCCAAAACCCGCCCCGGTGCCGGTCATCAGGATGATGGCTGTCGTGATCCCGAAATAGACGATCATCCGAAACACGATGAACGGAAAGGTGCGCTGCATCAGCGATAGGGCGGTGCCCAGCGAGAAATCCCACATGCGAATAAACCTCTGCACTCCAATGGTTACAGAGTGTCACAGGTGCCCCCGCGCAATCAAGCCCCGCCGCGCGCGGTCACACCAGCCGAGGCAGCACCCGTGCGTCACGGTCTTTCTGCATCGCGGCCTTGGCGGTGCGGGCAATATCCGCCGCCGTCAGCCCCGCCTCGGCATACATCGCGCCCGGGCTCGCCTGGTCAATGAACCGGTCCGGCAGCGTCATCGTGCGTAGCGCAAGCCCGCCCTCCAGCATCCCCGCATTGGCCATGTAATGCAGCACATGGCCGCCAAAGCCGCCCGTTGCCCCCTGCTCCACCGTGATGATCGCACGGTGATGCCGCGCCAGTTGCGCGATCAGCGCGGTATCCAGTGGTTTGGCGAACCGTGCATCGGCCACCGTCGCGCTGATCCCCTCACCCTCCAGCAACTCCGCTGCCGCCAGCACCTCCGCCAGATGCGCCCCGAACGACAGCAGCGCCACATCGGTGCCTTCACGCAGCACCCGCCCCTTGCCGATCGGCAGCGGCACGCCCCGCGCCGGCAGATCAACCCCCACGCCTTCGCCGCGCGGAAAACGAAACGCAATCGGCCCCGCATCATGCGCAATCGCCGTGGCCACCATATGCACCAGATCCGCCTCATCCCCCGCCGCCATCACCGTGAAATTCGGCAGATTGGACAGGTAGGCAATATCGAACGCGCCGCAATGCGTCGGCCCGTCCTGCCCCACCAGCCCCGCCCGGTCGATGGCAAAGCGCACCGGCAGGTTCTGCAGCGCCACATCATGCACGATCTGGTCGTATCCACGCTGCAGGAAGGTCGAATAGATCGCACATAGCGGCCGCATGCCGCTTGCCGCAAGGCCAGCCGCAAACGTCACGCCGTGCTGTTCGGCAATGCCCACATCGAACACCCGCGCTGCAAAGCGTTTCGCCATGATATCCAGCCCCGTGCCCGATGGCATGGCCGCCGTAATCGCCACTACCCGCGGGTCGCGCGCCGCCTCATCCGTCAGGGCATTGCCAAAGACGGTTGTGTAACTCGGCGCATTCGATTTGGTCTTGGCCTGCTCGCCCGTTGCCGGGTTGAACTTGCCCACCCCGTGATATTTGTCCGCCGCAGCCTCGGCCGGGGCATAGCCCTTGCCCTTGACCGTGACCACGTGGATCAGCACCGGCCCCGTCGCCCGCGCCCGCGCCGCACGCAGCGTGCCCAGCAACTGCCCCATGTCATGCCCGTCAATCGGGCCGATGTAGCTAAAGCCGAACTCCTCGAACATCGTCCCGCCACCCGGCGTGCCCGTCACCAGTTCGCGTGCGCGGCGCGCGCCATCCCGCAAGGGGCCGGGCAATGCCGCCTCCAGCCCTTCCGCCGCCGCCTTCAGCGCCGCAAACGGGCCTTTTTCGGCAATCGTGTTCAGATAGGTCGACATCGCCCCCACCGGCGGCGCAATCGACATGTCATTGTCATTCAGGATCACGAACAACCGCTTTTTCAGATGGCCTGCATGGTTCATCGCCTCATAGGCCATGCCCGCCGTGATCGCGCCATCACCAATCACCGCAATCGTATCGCCCACCGGCATGCCACCTTCCCGCCCCATCGCAAACCCAAGCGCCGCGCTGATCGAGGTTGATGAATGCGCCGCCCCGAACGGATCGTATTCACTTTCCGCCCGCTTGGTAAACCCGCTGAGGCCCCCGCCCTGTCGCAAGCTGCGCATCCGGTCACGCCGCCCAGTCAGGATTTTATGTGGATAACACTGGTGGCCCACGTCCCAGATCAGCTTGTCCAACGGCGCGTGAAACACCGCATGTATCGCCACCGTCAACTCCACCACCCCCAAGGATGACCCCAGATGCCCGCCGGTTTCCGAAACAATAGAGATCACTTCGGTGCGCAATTCATCCGCCACGCGGGTAAGCTCTGCATCCGACATGCGGCGCAGATCGGCAGGCAAATGAACGCGGTCAAGCGTGGGGGTTTGGGGCCGGGTCATTGGGTTTCACCTATAAAAAGGGTGCCGCGTGGCCTGCACACGGCACCAAAGTCCTGCGTGGAGCAGGAAGGGAACCGGGCCGTGGAAAATGCCCAGAGTTCGGTCTGGATAAAGGCCCGAACGGTGTGATGTGCCGGGCGATTTGCACCGCCCGACACGAAAGGGATTTAGGCGGTCAGGATCAGCGGTGCGCTGATTTCCAACTGCGAATTGTAAGGCGATGGCGCTTCCTTGCTGGCTTGGGGCAACAGCAGGCTGACCCCCCAGATCACCAGAAAGATCACTCCCAACGCCACCGAGAACGCCGCTGCCCATCCAAAGCCCCGCATCATTTGGCCAAAAGCCCAATACCGCAGAGCTGTCATATGAGGGATTTCGCCGTAGATTTTGTCTGACATGATGTTTCTCCTTCTGCCCGATCAATCCAAGGGCGCATAGCCGTGGACTTGCGCCCAGACGAACCAATTGTCGACAACCGTGCCGGTCAGCAAAATCCCGATGCCACCGGTGATCGGCACCAACACGGCAAACCACCAGGCCCAACGGTGAATGCCTTCCATTGTGGCATTGAACCCCATGGTCCAGCGCCAGAACAGCGCCGCCCGTTCGGATGCTGTGCCCCGATCCACAATTTGTTCCAACTCGCGGTCGCCACCCAGACGGGTCACCGAAAGAATGGTCGCCCCGTGCATCGCAAACAGCACGGCCGAGCCATAAAGGAACACAATCGAAAGCGCGTGGAACGGATTGTAGAACAGGTTGCCATAGGTCAGCGAAAACAGGTTGGTCCAATCCAGATGCGGGAAGATGCCGTAAGGCACCGCCTCGGACCAACTGCCCATCATCACCGGACGGATCAGGCCCAGCACCAGCACCAGCCAGATCGCCGCGGCAAAGGCCCAGGCGACGTGTTTGCCCATGCCCAAAGCCTCGGCGCGCAGATAGGTGCGCACCCACCATGTGGACAGCGAGATCAGGAAAAAGAACCCCGCCACCAGAAACAACCCGCCTTCCTGCATCGGCGGAATGCGCAGACCCCATTCCGGCCCCGGTGGTTCCAGCGCCATCCAGAACAGATCGCGCATAAACACCGCCGGGTTATATCCGGCAACCTGCCAGAAATGCGCCCCGATGATCATGAACCAGATCGCACCCGTCGCCAGCGAGATCACGCCAAAGGTGCCCAGATAGATCGGTCCCAACTGCGCGTTGCCAAACCAGCCCATCAGATTGGAATAGCTGGCGCTTTTCGTCCGGTTGCCCAGATCAACGTTTTCAACCATGCCCATTTCGGGTGCGGCGCGCACCTGCACTTGGGTGAAGATGTTTTGATACTCAGCCATTTACGCCTCCAGGAATATCGGCCCAGAAGGGCAGTTGCAGCCACCAGTCCCACCAGACAACCCATTGGTCAAACCAGATGGTGCCGGAAATCACGATACAAACCGCACTCCAGAACGCCGCGTTCAGCGCCAACAGCAGGCCCACGCGGTGGATACCCAAGGTGCCAACCGAATAGCCGATCAGATCACGAAAGAAGGTATCCTCGTGGTCTGGTGTTTTCATCAACTGGCCTTTGGGCGGGTTGGCCGCCGACAAGATCAGACCGCCATGCAGTGCCAGCGCCAGAGTGGTGGTGAAAAAGAACGTCACCGCCACCATGTGGGCCGGATTGTAGTGAAAGTTACCGTATTGATAGCCCGTGTTGCTGACCCAATCGAGGTGGCTGAAGATGCCATAGGGAAACGCATAGCCCCACGAACCCATCAGAATTGGGCGGATCACCACAAGGGTGACATAGGCCAGAATGGCAAAGCCAAAGGCCACCGGAACATGCAGCCCGATGCCCAGTTTGCGGGCAATTTCCACTTCGCGCAGGGCCCAGCTGATGAATGCAAAGGTCGCGCAGATGGTGATGATCTGCCAAAGACCACCCTCCATCAACGGGGCAAAGCCCAGCCCGTTTTCAATCGACGGCGGATTGATCGAAATCAGCCATGGGTTCCAGGTTGGTCCCATCGCCGCGCCATAAAAGATAAGCAAAGTGCCTAAGGCCGCGAAGAAGAAGGTCGTGACCCCAAAGAAACCGACGTAGAACGGTCCGACCCAAAAGTCGAACAGGTTGCCACCGATCAGCGTGCCACCAGGCACGCGGTATTTTCGTTCGAAGCTGAGCAGTGCCATGCTTCCCTCTCCGCGATTGGACGGGCAACCCATTTGGCACCAGAAAAGCTGGCACGGCGGGGCCGTCGGACAAGTGTGTGAAGTAAAGGTTCAGTCTTGTGGTGTCAGTCTAGGTCGCGGGCGGCGCGGGCCGCCCGCAACAAGGTCGTGCGATTATTGTGCTGCAACAACAGGCACATAACCGTATTTAGCGTTAGAAATATCGAACCAGTTGTAGGCAGGGTTCGACAGCAGGACCAAGTGGATCATTGCTGCCAGAAGGAAAAGGAAAACCCCTTGCGCCACAAACACGCGGCGTGGATCGAAGATCAGCCAGATTTTGTAAAACTTGCTCATATCTTGATCCCCTTCAGAACCATGGACGCCAAATGAACACTGCCACGTGGGCAATGACGGCAATGGTTGTGAACAACCAAAGCCCACTCATGTAAACCGAGTGCAATTCCTGCGCTTGGTTGTCGGTAAGACCTGTGAATGACAGGTCGGATTTATCAGCCATATTATCCTCCGGATCGTCGGACTGACGCCGCATTCCCTGCGGCCGGGTCACGGTGGGCGGAATGCCCCTCCGATGTTTCCCCCTCCCGTTGCCGGAAGGACGAATGGGTGTTTCGCGGCCTTAGCCGCGGAAAATCATGGGTGTGACGGCGCGGGCATCTTTCCACGCGCGGGCCACCGGGCCAAACTTGGGCAACCGTCCGCGCCGGACCACCGATGCGACCCAACCAATGGCGTGGGGCAACAAGGCCAGCGTGAAGATCAGCGCGAAGTAGACGAAGAACTCTGTCTTGGGCACGCGCTGCACATGCTGCACGTCACCGTTGACGGTAAAATCGCTCATGTCTTTTCTCCTTCAGGTAATAGAAAGGCAGCACCTGCCAGCCCTTCTACGGTTTCTCGGACCACCCGCTCTGCGCCCGCATCAAGGGCAGCCTTTTCAGCCGCATCGCGCAAAGACCGCGCTGCACTGATCCGGGTCAGAATGGGGTGGGTGTTTACAATTCGATCAAGCGCCATTTGCGCATCGACATCCCAAGGGAAATCGCGCCGCAAAGTGGTGGGGGTGGCCGCAGCGCTGTCCATTTCGGTGCCCAAGGGCAGGATATGAAACAGCGCATCAAACAGGCTGTTGCAAACTTCTTGCAAGATCCACACAGCGCCTGCATAGCCCATCATCGGGGTGCCGGTGGCCCGCCGGATGGCAGCCCCCGGAAAGCTGGCTGCGATGAAACTAGGGGCCGGGCCAAAGCCGCCCTTCATTTCTGCCAGATACATCTTTTCATTGATCGACCCCATCACAACCAAGGGCCGGTGCTGTTTCAGCAGGCCGCGCACGGCCTCATTGTTCGTTTTCTTGCCACGCAGTCGGGCAATCGCAAAGGCGCAAGGCAGACCAAGATCACCTTCCAGATAATTGCGGATGCCGCGGGCATAAGTCTCAGTCGCCACGATGCCAAAGGATGCCGTGGCAAAGAAATCCTGCGTGACCGACCGCCACAAATCCCACACCGGTTTCAGGGTGGAATGCTTTTCCTGTTCGATGAATGGTTCTGGATCAAGTCCCAGAATCTCGCCCAATTTGCGAAGGAATTTCGTGGTGGAATCGACGCCAATCGGGGCTTGAACATAGGGTTTGCCCAACACCTCGGCCAAGCCTCGGCCAAATTCGCGGTACATCACCACGTTTGCGTCGGCATTCACCAGATTGCGCATTTCGGCCACATGCGCGCCCAAAGGCAGCACCATGTTCACATCTGCGCCAATGCCCTGCACCAGACGGCGGATTTCGTGCAAATCCGACGCCATGTTGAACACGCCATACATCGGCCCCAGAATATTGACGCGGGGGCGTTGGCCCACGTCACGCTTGGCCTCTGGCGGCATACGGCCCTTGGTCATGCCAAATTCGGTAAAAATCCACGTCATCGCGCGGTCGGCGCATTCCCATTGATCTTCATCAATGGTGCGCGGCAAAAAGCGCTGAATATTGGTGCCCATGGGGGTGACGCCGCCACCGATCATCTCGGCAATGGAACCCGTAACCACCACTGCGGGCAGGGCAGGATCAAGCGTTTTCCACGCCCGCAACATCGCCCCTTCGGTGCCATCACGGCCCAGTTCTTCTTCACCCAAACCCGTGACAACAATCGGCAATTCATGCGGCGGCAGCGCGTCGGTATAGTGCAACACGGATGTCACCGGCAGGTTTTCACAGCCAACCGGCCCGTCAATCACCAC
>JANPLZ010000179.1:0-19011 GCA_031422555.1 Cypionkella sp. | reverse complement strand
TCGATGAAGGGCTGGAAATACGCCGAAGCCAATTCGGATGAGGCAGCCCAGATCGTGTTGGACAACGACACCACCGGCGCGCAGACCATCGAGCATCAAAAGCGGATGATGGGCGAAATTGCCAAGCTGACGGCAGGATCGAACGGCGCCTTGGTAGAGGCCGATTACAAGCGCACCGTAGCGGCCCTGATGTCGGGTGGATCGGATCCGGTGATCACCGCCGAACCCGCAGGCGCATGGACCAGTGTGGTCACCGACAAAGCCCTGCAGTAAGCGGGTTTTGACTGCAAATAATGGCGCGTCCGGGCAACCGGGCGCGCTTTGCCATATCTTGTAAATTTATCGCAATCTTGTAAAGTAGGCGGTATGCGAGAGGTTTGCCGATGTCCCTTGCCGCGTTGACCGGATCCAGACTGCGGGCTGCCCGCACGGCCCTTGGGTTGCGCCAGGGCGACGTGGCGGCGCGGGCCGATATCTCGGCCAGTTATCTGAATCTGATTGAGCACAATCGCCGCAAAGTGGAAGGCGCTGTTTTGCAGCGTCTGGCGGATGTTTTGGGCCAACCGGCGGCCAGCTTTCACGATGGCATCAGCGGGGCCTTGCTGGAAGATTTGCGCGGGGCCGCGGCGGCCGCGTCCGAGGCGGGCCCCGCCCCCGAGATCGCGCGCACTGAGGATTTCGCGCATCGCTTTCCCGGCTGGGCCGGGCTTTTGGCCGATCTGCACCGCCAGAACGCCCAACTTGCACGCAGTTTGTCGGCTTTGAATGACCGCATGACCCAAGACCCGCATCTGTCGGCCTCGTTGCATGAGGTGATTTCGGCGGTGACATCCTTGCGCAGCACGACAGGGATCTTGGTGGAAACCGACGATCTTGAACCCGAATGGCGGGCGCGGTTTTACGGCAATCTGGCGCAAGACAGCGACCGGCTGGCAGTGGGGGCGCGGGCTTTGGTGGGGTATCTGGATGGGTTCGGGTTGGCCGACAGCCCCGGCATCGCCGTGCCGCAAGAAGAGGTCGAGGCGTGGATGGCGGCGCTGGATTGGCATCTGGCCGGGCAGGGTGGCCGCCGGGTGGCAAAGGCCGATCTGCCATCCGCGGCAGCGCGCCAGTTGGCGCAAGGCTGGCTGGATGTGGCATCGCGCGATGCCGCCGCCCTGCCGGACCCGGCATTTAGCACCGCTTTTGCCCGCTATGGGCCTGATCCGGTGCGGATTTCCGCCGATCTGGGGTCTGATGTTCTGGCGGTGATGCGCCGCATCGCGATGCAGCCGCACAGCGCCGTCGGGCTGGCGATCTGCGATGCGTCGGGCACCATCCTTTTGCGCAAGCCGGTGGACGGGTTCGCGGTGCCGCGGTTTGGTGCGGCTTGCCCGCTTTGGCCACTGTTTACGGCGTTGGCGCGCCCGATGACCCCGATAGAGGTGGTGATTGAAACGCCGGGGCCCGTGCCGCAGCGCTTTGTGGCGCGGGCGTTTTGTCAACCCAGCCACCCCGGAGGCTTTCATGGCCCCGAATTGCGCCAATCTGCGATGCTGATCTTGCCCGCCCCGGCCGATAGTGGCACGGCCCAGCCGGTCGGATCAACCTGCCGCACCTGCCCGCGCACCGTTTGCCCGGCGCGGCGCGAGCCGTCGATCCTGACCGCCTGAACGTTTACCGCATGCGCTTTGACCCCATGTGCTTTGACATGGCGCCGATTTATCCTGATAGTCAGTCCCACCGGGGGAGACATGACAAAACGCGTGCTGTTGATCGAAGATGAGGCCAATATCGCCGAGGCGATCCGCTTTATCTTGTCGCGCGACGGTTGGCAGGTGCGGGTGCTGGGCCAGGGTGCGGGCGCGCAGGCGATGGTGGCACAGTATCAGCCCGATGTGGTGATCCTTGATCTGATGCTGCCCGATATGTCGGGGCTTGAGATTTTGACCGCGCTGCGCGCCGATGCTGCCACTGCGGGTTTGCCGGTGTTGATGCTGACAGCAAAAGGTCAGGGCCGCGACCGCGAAGCCGCCCTGCGCGCGGGCGTCAGTGCGTTTATGACCAAACCTTTTGCCAACGCCGATATCCGTGCGGCAGTGCGCGATTTGTTGGGGGCATAGCCGATGCGCCGCCCGACCGCCCCGCTGTTTTTGGCCCGCGCGGTCTACCGCAAACGCCGCTTGCGCGATGCGGCGCGGCTGGTGCCGGTGCTGGGGGTGTTCTTGTTGTTGATACCGGGGCTGTGGGCGGGGGATACGCCGCGCAGCCCGACGGCTTGGGCGCAGGATTGGGTTTATCTGTTGGGGGTCTGGGCCGGGTTGATCGGTGTGGCAGCCATTCTGGCCCCCGGCCTTGCCGCGTCTGACATCGACACCGACACTGGCGCCGACGAGGATGAGAAAGCCCGCTGACATGCCCTTTAACATCCTTGTTCTAAGCTGCCTGATCTATGTGTTTTTCCTGTTTCTGGTGGCCTTTGTGGTGGAACGCCGGGCGTCGCGTGGCGGGGTGGGATTTTTACGCTCGCCCATGGTTTATACGCTGTCCTTGTCGATCTATTGCACGGCCTGGACGTTTTACGGCGCGGTTGGTTATGCGGCGCGCTCGGGGCTTGAATTCCTGACAATCTATCTGGGGCCGACTTTGGTGTTTGTCGGCTGGTGGTGGATTTTGCGCAAACTGGTGCGGATCGGGCGGCAACAGCGGGTGACCTCGATCGCCGATCTGATCTCGTCGCGGTTCGGCAAATCAAACTTGCTGGGCGTGGTGGTGACGCTGATCGCGGTGGTGGCCTCTACCCCCTATATCGCGCTGCAATTGCAGTCGATCAGCCTGTCGTTCGGGGTGTTCGCCTCGGACACGCCCACGGGTTGGGCATTGCCAAACCGCGATGCCACAGCGCTTTGGGTGGCGGTGGGGTTGGCGGCGTTTACCATCCTTTTTGGCACCCGCACGCTGGACGCCAAAGAACAGCACCACGGCATTGTCACCGCGATTGCCGTCGAGGCGGTGGTGAAACTTGTGGCATTGCTGGCGGTGGGTATCTTTGTGGTCTGGGGGCTGGCGGGCGGGCCAGCCGCAATGCTGGACAAGATCGCCGATTTTGCCGATCCGGCGCAAAATCCGGCTTGGGTGTTGCAGCCGGGCCGGTGGAGCGGCTTGATCTTTCTCTCCGCCGCCGCCGTGATCTGCCTGCCGCGGATGTTTCAGGTGATGGTGGTGGAATGCGTCGATGAGGGCCATCTGGCGCGCGCGTCCTGGGCGTTTCCGTTGTATCTGTTCTTGATGAGTCTGTTCATTCTGCCCATCGCGGTGATGGGGCTGGAAGTGATGCCGGCCGATACCAACCCCGACATGCTGGTGCTGACGCTGCCGCTTAGCCAAGGGCAGGGTGGCCTTGCGATGCTGGCGTTTCTGGGCGGGTTTTCGTCAGCCACGTCGATGGTGATCGTGGAAACCATCGCGCTGGCCACCATGCTGTCGAACCATGTGCTGATGCCGTTGTGGTTGTGGGCGCGGCCCGGGGCGGCGCTGTCGGGCGATTTGCGCGGGGGCGTGTTGACGGCGCGGCGGGTGTCGATTGTGGCGGTGCTGGCGCTGGGGCTGGCGTATTTCCGGCTGTCAGGCGGGTCGGCGGCGCTGGCGGCGATTGGCCTGATCGCCTTTGCCGGCATGGCGCAGGTGTTGCCCGCGCTGATTGGCGGCATCTTTTGGCGCGGGGCCACCAAAACTGGGGCGGTGGCGGGGCTGGTGACCGGCTTTGTGGTCTGGGGCTATACGCTGTTTTTGCCATCCTTTGGCCTTGACGGTGTGATTTCCGCGCAGGTTTTTCAATCGGGGCTGTTCGGGCTGGAGTGGCTGCGGCCCCGCGCGCTGTTTGGCACCACCGATATGGACCCGCTGTTGCATTCGATCTTTTGGTCGCTGGCGCTGAATGCCGGGGTGTTTTGCGCAGGCTCTATCCTGTCGTTTCCCAGCCCGGTGGAACGGGTGCAGGGGGCGGCCTTTGTCAACGCCTTTGACGCCGAAGCCATGGCAGACCGGTTGGGCTGGACCCATGGGCAGGCAGAGCCTGAGGCGCTGTTGAACATGGCACAGCGCATCTTGGGCCAGAATACCGCAATTTCCTATTTCGAAACCCAAGCCACCGCCCAAGGCAAGGCCGGGTTTCTGCCCGATCTGACCCCCGGCTTTCTGGCCGGACTGGAACGGCGTCTGGCCGGATCGGTGGGGGCTGCAACGGCGCATGCGATGATTGCCCAGCACGTTGGCCGCACTACGGTGACGGTCGAAGACCTGATGGCGGTGGCCAATGAAGCGGCACAGATCAAGGAATATTCGACCCAGTTGGAACACCAGCAAGACCAGTTGTCGCGCACCGCCCGGCAGTTTCGCGAAGTGAATGAAAAGCTGACCCAGTTGTCGGTGCAAAAAGACGCTTTCCTTAGCCAGATCAGCCATGAGTTGCGCACGCCGATGACCTCGATCTCGGCGTTTTCCGAAATTCTGACCGAGGCAGATTTGCCCACTGCCAAAGTCGCCGATTACGGCCGCATCATCCATGATGAAGCCGCTCGTCTGACCCGGTTGCTGGATGATTTGCTGGATTTGTCGGTGCTGGAAAACGGGTCGGTGCAACTGACGTTGGGCTTGGCCAATCTGGGCCAGATGATTGATCGCGCGCTGGCGGCGTCCAGCCAGATCCGCCCGGACCGCACCTTTGATATTCAACGCAATTATCCGTCCGAGGCGATATTTTTGCGCACCGATGCCGACCGTCTGGTGCAGGTGTTCATCAACCTGATCTCGAACGCGCGGAAATATTGCGACGCGGCCCAGCCGGTGTTGCGCATCGCCGTGCAGCAAAAGGCTGGGCGGATCGTGATTGATTTCATCGACAACGGCACGGTGATTTCCAAGCAATCCCAAGGTCTTATCTTTGAGAAATTCGCACGGTTGACGGATCATTCCCGTGGCGGGGGCGCGGGCGGCGGTGCGGGGTTGGGGCTGGCGATCTGCCGGGAAGTGATGGCCAATCTGGGGGGCACCGTTACTTATCTGCCGGGCCAGAAGGGGGCGGCGTTTCGGGTGATGTTGCCGCTGCGGTTAGAAAATCCGGCGGTGTAAGGCGGCGTCAACGCTTTGCTAAGGGTTTGGCCGCTATGCTGGGGCGCAAATCAGCGGCAGGGGGGCGGCGCATGGCAGCGGGGCAAATCGGGGTGATGGCGCGCAAACTTGCGGCGGCGCGCGGCAGTATGGCCGATGGCGGGCCGGGGGCAGATCGGGCGTGGCGGCTGGCCTTGGCGCGGGCGGCGCGCGATCAGTTGAAACTACCGCTGGAGGTGGCGACTATTGCGCTGGACCGGCTTTCGCTGGCCGAAGTGCTGGAGTTGCCGCCCGATCACGCGATGATCGTGGTGCTGGAAGGTCCGCGCGATGGCTTGGGGCTGATGGTGATCGGGGCTGGCGTGTTGGCCGCGATGATCGAAGTGCAGACCATCGGCAAAGTCGCCGCCACCGCGCCCAGCCCGCGCAAACCCACCCGCACCGACGCCGCCATGGTGGCCCCGGTGATTGATGCGGCCCTTGCGGGACTTGAGGCGGCGTTGCTGCAGGAACCCGATCTGATCTGGGCGGGCGGCTTTCGTTATGCCTCGTTTCTGGATGATCCGCGCCCGTTGGGATTGTTGCTGGAGGACACCGATTACCGCGTGATGCGCGCGCAGGTGTCGGTGGCAAATGGCGTCAGATCGGGACCGGTGCTGCTGGCGTTGCCTGCCGATGGGCGAGGGGCTGCTCCGCTGGGCCGCCCGGTTGATCCCGCATTGCTGGGGCCGGTGTTTACCGCGCTGCTGGCCGATCAGGTGGAAAGCACCGACTGCGTTTTGAATGCCGTGCTGACGCGGTTGTCGATGCCGCTGTCGCAGGTGCTGGGCATGGCGGTGGGCGATGTGGTTGGTTTGCCGCGCGCGGGGCTGGAACGCATCAGTTTCGAAGGTCTGGACGGGCGGGTTGTGGCGGTGGGGCGGCTGGGCCAAAATCGCGGCCTGCGCGCGGTGCGCCTGACGCCCGCCGCCGACGCGGCGCGCCCGCCAGTGCAGGTGGCACAAAGCATGTCCGTCATGGTGCCAACGCTGGTTGCCGAAACCGGGGAACCGATGCGGCATGCGGGCTAAGGTTGTGGTCGTTTGGCGGGGTTTGGTCAGGGTGTGATCGGGGCGGACAAACGCAGCCAAGTCTTAGCAAAAGGGCAGCGGTGACGGCATGCGCGACAGGCAGGCAAAATGCGGTCCCCGAGCAAGGTTGCTGACCTGCGGCACTGCCACCCAGAGGCCCCGGATCAGGTCCGGGACGGTGCGTTTGACGCATCGGCTTGGGTCTTTCGGAAAAATTTAAGCGGGATGCTTTTCCTGCGGGGCCAAAGGTTGCGACCCAAGACAAACGGCTTTGCCGCCGCCGCCAAGTGAAATCCCTTGCCGCGCCGGGCCGCAGTCAACTGTGGGCTGTCAACTGTGGGCAGTCAACTGTGGGCAGCCAACTGGCCGCCGCGCCGGGCCGCAGTCAAGTGTCGGCAGTCAACTGTGGGCAGTTAACTGGCCGCAGCGCTTGGCCACCCTTAACCAGCCGCAACCAAGGGCCGCAACCAACCGGCCGCAATCAACGGTCCGCTGTCAACTGACCGCGCAGGTGTTCCAGATTATAGCCAAACCGCGCCGGTATATTGATCAAGTCATCGGCAGGCCGGGTGCCCGCACTCATCAACGCCCAAACCACCGAACAGCGGTTACCCGACGCGCAATAGGCAAACACCGGGCCATCCGATGCCGCCACTGCTGCTGCTTGGGCGGTGATGTTATCCGCCGTCATACCGCCGCTGATCACCGGGTTGATCACGAACTGCAACCCCAGCGCCACCGCAGCGGCTTGCATCTTATCTGCGTGCAAATGCGGCGGAATCTCGCCATTGGGGCGGTTGTTGATCACCATGGTAAAGCCTGCCGCCTTGATGGCAGCCAGATCGGCCAGCTCGATTTGCGGGGACACGGCATAGGTCGGGGTCAGGGCGCGAATGTCCATCTTGGTCCTTTGTCAATCGGTGGGCGGGCGCCAGCCTGCGGCGCGGCGCATGTAAGGTGCCGCCAGCATAGCCGCTGACATCGCACAAAGAAAGACCAGCCCACCCCAGCCGCCAAAGGCCAGCGACGCAAGGGCCGGGCCGGGGCACAAGCCCACCAGCGCCCAGCCCATGCCAAACATTACCGATCCCACGATCAGATCCGCGCCAAGGCTTTGCACGGGCCGCGCCGGATAGGGGCCGCCCAGCACCGGGCCCGCGCGCCGCGAGGCCACAAACCACGCCACAGCCATCGGCGCAATTGCCCCGCCCATCACAAAGGCCAGCGTCGGATCCCAAGCGCCGAAAAAGTCAAGAAACCCCTGCACCTTGATCGTATCAACCATGCCTGACAGCAGCAGCCCCGCGCCAAACAGCCCCCCCGCGATGGCGGCAAATACCGCCCTCACAGCCCTGCCATCCCTGCGCGCAGACCAACCACGGTGACAGCTCCTGCGGCGATATACACCAGCGTGGCGACACTGCCGCGCAACGACAGACGTGAGATGCCGCACACCCCGTGCCCCGAGGTGCAGCCGTTCGCCAAACGGGTGCCCAGCCCCACCAGAACGCCGCCCGCCACGATCAGGCCCCAGTTTGCGGTGATATGGGTTTGACCGCCAATCAGCGGCGCAAGCAGGGCGGGAACCGCGATCAGGCCCGCAACAAAGGCCGCTCTCTCGCGCCAGTTCGCGCGGCCCGATCCATCAATCAGCCCGCCATAAATGCCGGAAATGCCCATCACCCGGCCATTGATCAGCAAAAATCCCGCCGCCGCCGTGCCAATCATCAGCCCGCCGATCAGGCCCCATATCCAATCCGGGTTCATCCAGTGTCTCCACGTTTCAAATGCTTCACCTTCTGTTTCAGGCAGGTTTACGCCGATGTCCAGCGCTGGATCGTCCTTGGCACCGTCAGCGCGCTGCGCCACGGATCGCTGGTGGCGCAAAACGGCATTGCCAAGCCCGGCATAGCGCCGTCTAGTACAGGCGGAGTGGGGTAAAACCGGGTGCATGTCGTATGAAAGCCGAAACTGCGGATCAATCCGGGGCCAGACCTAGTGCCAACGCGCCCGCAGTGCTGCGCCAGGATCGGGTCGGCGCGGTTCTGGTGTTGGTTTTGGCCAATCGTCCGGTGAACGCACTGTCGGCCGATCTGCGCTTCGCCCTGACACAGGCGTTGATGGCGGCCCAAGACGCGCCCGACGTGGCGGCGATTGTGATTGCCTCGGACACCGCACAGTTTTCGGCGGGCGCGGATATGGCCGAACTGGGCGGGGCGGGGGCCAGAACCAACCGCGCAGAGCAAACCACCTTGGGTGCGCTGTGCCGTCTGATTGAAGATTTCCCCAAGCCGGTGGTGGCCGCGATCAATGGCCATGCGGTAGGTGGCGGGCTGGAACTGGCGTTGGCCGCGCACGCCCGGCTGGCCGAGCTTTCAGCGCATATGGGCCTGCCCGAGGTGCATTTGGGCATTTTGCCCGGCGCGGGCGGCACCCAGCGGCTGCCGCGTCTGGTGGGGGCGGGACCTGCGCTGCAAATCATGTTGGAAAGCAAGCCGATAACAGCACCGCAAGCCTTGGCGATCGGGTTGATTGACGGGGTGGTCGACAGCGATTTGCGCGACAATGCCATCACCTATGCCGCAACCCTTGTCGGCAAGCCGCCACGCCGCACCGCCGACTGCCGCGATGGGTTGCGCGATCCGGCGGCCTACCGCGCGGCAGTGGTGGCGCGGCGCAAACAGGTTTCGGGCGCGCGTTTGCCCGCCGCATCGCGGATCGTTGACTGTGTCGAGGCCGCACAGGTGTTGCCCATTGAACAGGGACTTGCGTTCGAATCCGCCGCCTTTGACGATCTGGCCAACACCCCCGAGGCGCGGGCGCTGCGCCATGCCTTCATAGCCGAACGCCGCGCGTTGTCGGTGCCGGCCGATCTGGCGGCGGCGGCCCTGCCTGCCTTGCTGCGCCTGGGGTTTTGGGGCGGCGGTGAACGCGTTGGCGATGTGATCGTGCAGGCCTTGGCGGCAGGGTTGCGGGTCAGCCTTGTTGATCCGCGCCGCGATGTGGTGGTGGCCACGCTGGAACGCATCGCCTCGCGGCAAGAAACGGCGGTGGCCGAAGGGCGGATGACGCCGCAAAGCCGCGATGCCGATTGGGCGCGGCTGGACCAAAGCCTTGATGCTGCGGGCCTGACCGGGGTGGATATGATCTTGCGTGCGCCAGATGCACCGGCGCTGGGCGATGATCCGGGCCGCGCCCCGATGATTGCCTTGGGGCCGTTGGTGCCGCGCAGCCCTGATGAGGCGGTGGCTTTGGTGCCGGGCCTTGCCGCAGGCCTCGCGGCAGAGCTGTGCGCGGGCCCTGCAGCGTCTCTGGCTCTGCGGGTGCTGGCCTTGGCTTTGGGGCGGCGTTTGGGGTGGAAAATAGTGTTTTCCGGCCCCGGCGGCCCGATAGAGCGGCGATTGCGCGCCGCGATCACCGCCGCGATCGCCGGGCTGGAAAGCGGTGGGCCACAAATGGGCGGCCTAAGCCGGGACGTGATCGCCGCCAGCCTTGCCGCGCAAGGGATCGGCGTCAGTGACAGCGCCCCGCCTGCGGCAGCCCCGGCGCAATCGGCGGCCGTGCTGTCTGCCTGCCTTGCGGCGCTGGCCAATGCAGGCGCGCGGATGATTTCCGAAGGTGTCGCGCGCCGTCCCGCCGATGTTGATGCGATGGCGGTGTTCAGTGGCATCTTGCCGCGCTGGTTGGGCGGGCCGATGTTTTGGGCCGATCAACGTGGCCTGATCGTGCTGCGCGCCGATTTGCGCGCCCGTGCCGCCGATGATCCGGTGCTGTTTGCACCAGACCCGCTGTTGGATCATCTGATCCGCGACGGGGTGGATTTTGCGGCGCTGAACCGCACCTGATGCGGCACGTTAGCCCAAGATAATCCCCACCACCACCATCATCAACCCAATGCCGGACACGCCCAACGCCGCCATATTCAGCGCAACCACCCGCTGCAAAGCGGCGCGCATGGCGGTCTCGTCCAGATTTTTGCGCCGGTTTGTGATCACCAGACGGATACAGGCCAACAACCCGACCACGCCCGCCAACGTCAGCGCAGCCCCGCCCCAGATCAGCCATACCATCGCAGTGTTCCTTATCCAGCCCGCCACAATAGGGCGGTTGCCTGTCGCGATTTGCCCCGTTTTGGCGCGCAACACAAGCCCCGCGCGCCGCGCCTTGAACCTTGGCCGCCGCCCGGATAGGAAGCAAAAGGTTCCCCAAACATACGAGGCCGCGATGAGCGACGTGATCGACACCTATACCGTGACTGCCGACGAATTGCGCCAGTTCATCGAACGCTATGAACAGCTGGAGTCCGAGAAAAAGGATGTGAGCGAACAGCAAAAAGAGCTGATGCTGGAAGCCAAGGGTCGTGGCTATGACACCAAAGTCATGCGCAAAGTCGTGGCGCTGCGCAAACGCAAACCCGATGAAATTGCCGAAGAAGAAGCGATTATCGACATGTACAAAGCCGCTTTGGGGATGAGCTAGGCCGAAAGGTGCGTCAGGCCCGCTTTTGGCCAGTGCGGCGCAGTTGCCTTGTGCATTTGCGCCGCGATAACCGCTGCCCCGTGGACTATATTTGAACAGAAAAAATGTATTTTTTGATAAATCTCAGCGGATTGCTACGGCATCAGGGGCAGACGCCTGCCCGGTCGCCCCGACAGGCCCCTAAGGGGCGATGAAGGTGACGTTCGGCATCGCCGCGATGCGGGCGACGTCGATTTCATATTCGGTGGTCAATTCTTCGACCATCTCTGCCGTCCATGTCGGCATTTCGATGTCCATATCAATGCGTTCGGGCAAGGCGAATTTGTCCAGAAACGCCGAGACAATCTTGCGGCGCTGCAAAATCGTCGCGGGCGGATGACTGGCCAGATAGCTGCGCATCCGGGTGTGACCTTCGCCAGACATCAGCGATGTCAGCAGATCCTCTTCGCCCACCAGCGCGCAATCTTCCGGCACGCCCGCCACCGCGCGCAACACTTCGGGCCAGATCAGCGGCGTGTCCTCGTCGCACCAGATCGTCAAGGGCGCATCGGGATTGGCGGCCAATATGCGGTCAACCACATCCGACCAGCGCAGATCAAACGGATCGGCCCCGGCTAAAAATTCGGTGTAATCGGCCGTTTGCTGCTTTTCGAAAAGCGTGGGCAAAAACGTCGCCGGGTTACGGATGGCCAGATGAAATTCGGCCTCGATTTCAGGGAAAATCTGCGAAAATGCCCGAACCCTTTCCCCCGCCGCCGGATACAGCGTGCCTTTTAACACCCACGGCGGCAGGCTCAGGAAACTGTCCCACGACAGGATCAGCCGCTTGGCCACATCTTCTTCCATGATCTGGTCCAAAAGCAGCGCCTGGGTATCGCGCGACGCCGCCGCACCTTTCAGTTGCACCGCCGCTTCGCGCAGCAGACTGCGATAGCGTTTGGGGCCGGGCACCACAACACCATGTTCCGCCAACAGCGCACGGTTTTTCAGCAGGCATTTCAACAACCGCTCTTCATCGGTGAAATGCGCGCCCAGGTGGTAAACAATCCGCATCGTGTTTTTGCCTGCCCGCTGCTCTGGTGTTTTGTCGCAACTATAGTGGGTTTTATGGACAGGGGAACCGCATTCGTGTAACCCCGGCCAGATGATACCCCAGCAAAACAGTCAGATACCGCAAAGGCGGCATGTGTGGCGCCTTGATGGCTGGTCCTTGGGCGCGGTTTTAATCGCCGCCGTCGTGGTGGCACCGATGCTGGCGGTGGTGTGGATCGCGCTGCATCCCAGCGATAACATCTGGCCGCATCTCGCCCGCACGGTGTTGCCCCGCTATCTTGGCACAACGGCACGGATGATGCTGGGCGTCGGAATGTTGGCTGCCATCATGGGGGCGGGCACGGCGTGGCTGGTGACGATGTACCGCTTTGCGGGCAGCCGCGTGATGGGGTGGGCGTTGTTGTTCCCGCTGGCTATCCCGGCCTATATCGGTGCCTATGCGCTGGTTGATTTTCTGGATTACGCAGGCCCGGTGCAAACGGGCTTGCGCGCCGCCTTTGGCTGGGCCGATGCGCGCGCCTATTGGTTTCCGCAGTTCAGGTCCGAACCCGCGGCGATGCTGGTGCTGGCTTTGGCGTTGTATCCTTATGTCTATCTGCTGGCGCGGGCGGCGCTGCGCGAACAATCGGGCAGCTTTTACGAGGTTGCGCGGTCTTTGGGATTGGGGCCGTGGCGGATGTTCTGGCGGCTGGGTCTGCCGCTGTTGCGCCCGGCGATTGCCACCGGCGTGGCGCTGGTGATGATGGAAACGGTGGCCGATTTTGGCACCGTGCAGCATTTTGGCGTGCAAACCCTGACCACGGGCGTGTTTTCAACATGGTTGAACGGCAACAACGCCGGGGGGGCGGCGCAATTGGCCGGGGTCATTCTGGTGCTGATCCTGGGGCTGGTCGCGGTCGAGCGCCGCTCGCGCCGCCATGCGCGGTTCCACGGCCAAAGCCGGGCGGCGCGCCCGCTAGAAGCGGTGCAGATGTCGCGCGGGCAGGGCGCTGTGGCGTTGATCGTGTGTCTGATCCCGTTTGGTCTGGGCTTTGTGCTGCCGGTGGGTGTGATGGCGGGGCATGCCTTGTCGCAGCCGCGGGTCTGGGCGGAACCGGGCCTTGCGGCGGCAGCCCTGAACACCGCTTTGGTGGCGGGAATTGCGGCGGTTCTGACGGTCGCGGCGGCGCTGTTTTTGGTCTACGGCGTGCGGATGGCGGGGCGCAAACTGGCGCGGGCGGTGCTGCCGGTGACCACGCTGGGCTATGCGGCGCCGGGGGCGGTGCTGGCGCTGGGGCTGTTGGTGCCGCTGGCGGCGCTGGATCATTTTGCCGCCGATGGCATTCAGGCGCTGACGGGCCGCGATCCGGGGCTTTTGCTGACCGGCACGGCAGCGGCGATTGTGCTGGCCTATCTGGTGCGGTTCTTTGGCATTGCCCAAGGCGCTGTGGACACCGCCTTTGGCCGCATTTCGCCAAATCTGCCGATGGCGGCGCGCAGTTTGGGCCGCGGCCCGGGTGGCACCTTGGGCGCGGTGTATCTGCCGCTGATGCGCGGATCGGTGGCGGCCAGCCTGCTGGTGGTGTTTGTCGATTGCGTCAAGGAACTGCCGGCCACGTTGCTGCTGCGCCCGTTCAATTTCAACACGCTGTCCACCCGGGTTTACGAGTTGGCCAGTCTGGAGCAGTTGTCCAAAGCCGCCCCCGCCGCATTGGTTGTAGTGGCGATGGGCCTGTGCGCCGTCACCTTGCTGGCGCGCGCCACACGGTAACGATGGCAGAGTGATTTGCCCACGACGCCAAAATTCCGCCGGCGCCCTCTTGCACTGCGCCGGACGGATCGGTATTCATCGCCCCAGGTTGCCCCTATAGCTCAGTTGGTAGAGCATCTGATTTGTAATCAGAGGGTCTGCGGTTCAAGTCCGTATGGGGGCACCAGTTTTTTCCTGACCAACCGGGTTTGATTTGGCGGCTGTTTGGTCGCCTTCTGCGGGCAGGTCTGATCAGTTGCGGCTTGGCGCTGCGATGTCGGACTGGCCATGCCCCCACTTCCACCCCCGCCATCCGGACTTAGAGGGCGGCGGGCGTTTTGCCGCCCGTCGGGCAGTGGAATGCCATTGCGGCGACGGCGGTCAACGGCACAGGCCTTGTTTTTCAAAAAATCGTCACAAAGCCTGTTGACACGAATCATTGGTGAACTTTATGTAATTTCAGGCAATGACATCGGTGTCATTACGGATTTCACCGCCTGAAGACCAGATTTACAGTGATCAGATCGGCGGGCGCTGGGGGATTTCCCGGCTATGGGGTGTGTGGTTTATGGCGACGATCTATGATGTGGCAAAACTGGCGGGGGTGTCGCCAAAGACGGTCAGCCGCGTGGTAAACGCCGATCCGGCTGTCGGCGATGCTACCCGCGCGCTGGTGCAGGCGGCGATTGCACAATTGCGGTTCGTGCCCTCGAATGCGGCGCGCATGATGCGGTCCAACAAATCCGGGCTGGTCGGGCTGATCACCGGGGCAATCACCGGGGTAAACGCACCCAACCAACCCAACGCGCCGATCGGTTTGCCAGATTTGTTCATCGTGCAAGGCATCCAGCAGGCCATCGCGCAAACCAACATGACCTTGATGATTGCCGATACAGGCGGGCGGGCTGACCGCATTCCGCATCTGGTTCAGACCTTTTTGCGTCACCGGGTCGAAGGGCTGATCTACGTTGCCGATCACCATTTGCGCGTGGCTTTGCCACAGATCCCGAAATCAACCCCGATCGTGCTGGCCAACTGTTTTGATCTGATCGGCACCCCGTCGGTGCTGCCCGATGATGTGCGCGGACAGGGCGATCTGGTTGCCCGGCTGATTGCGGCGGGCCATCGGCGCATCGCCTATCTGACGTTGCGGCCCGATGTGCAGGCAACGCCGCTGCGCACCCAAGGCTACCGCGCGGCCCTGGCGCAGGCGGGCATCAGCTTTGATCCCGCCTTGGTCGAGGCTTGCGAGATGGACAATGCCGAAGCCGAAAGCCAACTGTTGTGGGACGTGATCGACCGCATGATGCGGCTGGCAGCGCCGCCAACCGTGCTGTGTTGCGGCAATGACAAGATGGCGCTGCGGGTCTATGGCATCTTGCGATCACGCGGGGTGAAAGTGCCCGATGAGATGTCGGTCGCAGGCTATGACAATTACCGGGTGATCGCCGAGGCGCTGTATCCGCCGCTGACCACCGTTGATCTGCCTTACGCCGCCATGGGCGTGCGGGCCACCCAGCGCCTGATGGCGTTGATTGCGGGCACAGATCAAACCGAACGACCCCCCACGCTTGTCGCGGGGCCCGTCTACTGGCGCAACTCGGTCACCGAGAAACCCGCCAGTGCCACAACAAAACTTAAAATCGTCAGGGAGGACTACCTATGAAACTGTTTAATCTGGGCACCGCGGCATTGCTTGCGACGGTGGCCTTTACATCGCTGGCCCAAGCCCAGACCACATTGTCGATGTGGTATCACGGCGCTGGCAACGAGGTTGAAGCGAAAGTGGTCAACCAGATCATCTCCGATTTCAACGCCAGCCAAACCGACTGGAAAGTCGAATTGCAAAGTTTCCCGCAGGCCGCCTACAACGATTCCGTGGTGGCAGGCGCGCTGGCAGGCAATCTGCCCGACATTCTGGACGTTGACGGCCCGGTCATGCCAAACTGGGCGTGGGCCGGTTATTTGCAGCCATTGCAAATCGACGAGTCCAAGATTGCAGGCTTTTTGCCCGGCCCCAAAGGCTATTGGGATGGCAAGCTGTATTCGATCGGCCTGTGGGATGCCGCGGTCGCATTGGTTACCCGTCAGTCGATCCTTGACGAGTTGAAGCTGCGCACGCCAACCATCGCCGAGCCGTGGACAGCCGAGGAATTCCAAGGCGCGTTGGATGCCGCCAAAGCATCGGGCAAATTTGAATTCGCGCTGGATCTGGGTATGGCCTGGACCGGCGAATGGTATCCCTATGCGTTCTCGCCGTTCTTGCAGTCTTATGGCGGCGATATCGTGGACCGCACCAGCTATAAAACCGCCGAAGGGGCGCTGAACGGCGAAGCGGCGATGGCGTTTGGCAATTGGTGGCAGGGTCTGTTCACGGGCGGTTATGCCCAAGCCACCCAAGATCCGGCGGATCGCGATTCAGGCTTTGGTGCTGGCAAATATGCGTTTTCGTGGAACGGCAACTGGGCGGCGCTGAACGCGTTGAAATCGTTCCCCGATACCGTGTTCCTGCCCGCGCCAAACTTTGGCTCCGGCTCGAAAATCGGGGCTGCATCGTGGCAGTTTGGCGTCACCGCCAAGTCTGCGCATCCGGACGGCGCATCGGCCTTTATCGAATTTGCATTGCAAGACAAGTATCTGGCCGATTTCTCGAACGGTATTGGTCTGGTGCCCGCAACCAAAACCGCGGCGGCCATGACCGAAAACTATAAAGACGGCGGCCCGATGGCTGTGTTCTTTGGTCTGACCGAAGCGCAGGCTTTGGTGCGCCCTGTGACCCCCGGCTATGTGGTGCAGGCAAAGGTGTTTGAAAAGGCGCTGGCCGATATCGCAAATGGCGCCGACGTGGCTGCAACGCTGGATGCCGCCACCGATGAGATCAACGCCGATATCGAAAAGAATGGTGGATACGGCCACCCGTAACCGGCCAACCGTAACCGGCCAACCGGAACTGGCCAACCGGAGCTGGGCGGTCTGATCCATCAAGGGGCCCCTCCCGGCCCCAGACCTTGGGGCGGCACCTGTCGCCGCCCCGGGGCACCTGACTTTTGCGGTCATCTCTTTTCACGAGGCACGTCATGGCGTCGAAATTTCAATCCTCAAACAAGGCAGGGTGGCTGTTGGCCGGACCTGCAGCCTTTTTGATCGCAGGCTTCGTGATCTTGCCCTTTATATTTGCGATTGTGTTGTCGTTTACCAATCAGCGGCTGATTTCGCCCAATCCCACCGAATTTACCGGCATGGCGAATTATCGCCAGTTGCTGGGCATGTCGACGCTGACGCTGGACCCGGTCAAGGACGCGGCCGGCGCGGTCAAGCTGACGGCCGAAGGCGTGCCCGAATACCCCGCCTTGCGCAGCTTTACCCGCAACAACCCCGATTATCCCGGCCTTGATGGCATGCGTGAATGGTTCAGCTTTGGCTGGGGCGATGCGCGCACCTATGTGCTGGCGCGCGATGTGGTGTTTTTGACGGCGATTGTGAACACCTTTGTCTTTGTGATTGTGGTGGCCCCGGTGCAGGCGGGCCTTGCGCTTGGGCTGGCGCTGCTGATCAACCAACGCCTGCGCGGGATGAACATCTTTCGCGCGATTTACTTTATGCCGGTGGTGGTTTCCATTGTGGTGGTGTCGCTGCTTTGGCGGTTCATTTACGACGGCGATTCCGGGCTGTTGAACAATATGCTGGGGGCGCTCAGCTTTGGTGCGATGCCGGCGGTGGATTGGCTGGGCAATTCGTCAACGGCCCTTGGGTCGATCATCGTGATGTCGATCTGGCAGGCAGTCGGATTTCACATGGTGATCTGGCTGTCGGGTCTGCAAACCATCTCGCCCACCCTTTATGAGGCAGGCTCAATCGAAGGCGCGTCAAAATGGCAGACCTTCCGCTATATCACTTGGCCCGGCCTGCGAAACACCGCCGTTCTGGTGATCATCGTCATCACCATGCAGGCGTTTTCGCTGTTTGCCCAAGTCGATGTGATGACCAATGGCGGGCCGCTGGACAGCACCCAAACCATTGTTTTCCAAGCAATTGAGCGCGGTTATGGCAAACAGGACATCTCGGGCGGATCGGCCATTTCGGTGATCTTGTTCCTGATCGTGCTGACAATTTCGATGCTGCAACGCTGGATCACACGGGAGCGCACCTGACATGGCCACAATCTCTGACGACAACCACGGCCTGCGCCTGATTGTGCGCTATGTCGTGCTGGTGCTGATTTCCATTCTGTTCTGTTTTCCGCTGGTCTTCATGTTGATGTCCTCGCTGAAACCCGATCAACAATTGCTGGCCGACACCGCATCCTTGCGGGCGTTCATGCCGGTGGGCGATATCAGCTTTGACAATTACACCGCCGCGTTCGAACGCGCTCCGGTGGCGCTGTTCATCTTCAACTCGGTGCTGGTCACCGGGGTGACTGTGGTGCTGTCGCTGCTGTTGTGTTCGATGGCGGCTTTTGCCTTTGTGTTCGTCGGCTGGAAGGGCCGCGACATGATCCTGACGCTGATTTTGGCCACGCTGATCGTGCCGTTTGAAACCATCGCCATTCCGCTGCTGCTGATCGCATCGAAACTGCCATGGCTGGGGCTGGACGGGTTCACCACGGGTTGGCTGAACAGCTATCACGTGCAGATTGTGCCCTTCATCGCCGATGGTCTGACGATCTTTCTGTTCGTGCAGTATTTCAAGGACCTGCCCGGCGAATTGATCGAGGCGGCGCAAGTGGAAGGTGCCAGCTGGTTCGCGATTTACCGCCGCATCGTGATGCCGCTGTCCGGCCCAGTGCTGGCCACGGCCGCGATTTTGAAGTTTCTTGCGATGTATAACCAATATCTGTGGCCGCTGATGGTGGTGCAGGACGAAGCCTACCGCCCGGTCATGGTGGGTTTGCAATACTTCTTCCAGCTGAACTTGGCTTGGGGCGAGATCATGGCCTATCTGTCGATGATCACCATGCCGGTGCTGGTGTTTTATCTTTACCTGCAAAAATCGTTCATCGCGTCGATCGCCTCTACCGGGGTGAAGGGATAAATCATGGTTATTGCGCTGCAAGACAAGTGGATCTGGGACAGCTGGTATGCCCATGACGGGGTGCGGCATCACGGGTTTTTCCTGCAAGCCGACAAGGCGCTGGGCGACCCTGACCTGCGGCATTTCAACGTCAGCCAAGGCCATGCGGTATCGGACGATCTGGTAAACTGGACGCATCTTGGCACGATGTTTGCCCCCAGTGTGGGCCCCGCTTGGGATGATTTCACCACATGGACCGGATCAGTGGTGCAAGATGATGCGGGTGGGTGGCATTTGTTTTACACCGGTTCCACCCGGGCCGAAGACGGCCTTTATCAACGCATCGGCCATGCGGTATCGGCTGATCTGCACAGTTGGGTGCGGGTGGGTGACGGGCTGTGCCTTGATCTGACCGGGCCGGTCGCCGATCTTTATGAAAAGGATCACGCCATCGGCCATTGGCACGACCGCGCCATGCGCGACCCTTGGGTGATGCGTGATCCGGACGGGGCAGGGTGGCTGATGTATTTCACTGCCCGCGCCCCCGGCATTGCCGAGCCGAACGCAGGCGGCGCCATCGGC
>JANPLZ010000178.1:0-10999 GCA_031422555.1 Cypionkella sp. | reverse complement strand
AATAATTAAACCCACCATCACCACTTGAGCCACGACAAACGGGATTGCGCCCCAGTAGATGTCGCTAGTCTTGACTTCTTTGGGTGCCACTGAGCGTAGATAAAACAGCGCGAAGCCAAACGGAGGATGCATGAACGAGGTTTGCATGTTCACCCCCAGGATGATGCCAAACCAGATCAGATCAATCCCCAACGCTTCTGCGGGCGCAATCAGCAAGGGCACGATGATGAAGGCCAACTCAAAAAAATCGAGGAAAAAGGCCAGCAGGAACACAAGGATCGACACAAAGATCAGGAAGCCGGTCTGCCCGCCCGGCACGCCGACCAGCAGATGTTCGACCCAGACCTGTCCGTTCACCCCGTAAAACGCCAGTGAAAACATCCGTGCGCCAATCAGGATGAACATCACAAACGCCGACAGCCGCGTCGTGGCCTCCAGCGCCGATCGGATCACGCCCAGATTCAGCCGGTTTTTCATCGCCGCCAGAAACAGCGACCCGACCGCCCCCATGGCTCCGCCTTCGGTGGGGGTGGCTATCCCCAGAAAAATCGTGCCCAACACCAGAAAGATCAAGGCCAGCGGCGGGATCAGCACCATGATCACCTGTTGTGCCAGCCGCGACATGGTGTTGATTTTCAGGGTCTTGTCGACCAATGCATAGACGTAGATCGCAATGATCCCGATAGTGCCGCCCAAGATGTCGGCATTGGCACCGTAAGTGGGTGCCAGCAGCACATGCGCGGTGTAGCCAATTGCCATCACCGCCGCCAACGCGACCAACAGCGATGTCACCCCGCGCCCCAAGGTGCGCGCCTCGGGTGGCAAGGCGGGCACCCATTGTGGCCGCCACATGGATATGAAAAACACGTAAGCCATGTAAAACCCGGTCAGGATCAGCCCCGGAATGATCGCGCCTTTGTACATATCGCCAACAGATCGGCCCAACTGATCGGCCAGAACGATCAGCACCAGCGACGGCGGAATGATCTGCGCCAGCGTGCCCGACGCCGCGATAACCCCCGATGCCACCCGCCGGTCATAGCCGTATCGCAGCATGATCGGCAGCGATATCAGACCCATGGCAATAACCGATGCTGCCACAACCCCGGTGGTGGCTGCCAAAAGCGCCCCCACGATGATCACCGCATAGGCCAGACCGCCGCGGATCGGGCCAAACAACTGCCCGACGGTGTCCAGCAGATCCTCGGCCATGCCCGAGCGTTCCAGCACAATCCCCATAAAGGTAAAGAACGGAATCGCGAGCAAAGTTTCATTCGACATCACCCCATAAAGCCGTAAGGGCATGGTGCCCAAAAGGTTCCAGTCCAGCGTGATGGTGTTGTTGGAATAAGGTGCCAGCCAGACGCCGATGGCGAAAAACAGCAAACCATTGGCCGCCAGCGAAAACGCCACCGGATAGCCCAGCAGCAAGAAGATGATCAGACTGGCGAACATGATCGGCGCCATGTTCGTGGCGATAAGTTCCAGAATCATTTGCGACGCTCCTCTTCTTCGGCCAGGCGGGCGACTTCGGCGGCAAGCGCTGCCCCGTCCAGCTCGGCTTGTTCATGCGCCGAAATAAACGGCGTCGGATCGTCAATCACCCCGCGCATCACGGCGATTTTCTTGATGATTTCAGAGATCGCCTGCGCCACCAGCAAGGCAAACCCGCCCAGCAACATCGCGCGGGCTGGCCAAATGATCAAACCGCCCGCATTGGTGGAAATCTGGCCACTTTTGATGGCATCCCACGCATAGGGCACCAGCATCCACGTCATCAGCACCACAAACGGCAGCAGGAAAAACACATGGCCGAACAGATCAATCCAGTGCTGGGTGCGCCGGGTGCGGGTGCCGTAAAAGATATCAATGCGGATATGTTCGTTTTGTTTCAGCGTATAGGCCGAGGCCAGCAGGAAGGCCGCCCCAAACAGATACCACTGCAATTCCAGCCAGGCGTTGGACGACATATTGAACAGTTTGCGCACGATGGCGTTGGTGGCGCTGACCAGAATAGCGATCAGGATCAGCCACATGACTGATTTGCCAATCGCTTCGGTGATACGGTCGATCAGGCGCGAAAGCGCCAGCGTTCCTTGCATGGTGGTCCTCCCTGAGGTGCTGCTTTGGCGCGGCACCGTTTTTGTTTTGCCGAAAGTGGTAAGAAAACTTATCCAATTATGCGATATTGTGCCGCTGCGTCAACTCTGCTGTAAATTGCACAGACCAGATGTCCCAGCGTGTCGCGCAACCTGTTTTAGCGCAACAAAAATCGCTCCCGGCAGCGCCCTAACAGGGTTCGATCAAATCCCAGCGGTTGCCCCAAGGGTCGCGCCACACCGCGACAGTGCCATAAGGTTCAAGCCGGGGTGATTCTTCGAAAATGGCGCCGGCTGCCTGCAGGCGGGCGCTGTCGCGGGCAAAATCATTGGTGGTCATAAACAGCCAGACCCGCCCCCCCGCCTGATTGCCCACGGCGGCGCTTTGCTGGGGGGTATCGGCGCGGGCAAGCACCAGTTGCGCGCCACCGCCGGGGGGCTGCACGGTGACCCAGCGTTTGCGGCCCTGATCCAGATCGGCGGTCAGGGTCCAGCCCAGTCCGGTGACAAAGAACGCAATGCCTGCGTCATAGTCGGGCACCAGCAGCGCCACCGAGTCCAACTGCGCGCCGTCAGCCGTCATGCACGGGGCGCGATTCGGGCAAGGTGATCCGCGCCACCTGTTCGGCAATCGGATCAACCGACAGCGGGTGCAATTCGGCCCGGTGATCCACCGGATCGCCAATATCCTGCCACGCGCCGCCCTTGTAAATCTCAAGCGCGTTAAAGCCCGCCTTATAGCCCATCTTGCGGCTGCCCGGCACCCAATAGCCAAGGTAGACGTAGGGAAGGCCAGCCTCTCGGGCGATGGCGATATGGTCCAGAATGGTAAAGGTGCCCAAGGACAGCGCAATCAGGTCGGGGTCGTAAAAGCTGTAGACCATACTAAGACCGTCATCGAACACATCGGTCAGCGATACCGCCGTCAGAATGCGGTCATCGCCGGGGGCGGCACCGGGGCGGAAATATTCGATCACCCGGCTTTTGACCGGCGTTTCCTCGATCATGGCGGCAAATTCGAACACATCCATATCCGCCATCCCGCCATCGGCATGGCGCAAGTCCAGATAGCGGCGAAACAGCGCGAACTGATCTTCGGTGGCCCAAGGCGATGTGGCGTTGCGGCGCAAATGGGCGGCGTCGCGCATGATCCGGCGCTGGGTGCGGCTGGGTTTGAAATCGGCCACCCGGATGCGCGCCGACATACAGGCGGAACATTCGGCGCAAGACGGGCGGTAAAGCACGTTCTGGCTGCGTCTGAAGCCTTGTTTTGACAAGGTATCATTCAACCGCTGCGCGGAGTCGCCTTGCAACGCGGTGAATAGTTTTCGTTCCATCCGGCCCGTCAGATAGGGGCAGGCTTGCGGGGCAGTTACATAAAACTGGGGCGCAATCGGAACGGTGTGGCGCATGGCATCATTTTGCTGAAGGGAGTGTGGTTCTACCCTAGCAAGCGATTACGCCACCGCCAAGGGGCTTTCCGCCCTTGGTTGCAAAGCGGTCATGCAAAAGGGCCGCATCCTGCGCGGCCCTTTTTTTCAATTGGTAACTGGGATCAATACTCGCCGCTGCGCAAGGTATCGTTGGCTGCCGCACTGACGGGGGCGTCGCGGTTGGCGCGGGCGCGGTCTTCCATGAAGGCGTCAAATTCCGACTTGTCCTTGGCATCACGCAGCCGTTGCAAAAAGCCTTCAAAGGCGGTTTGCTCGTCTTCCAGACGGCGCAGCATATCGGCTTTGTAGCTGTCAAAGGCGGTATTGCCCGATTGCTTCATCATCGAAGGACCCCAATGTGTGCCCATGTGGTGGTCACGGCGGGCGGCACAAGAATTGCTGCTGAACATACGTTTGCTCCAGATCATATAGCCAAGAATGGCAAGGCCGATTGGCCAGATAAACACAAAGCCCAAAATCATCGCGGCGATCCAGGCGAATTTGCCTTTCGCGTCCAACCAGCTTTCGGCGCGGCGGAACCAGTTTGATCCGCCGGATGGGGCGGTGCTAGAAATCGTCGTCATCGGCGGACTCCCGTGGGGTTGACCCGTTGGTAAACGGATGTGAATGTCTTTCACATTAGGCAAGATGCGCATCAACCGGTTGGGATGCAAGGCCTATGTTAAACATTTTTACATATCGGCGGAAAATGGATCAGGCGCATGACGAAGCAGGCGCTTAAAAATGCCTGTGACGGGGGGGGCAACCACCCTGCGGGTCCGGCCGCGATTGACCCCTTGACCGCCAGTTGCCATGATCGCGCGATGACCCATGCCTTTGCCAGCCGCATCACCCGGATGCCAATCGCCTATGACCAGACCGCCCGCGCCGATATTGCGGCGGCGTTTGCCGATCTGGCACCGCAAGTGACCGCCTTGTTGGCGGCGGTGGCGGGGTGCAGCCCCTATCTGACCGGGCTTTTGCACAAAGAGGCTGCATGGCTGCGCGCCGCGGTGCAGATATCGCCCGAAGCGGCGGCGGCGCAGGTGCTTGATAGCCTTGCATTGGTGCCGCTGGACGGGCTTGCCGCGGCGTTGCGCCAAGCCAAGCGGCGCACCGCGCTGCTGACAGCGCTGGCCGATCTGGGTGGGGTCTGGGAGTTGGCCGAAGTGACCGCAGCTTTGACGCAGCTGGCCGACAGGTCGGTCGATCTGTCGATCAAGGCGCTGGTGGGTGATGAGATACGGCGCGGTAAATTGCCCGGGGCGGGGCCACAGGATCTGGCCACCGCGGGGGGCATGGTGGTGCTGGCCATGGGCAAGATGGGCGCGCATGAACTGAATTATTCGTCTGATATTGATCTGATTTGTCTGTTTGACCAAGACCGCTATGGCCCCGACAGCCCTGACGCACGCGCATCGTTCATTCGCGTCACCCGGCGGATGGTGGCGCTGGTGTCGGATGTGACGGCCGACGGCTATGTCTTTCGGGTGGACTTGCGGCTGCGCCCCGATGCGTCGGTCACCCCGGTGTGTCTGTCGATGGCCGCCGCAGAAAGCTATTATGAGGCGCAGGGCCGCACATGGGAGCGCGCGGCCTTTATCAAAGCCCGGCCTTGCGGCGGTGATCTGGCGGCGGGGGCGCGGTTTTTGAAAACGCTGATCCCGTTTGTGTGGCGCAAACATCTGGATTTCGCCGCCATTCAGGATGCGCATGACATGCGGATGGCGATCCGCGATCACCGCGGCCTGCACGGCGCTTTGGCGGTGGAAGGGCACAATATCAAACTGGGGCAGGGTGGCATTCGCGAGATCGAATTTTTCACCCAGACCCGGCAGTTGATCGCAGGCGGCCGCGACCCCGATCTGCGCGCGCGCGGCACTGTGGCGGGGCTGAGGGCTTTGGCCGACAAAGGCTGGCTGCCGCGCGATGTGGCCGATGAATTGGCACAGCTTTACGCCCGCCACCGCGAGGTAGAACACCGGCTGCAAATGGTAGGTGACGCGCAAACCCACGATTTGCCGGTAACATCGGCGGGGGTGGCGCGGATTGCCGCGTTCTGCGGGCAAGACGAGGCGGCGTTTCGCAATGGCTTGCTAACCCGGCTGGCGCGCACAAATGAATTGACCGAAGGATTTTTCTCGCCGGGCAGTGCGGTGGAACCGGATGGCACGCCCGCGCTGTCCGAGGCCGCTTTGGCGATTGTCAAAGGCTGGTCCAGCTATGCTGCCTTGCGGTCTGACCGCGCGCAAACCTTGTTTCGCAGGCTGCGCCCCGGTTTGCTGACCCGATTGGCGCGCGCGGCCAACCCGGATCAGGCGCTGGTGGCGCTGGATGGGTTTTTGGCCGGTTTGCCCGCCGGAGTGCAGATTTTCGCGCTGTTTGATGCCAACCCCAGTCTGGTCGATCTGATCATTGATATCGCGGGCACAGCACCCGGCCTTGCGCGCTATCTGTCGCGCAATGCGGGCGTTCTGGATGCGGTGATCGGGGGCGCGTTCTGGGCGCCGTGGCCCGGCGTTGCTGGCCTGACCGCAGATTTGGCGCAGCAACTAACGGCCGCCGCCGATTATGAGGCCAAACTGGCAGCCGCGCGGCGTTGGATGAAGGAATGGCATTTTCGCATCGGCGTGCATCACTTGCGCGGCCTGATTGATGCGTTCGAGGCGGGCAAACACTATGCCGATCTGGCGGGTGCGGTGATTGCAGCCCTGTGGCCGCAGGTGAATGCGCAGTTTGCCGCCAAGCATGGCCCCCCGCCCGGGCGCGGCGCTGTGGTGCTGGGGATGGGCAGTCTGGGGGCGGGGCGGTTGAACGCGGGGTCTGATCTTGACCTGATCGTGATTTACGATGCGTCCGGGGTTGAGGCGTCGACCGGGCCGCGCGCGTTGCCGACCCGGCTGTATTACGCGCGCCTGACCCAAGCGATGGTGACAGCGCTGACCGCACAACTGCCCGAGGGGCGGCTTTATGAAGTCGACATGCGGCTGCGCCCGTCGGGGCGGCAAGGCCCGGTTGCCACCTCGATCGAGGCGTTTTGCGCCTATCAGTCGACCGAGGCCTGGACGTGGGAGCATCTGGCGCTGACCCGGGCACGGGTGGTGGCGGGCGATACCGGGCTGGGCCAACAAGTAGAGGCGTTTCGGCGCGCCTTGTTGGCCAACAAGGGCCAAGGGGCGGGGGTGCGCGCCGATGTCGCCCTCATGCGCGCCCGGCTGGCGGCGGCCAAACCCGCCGCGGTGGGTTGGGAGGCCAAGTTCGGCCCCGGGCGTTTGATGGATATCGAACTGCTGGCGCAAACGCTGGCGTTGCAAAACGCCAGCCCCGCCCAAGGGGTTGAACGCCAGATTGCGGCGGCGGTGGCCCCGGTTCGATCAGCAATCGCGGGAAAGGTGTCGGAAACGGATCAGACGGCGCTGCTTGCGGCCTACAGATTGTGCTGGCGCTTGCAGGCCTGTGCGCGGCTGTTGTCGGACAAACCGCTGGCCCCGGACGATCTGGGCGAAGGGGCGATGGCCTTTGTGCTGCGCGAGGCGGTCGCTGCAACGGGCGAAGACGTGATGGCGCAACTGGCGCATAAATCCGGGTTGGCAGAGGCGCTGATTTCGGCGCATCTGAGCGATCACAGCGATGGAAAGGCAGACCGAATGGAGCAGGCAGCAGACATGAAACAGGCAGATCCCAAAGGGCTGGTGCGCGAAAGCTATGCCATCGATGGCATCACTTTGCCCGAATGCCGGTCGATCTTTATCGACTGGGCCCTCAGCCTGCCTGTGGATGCCGATACGCCCGCGTGCCTTGCGCAGGTGATTGCGCATTATGCCAGTGCCGCCCCCGATCACCCGATGAGTTCGGTTCTGCGTGAGGCGCAAACCATGACCGACGCGCCAAAACGCCGGGGCGGGCGGGCGGCGCGGGTGCCTGACGGGTCTTGAAGGGATGGTTGCCCTAACGCAGGGCTGCGGCCTCGGCAGCAAGGGTGGTGATGGCGGCCCAGTTGCCCTGCACCATCGCGTCTTTTGGCGCCACCCAAGACCCGCCGACGCAAAGGATATTTTTCAGCCCCAGATAGTCACGCGCGTTTTTCAGGCTGATGCCACCGGTGGGGCAAAAGCTGACTTGCGGGATCGGCGATCCGATGGATTTCAAAAACGCGGCCCCGCCGGATTGTTCCGCCGGAAAGAATTTCTGCACCGTATAGCCCATTTCCAGCAGGGCCATCACCTCGGAGGCCGTCACCGCACCGGGCAAAAGCGGCAACGCGTATTCGGCACAAGCGTCCAGCAGCCGTTGCGTGGCCCCCGGCGAGACGCCAAATTTCGCCCCCGCCGCTTTGGCCGCCTTGACATCGGCAGGTGTCAGCAAAGTGCCCGCGCCCACCACCCCGCCCGGCACATCGGCCATGGCGCGGATCGCGTCGAGCGCGCAAGGCGTGCGCAAGGTGACTTCCAGCGCGGGCAACCCACCCGCCACCAGCGCGCGCGCCAATGGGGCCGCATGGGCCAGATCGTCGATCACCAGAACCGGCACGACGCAGGCAAGGCGGCAAATATCTGTGGCTTGGCGGGATTGCTCGGCGGGGGTCATGGCTGGGATCCTTGCGGTCTTGAGGGTTAGATCGGTTGCCTCCGGCGGGGATATTTAAGAACAGATGAAACGCGCATCGCCTGGTCTGACATATCCCCGCCGGAGGCCCTAAAGGTTTCAGATAACCACTGCCGCCCCGGTTTCCGAGGTGCCGACGTGGTGGCGGAACGCTTCGAACAACTCGCGCCCCATGCCGTGGCTGTTGGCAGACAGATCCGCCACCACCGGCGCGCGGGCATCGAAATCATCCACCAGCACCGACAATGTGCCTGCCACCGCATCCAGCCGGACCAGATCGCCGTCGCGCAACCGGGCCAGCGGGCCTCCGGCGGCGGCTTCGGGGCTGACATGGATTGCAGCGGGCACTTTTCCGCTTGCGCCGGACATGCGGCCATCGGTGACCAAGGCCATTTTCAGCCCGCGATCTTGCAGCACCGTCAGCATCGGCGTCAGCGAATGCAATTCCGGCATGCCATTGGCTTGCGGCCCCTGAAAGCGCACGACAACCACGGTGTCTGTGGTAAATTCGCCCGCCTTGAACGCGGCTTTCACCGCGTCCTGACTGTGGAAAATCCGCGCCGGGGCCTGCACCACATGGCGTTCGGGGGCCACCGCCGACACTTTGATCACGCCGCGCCCCAGATTGCCCGACAATTGCCGCAAGCCACCGGTGGCGGCAAACGGGTCGGCCACCGGGCGCAGGATCTTGTCGTTCAACGTCTGGGCAGCCCCCGCCACCCAAGCCAGCCGCCCGTCGCGCAAGGCAGGCTCTTGGGCATAGGCGTGCAGGCCATCGCCCAGAATCGTCTTGGCATCGGGGTGCAACAGGCCCGCCTCGAGCAACTGCCCGATCATAAAGCCCAAGCCGCCCGCTGCGTGAAAATGGTTCACATCTGCCAGCCCGTTTGGATAGACTTTGGCCATCAGCGGCACCGCCTGACTGATATCATCAAAATCCGCCAGATCCAGCAACACCCCAGACGCCCGCGCCATCGCCGGCATGTGCAGCACCAGATTGGTCGACCCGCCGGTGGCCATCAGCCCGACAAGGCCGTTGACATAGGCGCGCTCGTCCAGCACCTCGCCTGCGGGGCGATACGCATTGCCAAGGGCCGTGATGGCGCAAGCGCGCTCTACCGCAGCACTGGTCAGCGCATCGCGCAACGGCGTTCCGGGGTTCACAAACGACGCGCCGGGCAGATGCAGGCCCATGAACTCCATCAGCATCTGGTTGGTGTTGGCGGTGCCATAAAAGGTGCAGGTGCCAATGCCATGATACGACGCCATTTCGGCCGCCATCAGCGCCTCGCGCCCGACCAGACCTTGGGCAAACGCATTGCGCACCGCCGATTTCTCATCATTGGGCAGGCCGGATGTCATGGGGCCAGCGGGCACGAACACCGCCGGGATATGGCCGAAACTGGCCGCCGCCATGATCAGGCCGGGCACGATTTTATCGCAGACCCCCAGATACAACGCCGCGTCAAAGGTGTTGTGCGACAACGCAATCGCGGCGGCCAATGCGATGACATCGCGCGAAAACAGCGACAATTCCATCCCCGGCTGGCCTTGGGTCACCCCGTCGCACATCGCAGGCACGCCGCCCGCCACTTGCACCGTCGCCCCCGCCTTATGCGCCGCAGCCCGGATCAGATCGGGGTAATGTTCAAACGGCTTATGCGCCGACAACATGTCATTATAGGCGGTGACGATGCCAAGGTTCGGCAGCCGCGCAGCCACCAACGCCGCCTTGTCATCGCCCATCGCCGCATAGGCATGCGCCTGATTGCCACAAGACAGATGCGCGCGCGCCGGACCCGCCGTGCCCGCCGCCGCAATCCGCGCCAGATAGGCGGCCCGGGTCTGCGCCGATCTTTGCCGGATACGGTCGGTCACGCGGTCAATCGTTGCATTCAGCATAAGGCACCATTGGTGGCAGGGGGTTTCAAAGGGATTTGGGGCAGACTACCAGAGTCTGTTAGCGCTAACAACAGCCCAATCGCGGGATATTCGTCCGAAGTTTGGCATGATTTGTGGCGTTTGGCATCCAAAACCAGTGTGGTTTGCCCACGGTATTTCAGCCCTGCCATGGCATCACCCTTAAACCACCTTCGAAAAGCGTCATTATTGCCGAAAATTTGCCACGATTGCGGCCGATCACTGAATGCAACCTCGGGGGAGGACTATGAAAGGGATCGCTATGAAACTGCTTCGCTCCATTCCCGCCTTGTTGATGGCCGTCTCGGTTTCGGCCTGCATGCAAGCCGAGGCCCCCAGCCGCAACGTAACCTTGCCCACGGGGGTGGTTACCAGCGGTGGCACATCGTCAACTCCTTCGGTGGCTGGGGTTGGCGGCCAGATCGTCATGCAGTCGCAATTCACCGTCGCCGCGATCAATGTCGTCGTGCCGCGCAGTCTGAAATCATCCGAAGCCAATTCGTTCCGCCCCAATGCCGATATCGTTTGGCGGGGTCAGGCACCCGGCGACCGTCATACGCAAGTTGCAGCGATCTTTACCGCGGCAATGGCCACGGGCACCGCGGGCATGGACACAGGTCGCGCGGTGGCGCTGGATATCGAAGTGACCCGCTTTCACTGTCTGACCGAAAAGACCCGCTTTACCGTGGGCGGCGTGCATTCGATGCAGTTCCTGCTGACAGTGCGCGATGCCGCGACGGGTGAAATTCTGCAACCGGCCCGGCTGATTGTGGCCGATGTCAAAGCGGCAGGTGGCACGCAGGCCCTGGCCGAAGATTACGCCGGGCGCACCCAGATGGTTGTGGTGACAGAACGGCTGGCACAAGTGATCCGCCGTGAATTGTCGGCCCCCGTGTCGGCCATCCCCGACGGCGCGCTGATCACCCGCTTTGACGGATCGCC
>JANPLZ010000177.1:0-5854 GCA_031422555.1 Cypionkella sp. | reverse complement strand
CCGATGGAGCCGACCGGGAAACCTTCCTCCACCGTCACACAGCGGTTGGTCTTCATCACCGAAGCCAGCACCGTGTCATAGTCCAACGGGCGCAAAGTGCGCAGGTCGATGACCTCCACCGAAATCCCGTCTTTGGCAAGGATATCAGCGGCTTCCAAGGAATACCTCATCCCGATGCCGAAGGAGACGATCGTGCAATCCTTGCCCTCGCGCCAGATGCGGGCCTTGCCGAAGGGAATTGTTAAATCCTCTATCGCGGGAACCTCGAAGGTCTGGCCGTAGAGGATCTCATTCTCCAGAAAGATCACCGGATTCGGGTCGCGGATCGCCTGTTTCAGCAGGCCCTTCGCGTCGGACGCCGAATAGGGCATCACCACTTTCAATCCCGGGATCGCCGCGTACCAAGCCGCGAAATCCTGACTGTGCTGCGCGCCAACCCGGGCCGCAGCCCCATTGGTGCCGCGAAACACCACCGGACAGCCCAGTTGCCCGCCCGACATGTAATTGGTCTTGGCGGCAGAATTAAGAAGGTGATCAATGGCTTGCAAGGCAAAGTTAAACGTCATGAATTCAACGATAGGCCGCAACCCGCCCCAAGCCGCGCCCACCGCGATACCGGTAAAGCCCATCTCGGTGATCGGCGTGTCAACGATCCGCCTTGGGCCAAATTCATCCAGCAAACCCTGGCTGATCTTGTAGGCCCCCTGATATTCGCCCACCTCTTCGCCCATCAGCATGACGGTCGGATTGGCGCGCATTTCCTCTGCCATTGCCTCGCGCAGGGCCTCGCGCACGGTCATGGTTTTCATTGCCGTGCCTTCGGGCCAATCCGGTGCAGCGACCACAACCACCGCCGCGGCGGCAGGCACCGAAATGCTTGCCGACAAAGTCGCGGCAACCGGGGCCAAAGCCGCAACCGCCACCGGGGCCGCCGCCGCCGGGGTTGCCCCCACAGCCTCGCCTGCCTCGACCAAAACCATGATCGGGGTGTTCACTTTGACGCCTTCTGACCCTTCGGCGATCAGGATTTGCCCGACAATGCCCTCATCGGCGGTCTCGAATTCCATCGTTGCCTTGTCGGTTTCAATTTCGGCGATGATCTGGCCGGATTTGACCACATCGCCGACTTTGACCAACCATTTCGCCAGCGTGCCTTCTTCCATCGTGGGCGAAAGGGCCGGCATTAAGACTTGAACTGCCATGGTTTTTCCCCTTACGCGTAAATATCGGTATACAGTTCCGAAACATCAGGTTCCGGGCTGGCTTTGGCAAATTCGGCCGATGCGTTGACGATTTCCTTGATCTCTTTGTCGATCACTTTCAGATCTTCGTCCGACGCCAGCCCCGCGCCCAGCAGCATGTCGCGGACATGCTCAATGGCGTCTTTTTCGTCTTTCATCTTTTGCACCTCTTCGCGGGTGCGGTATTTTGCAGGGTCCGACATCGAATGCCCGCGATACCGGTAGGTCATCATTTCCAGAATATACGGGCCCTTGCCGGCCCGGCAATGCGCCACAGCCTTGGCCCCGGCGGCAGCAACCGCCAGCACATCCATGCCGTCAACCTGCTCGCCCGGAATGCCGTAAGCCAAACCGCGGCCATAAAGGGTTTCCGACTTGGTTGATCGCGCCTGAGAGGTGCCCATGGCGTAGTGGTTGTTTTCAATGACGAAAATCACCGGCAACGCCCACAGCTCGGCCATGTTATAGGTTTCATAAACTTGGCCCTGATTGGCGGCACCGTCGCCAAAATAGGTGAAGGTCACATTGTCATTGCCCATGTATTTATCGGCAAAGGCCAGACCCGCACCCAGCGGCACTTGCGCGCCGACAATGCCATGGCCACCGTAGAAATGCTTCTCGCGGCTAAACATGTGCATCGACCCACCCTTGCCGCGCGAATAGCCGCCCGCGCGCCCGGTCAACTCTGCCATCACGCCGTCCGCTGCCATGCCGCACGCCAGCATATGCCCGTGATCGCGGTAGCTGGTGATGCGCTTGTCGCCCTCTTTGGTGCAGGCCTCCAGCCCCACCACAACCGCCTCTTGGCCGATGTAGAGATGACAAAACCCACCGATCAGACCCATGCCATACAACTGACCGGCTTTTTCCTCGAATCGACGGATCAACAGCATTTGCCGGTAGTATTTCAGCAAATCATCCTTCGAGACATTTGATTTTTCAGCAGCTTTTTTCACAGCCACGGTGGGTTCCTTTCGTCACAGCGCAAGATAGTTCAACGTTAAACTATCTATAACGCATCGGTGAAAAAAGGCCAAACTGAAATTTCAGATCTTCGGCGACGCAACCAGCCCCGCGCCAAACAGGTCAATTTGACTAAAGTTTGGTTTCATTTTGGCTTAAATACTCATCTGGCCAACCGCGGTGCAGCAAGCCACGCTACCGAATGACAACTTCATCGGCGCGCAGATAGCCCAGCACATCGCGGGCTTGCTGATCCAGCAGATCAAGGTCCAGAAACTGGTCTGACAACCGATGCGTCAGATTGCGCATTTGCGCCAGCTCGGCATAAAGCTGGGCGCGCTCGGCGATCAGTGCGGTGGCTTCGGCGTTGATCTGCACCCGGCGGAACACGCCGAAGTCGCCCTGCACGGCGGCAAAGGTGAAATACCCGGCCAAACTCAGGGCCAGCACCATGCACATCAGGCCACCAAGGGCGGGTTTGGCGTTTGAAATCGTCATATCTGCCTCGCGTCCATTCCTTATGCGGCGGGAACGGTTCGTGCCCGAACTGTGCCACACCTGATTCGGTTTGGGAATCCACTAAATGACCCCAAACACAGAAAAACTGCTTGGGGTCATAGGCTTGCGCGGTGCATTGCACCTGCTGGATCAGGCTTTGGGATCTGGCGTTCGGATCAGGCTTTGCCTTTGTAAATCTCAACCAGTTTGGCCAGCATGTCCAACGCATCGGCACGCGGGCGCTGGAACGAGTTGCGCCCGATGATTGATCCGTTGCCACCGCCATCGCGGATGGCGCGGGCATCGTCATAAACCGCATCGGCCCCTTTTGAAGCGCCCCCCGAAAACACCACAATCCTGCGGCCAGCAAAGGACGCATCCATGCAGTGGCGCACACGCGCGGCTTGGGTCGAGACGTCGATTTTTTGCGCCTCATAGACCTTTTTTGCCTCGGGCAGCATCAGGTGGCTGGTGGAAAGTTTGATCTTGATGATATGCGCGCCCAACAGCGCCGCGATTTGGGCGGCATAGGCGGCCACATCAATCGCGGTTTCGCCGTCTTTGGTCACCGCCTCGCCGCGCGGATAAGACCAGATCACCGTGGCCACCCCGCAAGCGGCGGCTTCGGCCCGCATTTCGCGAATCTCTTCATACATATCAAGCTGCAAGTCCGAACCGGGATAGATCGTAAACCCAATCGCCGCACAGCCCAGCCGCAGCGCATCCGCCACCGATGCCGTCACGGCCTGATTTTTGCCCGCCGTGTCGGACATCAGTGAATTGGCCGAATTGCACTTCAAAATCGTGGGGATCTGGCCCGCAAAAGTATCCGCCCCGGCCTCCAGCATCCCCAAGGGCGAGGCGAAGGCGTTCAGCCCCGCATCAATCGCCAGTTGGTAATGGTAATGCGGATCATAGCCCGCCGGATTGACCGCATAGTTGCGCGCAGGCCCATGTTCAAACCCCTGATCCACCGGCAGGATGATCATCTTGCCGGTGCCGCCAAGTTTGCCCTCCATCAGCATGCGGCACAGATTGGCCTTCACGCCAGGGGTTTCGCCTTCGTAATTGCCAAGAATTTTCTGAACGATTTTGGTCGCGCGCATCGGGGTCTCCTGAAAAGGGGCTGGTATCTTTATCCGGTCCTGAAACGTTTCTGTCCATCGCGCAATGTTGATTGCGCTAACAAGGCCGCGATTAACCGCGCCACTGCCCGAATTGCCTGCAGACACCGCCGATCACATGGCGCTGCCTCATACTTCAAGTGCCGCGACGCCGGGCAGGGTCTTGCCCTCCATCCATTCCAGAAACGCGCCACCCGCGGTTGAAATAAAGGTGAAATCCTGTGCAGCCCCGGCTTGGTTCAGTGCGGCCACCGTATCACCGCCGCCTGCAACCGACACCAACCCGCCTGCGCGGGTCAGCCGCGCCACACACAAGGCCGCAGCATTGGTGGCCGCATCAAACGGGGTCAGTTCAAACGCCCCCAAAGGCCCGTTCCAGATCAGGGTTTTGGCTGTGGCAAACAGCGCATCCAGCGCCGCCACCGTGGCCGGACCCGCATCCAGAATCATCGCATCCTTGGGGCAGGCGGCGGCCGCCACGGTTTCATGCGCCGCATTTGCCTTGAACTCACGCGCCACCACCACGTCGATGGGCAAATGAATGGTGCAGCCCGCCGCCTGCGCCTTGGCCAGAATTTCCCGCGCCGTGGGCGCCATATCGCGCTCGGCCAGCGATTTTCCAACCTCGATGCCTTGCGCCACCAAAAACGTGTTGGCCATGCCACCCCCAATCACCAGATGATCCACGCGCGACACCAGATTGCCCAAAAGTTCCAGCTTGGTCGATACTTTTGCCCCGCCGACAACCGCCACCACCGGGCGCGCGGGATTGCCCAAGGCGGCCTCAAGTGCGGCCAGTTCCTCGGCCATCAACCGGCCCGCAAAGCACGGCAGCAACCGCGCCACGCCTTCGGTTGACGCATGGGCGCGGTGGGCGGCGGAAAACGCATCATTGCAAAAAAAATCGCCCAAACCGGCCAGAAACTGCGCCATCTGCGGATCGTTGGCTTCCTCCATCGCCGAAAACCGGGTGTTTTCCACCAAAACAATGGCGTTTTGCGGCAAAGCATCAATCGCCGCCCGGCTGGGACGTTCCATAAAGGTGATGGCGTGGCCCAAGGCGGCCTGCAGGGCGGGCTGCACCAGCTTCAGGCTCATCGACGGCTCAACGCGGCCTTTGGGCCGCCCGAAATGCGCCAGCAGCACCACTTTGGCCCCGCGCGCCACCAGATCCTGCACCGTCGGGACGATTTTCTCGATCCGGGTGGCGTCGGTGACATGGCCGTTTTCCATCGGCACGTTGATGTCAACCCGGGTCAGCACCACTTTGCCCGCCAAAGCCACATCGTCGATTGTCTTGAAAGCCATCGCCGTCCCCTTCGCTATTTTATCCTGTTTCCGCCCAAATAGCGGCTGCGTCAACCGTAGGGCCTTTCCTATTTGCCCCACCCCCGCTAGTTTCCAGCCCAGAAAAAACCGGAGAGACAGGCCATGGCCGACATTAAAGACCCAGAAAATACCATTATCATCACGCTGAAAGATGGCGAAGTGGTGATTGCTCTGCTGCCCGATGTGGCCCCCAAACACAGCGAACGGATGAAAGCGCTGGCGCGCGCCGGATCTTACGACAACGTGGTGTTTCACCGCGTGATCGAAGGTTTTATGGCGCAAACCGGTGATGTTGAACACGGGCTTGCGGGCGGGGCCAATCTGCGCCGCGCGGGCACCGGTGGGTCGGCGCATCCCGATTTGCCGGCCGAATTTTCCAAGCTGCCGCATGATCGCGGATCCATTGGTGCTGCGCGGTCAAGCAACCCCAATTCCGCCAACAGCCAGTTTTTCATCAACTTTTCCGAAAATTCCTTCCTGAACGGCCAATACACCGTTTATGGCCGGGTGATTTCGGGGATGGAACATGTCGATAAAATTGCGCGGGGCGAGCCGCCGGCGAACCCTGACCGCATGATCACCGTTCGGGTGGCTGCCGATGTTGCGTAAATCCGTGATCGCGGCCCTTTTGGTCGCCAGCCCAGCATTCGCGCAGACCGCCGATGGCCCCGGCCCGAACCTGACCATCGAAGTGGCGGG
>JANPLZ010000176.1:0-3048 GCA_031422555.1 Cypionkella sp. | reverse complement strand
ACCGCATCGCGGGGCGAACCTTGGTGATCGTGATCGGTTGTGCCGATCAGGGTGAAATCCTGCTCATAGGGAATTGCAAAGATAATGCGCCCGTCAGCGCCTTGGAAGAAATAGCATTTGTCGTGATCATACAGTTTGCGCGTCACGATGTGGCTGCCCCGCACCAGCCGCACGCCTTCGGCCGAATTGATCCGCGCCACGTTGCGGATGATGTCTTCGACCCAAGGCCCGCCGGCGTTGACCAAGGCACGCGCGGTCATGGTGGCGGGACCATCGGCACCGTCGGTGGTGATCTGCCACAACCCATCCACCCGCGCCGCCGATACCACGCGGGTGCCAACCATGATGCGCGCACCATTGGCTTCGGCGTCGCGGGCGTTCAGCACCACCAAACGCGAATCCTCGACCCAGGCATCGGAATATTCATAGGCGCGGGTGAATTTCGGGTTCAGGCACGCCCCTGTCGGATCGCGGGTCAGATCTATGGTGCGGGTGCCGGGCAAAATCTTGCGCCCCCCCAGCGTGTCATACAAAAACAATCCCAACCGGATCAGCCAGGCCGGACGGCGACCCTTCATCCACGGCATCACGAAGGATAGCAGTTTCGATGTCGGTGTATCGCCTTCAAAGCGCATGTCGCGGTGATAGGGCAGCACAAAGCGCATCGGCCAGGAAATATGCGGCATCGCCACCAGCAAGGTTTCACGCTCGGCCAAAGCCTTGGCGACAAGGCCAAATTCGAAATATTCCAGATAGCGCAGCCCGCCGTGAAACAGTTTTGTCGACGCGCTGGATGTGGCTTGCGCCAGATCGCCCATCTCGGCCAGTGCCACCGACAGACCCCGCCCTGCCGCATCGCGGGCGATGCCACAGCCATTGATCCCCCCCCCGATGATGAACAGGTCAACCGGAGCTGATGTATGGTCTGCTGGCTGCACGCCGATCCCCCCTGCAATGCAAGCCCGACAAGACAGGCTTCACGCCTTTGTGTCAAAGGAAATCTTCGCTTATGCGCGCTTTTATAAAAACCGCGCATTTGCGATCAGAATATTGCCGGCAAATTTTGCAGTGGTCAGCCTGCCGTTGAAAGGCGAAATAAAACGAACTGGATGCCCAAAACCAGTTTTGCGGTGATTACGCCACGACTTTAGTGTAAACACCCCATGACCTTAGGGAAATTCTGTGCCACCACTAGGGGGTGCTGCCCCGATGGAACGGTCGGGCAGGCGCAAGGACAAACACAGATGGCCCTTAGTTTTCGCCAAGCGGAAATCCTTGAAATCGCGCGGTCAGAAGGCCGTGTGGTGGTTGAATTATTGGCGGACCGCTTTGGCGTCACCTTGCAAACCATCCGCCGCGATCTGACAGAGCTGGCCGATTCGGGGCTGCTCGACCGGGTGCATGGCGGGGCTGTGCCGCGCACTGGGGTCAGCAATTATGGCTATGAAGACCGCCGCCGGATGAATGACGCCGCCAAAGCCGCAATCGGGCGGGCTTGCGCGCAGGCGATTCCGAACAATTCCTCGATCATCCTGAACCTTGGCACCACCACCGAAGCCGTGGCGCGCGAGTTGCTGAAGCACAGCAATATCACCGTGGTGACCAACAATATCAACGTCGCCAACATCCTGATGGCCAACGAGTCTTGTGAGATCATGGTGGCCGGGGGGGCGTTGCGCCGCTCGGACGGTGGTTTGGTAGGCGATCTGACCACCGATTTCATGACGCAGTTCAAGGTTGATTACGCGGTGATCGGCGCATCGGCGCTGGACCGGGACGGCGATTTGCTGGATTTCGATCTGCCCGAAGTGCGGGTATCGCGCGCGATAATCCGCCAATCGCGGCAAGTGTTTCTGGTATCTGACGCCTCAAAGCTGGAGCGGTCGGCCCCGGTGCGGCTGGCGTCGTTGTCGGAAATTGATGTGGTGTTCACCGACACCTTGTTCCCCGAAGACCTGACCCGAAAATGCCGCGACTGGGGCACTGAAATTCGGATTGCTTGATCTGGGCGCGATCGGGGCATGATCTGGGATGGCAATGGCGCAGGCATGGTGTAGGCTTGGGTTGAAGGCCGCAGGGATGGCCGGTGCAACCACAGGAGACAGCAATGGCCAAGGGCATGAGCAAACCGGGCAAAGAGACCAAAAAGCCAAAGAAGGAAAAACCAAAGGTGATCGCCGCGGCGGCCAGCACCAAAGGGGGCGTGACGATCAACAACCCTAAAGCCAAAGGCTGATCCGGGGCGCAGGAAAGAGGGGGGTTTCACACCCCCCCAGCCTCAATCGCGTGGCGATTGAGGCCCCCCCGTGGAGTATTTTTACCAAAATGAAACGCAAATTTTAGCTAAATTTTAACCAGTCCGGTGCGCGGCGGTCCTATGCACCGTGATCAGGCACGCGGCCAGACGGCGCGAGATAAGGCCGCGTCACATCGCGCAACTGCACATCCAACGCTTCAAGCGTCAGCGCGACAGAGCCGTCGCCCGATAAAATCAGCCTGGCCTGGCCGGTGCCATCGGGGCCGGGCGCAAAAGCGATCTGCATCAAGGAAAGCACGGTATCGGCGTCATTCCGATCAATGCCTGCCGTCTGCACGGCCAGAACATCGTGAAACACCAACAGCGATTGCACCCGCTCGACCCCGCGTTTGTCCAGTTGCGCCTGCGCGCGGTCTTCCCAACGAAAGCGGTTCACCAGCACCGCAAACCGGCGGCGGGTTTTGGTATACTGCATCTCGGTGATCCCAAACACCGCGTCTTGCAGCAGGCTGGACAGGATCGACAGGCCTTCGTCGTCTTGGGCGGCCAGCAACAGCGGCGTGTCGTCCCCGTTTGCGCCAACCCCGTCTTCAAACCGGGCGTCCGTCATGCTTTGACCCGTTCGATTTGCGCGCCCACGCCGCGCAGTTTTTCCACCACCCGCTCATAGCCGCGATCAAGGTGATAGACCCGGCTGACCACGGTTTCACCTTCGGCCGCAAGCCCGGCCAGAATAAGGCTGACCGAGGCGCGCAGATCGGTGGCCATCACCCGCGCCCCGCGCAGGCGGT
>JANPLZ010000175.1:0-37674 GCA_031422555.1 Cypionkella sp. | reverse complement strand
CTGCCTTCGCCCCGCTCTATCGCCGCCATGATCGCCAGACTGCGCCGGGTGGGATGGCGGGTGACCAGATCGGCCAAGGCCCGCCGGGCTGCAGGGAAGTCTTCGGCCGCAATGTTAAGTTCCGCCAAAAGCATCAGGGTTTCGTCGGCATTTGGCTGTGCTTGGGTCAACGCCCTGAACCGTTTCAATCGCCCCAGCGGGGTTTCATCAGGCTCTATTTCGGCAAAAACGGCGGCAAGATCGGGATGCGCGCGCGCCTCCCACGCCTTTTTCAGTATCCGGACAGCGCCTTTCTTATCGCCTTTGTCAATCAGGCCGCGCGCCGCCATCACCGCCGCCGGGATCAGGTCTGGCGACAACCGGTTCGCCTCGATGGCCGCTTCGCGCGCCTCGATGCTGGCGGTGTCGTCCATCACGCTGCGGGCCTCTTGCAGGGCCAAAACGGCATCGCGGCGGCGATACACCTCTTTGGGCAGCGCGCCCGCCTTCATCTTTGCTCCCAAAGTCGCGCGCGCGCCTTTCCAATCGGCGGATTCTGACTGCAGTTTCAGCAAGATATCCTGCGTCTCGGCATGCTTTGGCTTCAACTCAAAAGCCTTTTCCGCCAGCTTTAGTGCCGTATTTGTGTCGCCTTCGGCCAGTTTTTGTCGCAATAGCCCGCGCACACCCACAAAACGCGTGGTGTCATCGGCCAGCAACGATTTATAGGCCTCCGTTGCCCGCTGACCATCGCCGGCCGCCTCGGCGGCCTGGGCGATCAGCAAGGTGGTCAGGGCCGGTTTCGCCAGATATTTCTCGGCCCGCTGCGCCCGCATCAAGGCCAATCGGCCATCGCCTGATGCCAAAGCCAGCAACCCGTCATTCAGCGCCTGATAGCCTTTGCGCTCGCGGTTGCGGTCAAAATATCGCGAAATCGCGGTCTCATCGCCGTTCAGGAACCGCATCACCGCCACAACCAAGCCGACCAGCTTCATCACGGCCCAAAGCAAAACCACCGTAATCAGCAGTAAAATCGCGCTTTGCAGTGGGCCAAGGGTAAATTCCCACCCCGCGGCGGCAATGCGGATGCCTTCATCGCTGTGCAACAGGATGTCCGCGCCAAAAGTTATTCCGGCGATGGCCGCGATGAACAACAGCACTTTGACCAAAGACCAGATCATGCCGCCCCCTATTTACCCAGTGTCGCTGCAAGTGCCGCTATCGCCAAACCCGCCGCCACCCGGGTTTCCGCCAAGGCCCGCCATTCTGCCAGCGCCGGTTGCGCCTCGGGTGGCAGCGCCTGCAATTCGGCAAGCACCGTAGCCAAATCATCAATCGCCAAGGCGGCTTCGGCGCGCGACAACACCGCGTCGGGATCAGTGCCATCACGCGGCGTCAACGACCGCGCGCCGGTTTGACTGCGAAAGAAACTTGTCGCCCGTTCAGTCCAACTGTCGCCCATATCGGCCCGCAAGGCCGCGTCCAATGCCAACCGGGCCGCAGGGGGGAAGGCCGTTCTCAGATCAACCAGTGTTGGCAGGCCTTGGTCAGCGAATTGTGTCAAAATGGCTGAAACAGGGCCTGTTCCTGACTGAAGTTCTGCCAGTTCGGGCGCATAGGCAGCCCCGGTATCAAACGCCGTTTGCAGGGCAGCCATGGCTGTCAAACGTCGCGCTGCGACCAGCAATTCATTGGATGCCGCGGTGGATTGGGCGGCAGTTTGCTGGGCTTCAATCTGATTGGCCGCCGAAATGCTGGCTTGGGCATCAGCCGCTTGACGCAAGGCTTGCACGTCGGCCTGCAGCGCGGCCACGGCCGCTGCACTTGCGCCCGTTCCATCTGCGGGTAGTTTTTCAATCGACGATAGTCGGGATTCAAGGGCGAGGATCCGGTTTTCAAATGGGGCCGGGTCAAAGGCTGGCTGCGTCTCAAGTGCAGACAACCGGCTTACCACGGCTGGATCGGGGATGGGCTGCGCCGGCAGGGCGGCGAGTTGATCTTGCAACGCGTCGATGCGGCTGGTCTGGGCAACAATTTCTAGCGAAAGGTCGGTCGTAGCGGCCAATGGCCAGCCTTCGGGCACCATTTGCGCCACGGCAAACCCGGCAAGGGCAGCTATTACGCCCCCAAAGACAGCTCCACCCATACCACCGCGCCGGGGTTTAACCGGTGCTGGCGGCAGATTAACCTCTGGCTGCGGCGCATCGGGTTCGATGGTCTGGGCAATCACCGGATCGGCTTGGGTCTCAGTGACATCTGTTTGCATCATCACCACCCTTTTCAAAGGCCACACCGTATCACGACTCTACCCTGCAGTAGTAAAGCGTTGCGGCGGAATGTTTCAAGGCGCAGCGCCCGACGACATCACTGCCTGCAGGGCCAAAATCATCGACGCACTGTCCGGGGATCGGGCAATTTGCAACCGGGGAATGGTTTTTGCATCAAGTTCAGCCGCAACGGCCGGGCTAAGCGCCGCGATCCACAGCGGCGGATCAAGCCGCAGTCGCGTCAGATCTGCCCGAAACAGCCGGGCCGAGCGTGGCGAAAACAGCGGCACAGCAATCGGGTCCGGCCCGTTCAGAATCTTAACGGCTTCCGCCGAAAACGGTTGCGCAATCTGATCATAGACGACGATTGAAACAGTGTCTATTCCAGCCAAAATCAAGTTTTCCCCGATATCGCCCCGACTGTCGTGTCCGCGCAAAAATAGCAGGGGCCCAGTGGGATTTTGGGCGATAATCATCGCCACAAGATCAACCGCATCGCCCTGCGCCGAACGGGGCTTAAACCCCGCAGCCCGCGCTGCCATCGCGGTTCGGTCGCCCACACAGTAGGCCAGCTTTGGCAACCCGACCCCGATGGCGGAAATCCGCTGTGCCGCGTCTACCGCGGTGACAGAGGCAAAAATTATTGCGGTGTAGGGGCGGGGCGGGATCGGTGGTGTCAGATACTGCGGTGCCATCAACGGCGAGATGACAACCGGCATCGGCCCAAGCGCGTGCAGAACCTCGCGCTGAAACCGCACGCTTTGCGCCAGCGGTCGCGTCAACAAGATCGTCACAGCGCGGGATTGTTTGACCATGGCCTTGATGTTACCTGCAGATAGGGGTTCAATCAACGGCAGACCATGGCAGATACGCTGACCTTTCTTGGCATCGAGTCAAGCTGTGATGATACCGCGGCGGCGGTTGTTCGACAGTCTGTTGGCGTGCCACCTGCGATTTTGGCGACAATAGTGGAAGGCCAGAACGATCTGCATGCGGCGTTTGGTGGCGTTGTGCCCGAAATTGCAGCCCGGGCGCATGTGGAACGGCTGGATCATTGCGTTGAACGGGCGTTGGCGCAGGCGGGCGTTGGCCTTGATGATCTGGACGGCATCGCGGTGACGGCGGGACCGGGGTTGATCGGCGGGGTTTTGTCGGGGGTGATGCTGGCAAAAGGTCTGGCCACCGGGCTGGGCATCCCGTTGGTGGGGGTGAATCATCTGGCGGGGCATGCCCTTACGCCACGCCTGACGGATGGGTTGGCGTTTCCCTATCTGATGCTGCTGGTGTCTGGCGGGCATTGTCAGTTCTTGATTGTGTATGGGCCAGAAACTTTTCGCAGGTTGGGTGGCACGATTGACGATGCGCCGGGCGAAGCGTTTGACAAAACGGCCAAGCTGTTGGGGTTGCCACAACCGGGCGGGCCAGCCGTGCAGGCCGAGGCGATGTTGGGCGATGCGAAACGGTTTTCATTCCCAAGGCCGCTGTTGGACCGGCCTGGTTGCGATCTGTCGTTTTCCGGGTTGAAAACCGCGCTGCTGCGGGCGCGCGATGCGATAACCGCACAAAGGGGCGGCCTGCCGGTGCAAGACCGGCGTGATCTTTGCGCCGGATTTCAACGGGCTGTCGCCGATGTTCTGGCCGAAAAAACCCGGCGGGCCTTGGCAATTTATCTGGCAGATGGGCCCGCGATAGCGGCTTTTGCCGTGGCAGGAGGAGTTGCCGCAAATACCCAGATCAGGGCCATGTTAGAGACTGTTTGTGCAGATTTTAACGTGCGGTTTGTTGCCCCGCCCTTGCTGCTATGCACCGATAATGCCGCGATGATCGCCTGGGCCGGGATTGAACGTTTTCGTGCAGGTGGGCACGATGATATGACTTTGGCGGCGCGGCCCCGTTGGCCCCTAGACCCCACAGCCGCCCCAATGATCGGCTTTGGCAAAAAGGGGGCAAAAGCATGATTGGCGTCATCGGGGCGGGGGCGTTTGGCACGGCGTTGGCTGTTGTGCATGGGCTTTATGACCGGCCAGCGGTTCTTTGGGGTCGGGATCGTGCGATGATGGACCAAATAGCGCGGTCGCGGCGAACCCCGCGCTTGCCGGATGTCGACATCCCCGTGCAAATTGTCGTGACACCCGATCTTGACCGCCTGCGCGATTGCAAGGTGTTGGTCTTGGCCATGCCAATGCAGGCGTTGCGCGGATTTGTGACCGAGCATGCCGCGTTTTTGGACGACCGCCTTTTGGTAGCCTGCTGCAAGGGCCTTGATCTGACCACTTTGCAAGGGCCAACGGCGATTATTGCCGCGGCCTGCCCCGCTGCTGTGCCGATGGTTTTGACCGGTCCCAGCTTTGCCGCAGATATTGCCCAGCGGCTTTCAACCGCGTTGACGCTGGCCTGCGCCGATGATGCGGCTGGGCTTGTGGCCCAGATGGCGCTGTCGGTTCCGTCCTTGCGGCTGTATCGCAACACCGATGTGACCGGGGCCGAACTGGGTGGCGCGTTGAAAAACGTGATCGCGATTGCCTGTGGGGCCTGCATTGGCGCGGGGTTGGGCGAAAGCGCCCGCGCCGCGCTGATGACTCGCGGCTTTGTTGAACTGCAGCGGCTGGCGGTGCGACTGGGCGCCCAACCGGAAACGCTGATGGGGCTTTCTGGCTTTGGCGATCTGGTGTTGACTTGCACATCGCAGCAATCGCGCAACTATCGCTTTGGCCTCGCATTGGGGCGCAATGAGGCGTTTGACACGGCTGTGACCGTCGAAGGCGTTGCAACCGCGAAAGCGGTGGTTCAGCTTGGCAATTCGTTGGGCGTTGAGGTGCCGATAACTTTGGCTTTGGTGGCGCTGTTTGACGGCACATCCAGCGTTACCGAGGCGATACAGTCTTTATTGTCGCGCCCCTTAAAACAGGAATGAAACATGCGCATAGCTTTGATCTGCATTGATAACCCGGCGTCACTTAACATTCGGCTTGAAAATCGGGCGGCGCATCTGGCGCATATTCAAGCCAGTGGTGTGGTGGAAATGGCCGGGCCATTTCTGGATGGCGACGGTCAGATGACCGGCAGTTTGATTGTGCTGAACGTTGATGGCCTGCAGGCCGCTACAGATTGGGCAACGGCTGATCCCTATGCAAAGGCGGGACTGTTTGCATCCGTGGACATCCGCGAATGGAAGAAGGTTATCGGATGAACTATTGGCTGTTCAAATCCGAACCTGATGCCTGGGGTTGGCCAGACCAGATGGCGCGCGGCGATGCGGGCGAGGAATGGCACGGCGTGCGAAACTATCAGGCGCGCAACAACATGCGGGCGATGCAGCTGGGGGATTTGGGGTTCTTTTATCATTCAAACATCGGCAAGGCCGTGGTTGGCGTGGTCGAGGTTTGCCGCTTGTCGGCACCCGACAGCACCACCGACGATCCGCGTTGGGATTGCGTGATGATCCGGGCGCTGCGCCCGTTTGTAAGCCCGGTCACACTGGACGCGTGCAAAGTTCAGCCCGGCTTGGAAAACATGGTTTTGATCAACAACTCGCGGTTGTCGGTGCAGCCGGTGACCGCCGAAGAATGGCAGATTGTGTGCGGGATGGGCGGCACGCTGCCGTGATTTTTCTTCGTTTCGGGCAGATTTCGCGTCATAAACACGAAAGCCCGGAAAGTGGAGGGACAAATGGAAAGTCTGAACGTCGTTGCGGCCGCGCTGGGTGCCTATGTATTTTCGGCAGTGTGGTATACCTTTTTATCAAAACAATGGGTTGCGGCAACCGGCATGCCCGTTGATGCAAACGGCAAACCGATCGGCAACGGCAGCATGATGCCGTTCGTGATCGGCCTGATTGCGATGGTCTTTGTCGCCGGGATGATGCGCCATATTTTTCAGATGAGCGGCGTCGACACCCTTGGCGAAGGCATTGGCGGTGGTTTTGGCATCGGTGCGTTCATCATCACGCCTTGGGTGGTGATGAATTATGCTTTTGGGATGCGCAAACCGATGCTGATGCTGATTGATGGCGTCAATTCGGTTGTTGGCTGCACGATTATGGGATTGATTTTACAGGTGTTTTGAAAAAATGGAGGGTCCCGACCCCAGCAGGACCCTCCACCACCCCACGCGCTCCCCAAGCACCGCACGTGTTCTGAAAAAGGTCCCGGACGTCCTGCCCTGATGCTTTGGTATAGCGCGAATCTGCACGCCCTTGCAAAGCCCAAACGCCAACAGTTTGATCCAAAAGTTGCGTCATGTGGCAACCCTTTGGAAAGCATAACGCCCGCGCCTTTCGGCTGCGGGCGTCTGTCAGACCATCAGCCGATCTTATTTGTAAACGGACTCTTTGCCGAAATGCTTGGTCAGCATATAGTAAATGACGGCGCGGTGCTTGTTCCGCTCAGAGCGGCCATAGATATCAATCACCGCATTGATCGCTTCGATCAGCTTGGGACTGTCAGCCAAGCCCAGCTTTTTCATCAGAAAATTCTTCTTGACGGTTTCCAGTTCCGACTCGTCGGTCCCTGCAACCGTCGATGCATCTGCGTTATAGATCGCCGGGCCACAGCCGATTGTGACTTTGGTCAACAGCGCCATGTCGGGGTTCATCTTGCATTTATTCTTAAGATCGTCGGCATATTTCGCGATCAGTTCGTCCCGTTTGCTCATTCTTTACTTCCCTTTTACTTGTCGGACACAAATTTTCTTAAGTGTTGATTTGGCGTGATTGCTGTCAAAGTCTAGGCAATTGCAACCGTCGGTCAACGGGAATTGTCGCACCGTATTCCCCCGCTGCCAACACATGCAAAAGGCCCGGAAAAAATCCGGGCCTTTGCGTCAATTTTGCAAAATCAGTAGCGATAATGTTCTGACTTGAACGGCCCTTCAATGGCGACGCCAATGTAGTCGGCCTGATCGCGGCGCAGCTCGGTCAACTTGACACCAATTTTCTTCAGGTGCAGGCGCGCGACCTTTTCATCCAACGCCTTGGGCAGAATATAGACACCGGGCTGATAGTCGGCCCCTTTGGTCCACAACTCGATTTGCGCCAACACCTGATTGGTGAACGACGCCGACATCACGAAAGACGGATGCCCGGTGGCGTTGCCAAGGTTCAGCAAACGGCCTTCGGACAGCAGAATGATCCGGTTGCCCGAGGGCATCTCGATCATGTCGACCTGGTCCTTGATGTTGGTCCACTTGTGGTTTTTAAGCGCCGCCACCTGAATTTCATTGTCGAAGTGGCCGATGTTGCCAACAATCGCCATGTCTTTCATCTCGCGGATATGTTCCAGCCGGATCACGTCCTTGTTGCCGGTGGTGGTGATAAAGATATCAGCCGAAGCGACGACATCTTCCAGCAACACCACTTCGAACCCGTCCATCGCGGCTTGCAGCGCGCAAATCGGATCAACCTCGGTGACTTTCACGCGCGCGCCTGCGCCCTGCAATGACGCAGCCGATCCTTTGCCCACATCGCCGTAACCGCAGACCACGGCAACCTTGCCTGCCATCATCGTATCGGTTGCGCGGCGAATGCCGTCTACCAGTGATTCCTTGCAGCCATATTTGTTGTCGAATTTCGATTTGGTAACGCTGTCATTGACGTTAATGGCCGGGAACGGCAGTTGCCCTTTTTTGTGCAGGTCATACAGCCGGTGCACGCCAGTGGTGGTTTCTTCCGACACGCCTTTGATAGCCGCACGGGTTTTGGCAAACCAGCCGGGGCTAAGTTTGATGCGCTTTTGGATCTGCAGCTTGATCACTTCTTCTTCTTCGGACTGCGGCACGGATAGCACATCCTCGCCGGCCTCCATCCGCGCACCCAGCAGCACATAAAGCGTCGCATCGCCGCCATCGTCGAGGATCATGTTGGCACCCTCGGGGAACATGAAGGATTGATCCAGATAATCCCAATGCTCGGTCAGGGTCTGGCCCTTGATCGCAAAAACCGGAATGCCCGCCGCCGCAATCGCCGCCGCCGCGTGATCCTGGGTCGAGAAAATATTGCACGACGCCCAGCGCACATCGGCCCCCAACGCTGTCAGCGTTTCAATCAGCGCGGCTGTCTGGATCGTCATGTGCAGCGATCCCACGATCCGCGCACCTTTCAAGGGCTTGCTTACGCCAAACTCTTCGCGGCAGGCCATCAGCCCCGGCATTTCCGTTTCGGCGATCACCAATTCCTTGCGACCAAATTCCGCCAGCGCCATATCTTTTACTACGTAATCCTTCGGCATATGCCGCACTCCTTGATCCTATGGTTTGGGGGCAGATAGCACTGTTGGGCCTACTCGACAACCGGTGCGCCTGCTGGCAAGAAAAGAAGGCAGTCTGGAGGCACCCATGAAACAACCGCGCGCGTGGCAACGGATGCTTTCGGGGCGCAGGTTGGATCTGTTGGACCCGACACCACTGGACATCGAAATCGAAGATATCGCGCATGGATTGGCGTTTGTGGCGCGGTGGAACGGCCAGACACGCGGTGATTGGCCGTATTCGGTGGCCGAACATTCGCTGTTGGTGGAACAGATTTTTGCCCGGCTTGGCGATGCGCCGCCCAAATGGTGTCTGGCGGCCTTGTTGCATGACGCGCCAGAATATGTGATCGGTGATATGATCAGCCCGGTCAAAGCTGCCGTCGGCCCCGGCTATGGGGAGCTGGATTTGCGGCTGACAGCGGCGGTGCATCTGCGGTTTGGGTTGCCCGCGGTTCTGCCTGTGGCGGTAAAGAAAGCGATCAAACTGGCCGATAAAATATCGGCGTGGCTGGAAGCGGTTCAGATTGCCGGTTTTAACGAGGCAGAGGCGGATAAATTGTTCGGCCGCCCGGCAACGACGGTTCTGCGCGGGCTGGAAATACAATTGCGTCCGCCCGCACTGGTGCGGGCGGCGTTCGTGGCGCGTCACGCCGTTTTGCTGGCAAAGATTTAAGGCTTAGATCGCCATCTGCTCGGGTTTTTTACCCGATGCCAATGCTGCCACAAACCAACGCGGTTTGCGTCCCCGGCCAGACCATGTTTCAGATGTATTTCCGGGGTTGGCGTATTTGGCCACTGCCGCCGTCCGTTTGCGCGTTGCCGATGCACCGGTGATTTCAGCCCAGGAATACCCCATTTCGCGGGCTTTTTCTTCCAGTTCTGCGATAGCTTGCTTTTTCTTGCGCTCTTCAAACCCGGCTATCGCTTTTGCGACTTGCGATTGCAGATCTTTTAACTCTTTAAGCGACATCGAACCAAGAGTGTTAGACATAAACCGTTCCCCATTTTTAATCTATTTATGTCTTTTAGCCCGAGCCTTTATTAAATGCAACGATTGGTGATTTAACGCGGGCTGCGCTTTGCCAAAATACGTTGCAGCGTGCGGCGATGCATTGAAAGTCGCCGCGCAGTTTCTGAAACGTTGCGGTCGCACATTTCGTAAACCCGCTGGATATGCTCCCAGCGCACGCGATCTGCCGACATCGGGTTTTCAGGCGGCAATGGCAGCGCGTCACTTTTAGACAACAGCGCGTTGGTTACATCATTTGCATCGGCGGGCTTTGACAGATAATCGCTGGCGCCAATCTTTACGGCGGCAACGGCGGTGGCAATGGCGCCATAGCCGGTTAACACAACGATGCGGCAATCCGGGCGGCGGTCGCGCAGCACTTCGACCACGTCCAGTCCATTGCCATCCTCCAGCCGCAGATCAACCACCGCATAGGCCGGGGGGCGCGCCAAGGCTATTGCGCGCCCGGCGGCAACGCTTCCCGCTGTTTCCGGGGTAAAACCGCGCTTTTCCATTGCTTTGGCCAGCCTTTTGACGAAAGTTTCGTCGTCATCCACCAAAAGCAGGCTGCGGTCCGGGCCAATTGCTGCCCCAAGGTCGTCTGACATTTTAGTCCTCTTTTCCGTATTTCTGCCACAGACCTAGGGCGCAATACCGCTTTGGTCAAACGACCGGCTAGGTTTTGGAAATGATGCACGCCGCGTGATCGGCGATTTTGGCAGCCGTATCTTCGCGGGTGTAGAAATCGACAAAGCCTTTATCGGGCAACATCAGATAGGTAAACGACGTGTGGTCCATCAAGTAATACGGGTCGGCCGTATCTTGTTTCTTGAAATATGTTTTATAAGCCGCTGATGCCGCCTTAATCTGGTCAAGCGATCCCGTCAGCCCAAGCATGCGCGGATGCACGTTGTCGGTAAAGTCTGCCAATACGTCAGAAGTGTCGCGTTCTGGGTCGATCGTAATAAATACCGGCGTGACATCCAGACCCTGCTCTTCCAGAATATCAACGGCTTCGGCATTGCGGACGGCGTCCAGCGGGCAGACATCGGGGCAAAAGGTATAGCCGAAGTAAACCAGCGTGGGTTTGGTGATAACATCCGCCTCGGTGACGGTGTTGCCGGTCTCGTCGATCAAGGTAAACGGGCCACCAATATCGCCGCCCGCTGTTTGCCCGGCGCCACAATCGGCAAAGGTGTTGCGGGCCGCCTGATACTGGATAAAGGCATAACTGCCGCCCAAAAACGCCAGCACTATTGCCAAAGCCGAACCCGCGTATAGTTTTGACATGTTACGTCCCCAAATCGTTGCGCATTGATCCGCCAAGACGCAGCCCTTTTCAATCATATTCCGATTAAAGGCCCTGCTACCGATGCCCGCAGATGACTGACCATGCCCCAGCCCCCGTTTTGCGTCCCGAGCGGGCGAATTGGCTGCGTCTGCGCACGCTGATCTTTCTGCGCTGGATGGCGGTCATTGGCCAGTTGGCGGCGTTGACGGTTGCGGATCTGTATTATGGCATGCTGTTGCCGCTGGGGCTGTGTTATCTGGCGGTGGGTGCGGCCGTCATTGCCAACCTGGTGTCGGTGTTCATCTTTCCGGCCAACAAGCGGCTGACAGAACTGCAAGCCATGCTGACGCTGTTTTTCGATCTGTCCCAGCTTTCGCTGTTGCTGTTCTTGACGGGCGGCTTGACCAACCCGTTTGCACTTTTACTGCTGGCCCCGGTAACAATATCCGCCAGCGCACTGGAATTGCGCACCACCTTGCTTTTGGGCGGGATTGCGGCGCTGTTTGTTACCTTGCTGGGGGTGTTCAATCTTCCTTTGCGCTATGCCGATGCAAGCCTGTTCGGCATTCCTGTGTTGTTCGAGTTCGGCTTTTGGCTGTCAATCCTCATTGGGATTGCTTTCATCGGCCTGTATTCCCGGCGGGTTTCGACCGAAATGCATTCGATGTCGGACGCCCTTCTGGCCACCCAAATGGCTTTGGCGCGCGAGCAAAAACTGACAGACCTTGGTGGCGTGGTGGCGGCGGCGGCACATGAATTGGGCACGCCATTGGCGACGATAAAACTGGTCAGCAGCGAGATGATCGACGATCTGGCCGCATACCCTGATTTGCAAGACGATGCCCGCCTGATTCGTGCCCAAGCTGACCGGTGCCGCGATATTTTGCGGTCGATGGGCAAAGCGGGCAAGGATGATCTGCACATGCGCCAAGCGCCGTTCAGCACCGTTCTGAAAGAGGCCGCCGAGCCGCATCTTGCGCGCGGAAAAGACGTGATCTTTACGGTCACCGCCAGCCCCGGTGGTGATAAAACGGAACCCTTGCTGCAGCGCCGCCCCGAATTAATCCACGGCTTGCGCAATCTGGTTCAGAACGCGGTGGATTTTGCGCATAGCAAAGTCTGGGTTGACGGCCAATGGTCGAAGGATCGCCTGACCATCCGCATTCTGGATGATGGCGATGGATTTCCCAGCCAGGTGCTTGGCCGCATTGGCGATCCGTTCGTGCGAGCGCGGCGGTCGGATCAACCAACACAGCAGCGCCCGGGCTATGAAGGCATGGGTCTGGGGCTGTTTATTGCCAAGACGTTGCTGGAACGCACCGGGGCGGAATTATCTTTTGCAAATGCGGCGGATCCGTTCCTGACCCCGGACGCGCGCCCCGACCGCAAAGGTGCGATTATCGAGCTGGTTTGGCCAATTGACGCTCTGGTTGTAGCCCGCACGGGTGCGTTGGGAGAAAATCAGAACTTTTAGACAGATATCGCACTTTTTAAGCAGCTTATGGTTGAAATTTTAATATCCCGTTAAGGAAGTCTGCCCTAGGTTCAACTCTGTGGGGCAGAGTCGACTTCGGGGGTTTGTATGCCGTTTGATTGGTCCGTGGCGCTTTGGCTGATTTCGATTTCGATTTTAACGGCGGTCATTGCCCTGTTTGCAGTTGCGCGGATACCCCATCCAAAAGCCGCCCGCGTCCACAGTGTGTTTGACCAATCCACCCTTGGGTCGGTGTTCTTATTTGACGGCGAAGTGCTGATTGACAGCACCCCCAGCGCGCGGGCGCTGTTGGCAAGCGGGGTGTTCCGGGGTGGGCAATGGTCGCGCTTGATGGCGTTTCTTGCGCCCAAGTTCGAAAATCTTGAGGCACAATTGCTGCGGTTGCCCGCCGAAGGTATGCTGACATTGACATCCGCGGCGGCGCGCGGACGGGCGATTTTGCTGCAGGCGGAACATGCGGGTGGCCTTACCAGAATTTCTTTGGTCGATCTGGAAAGGAATGCAGGCCTTTATGCGCTTGATCCGCTGACACACCGCGCCATTACCGACGAACTGGATCAGCTGCGTGATACCGTTACCCATGCCCCCATTCTGGCGTGGCGCGAAAACGGGGTCGGCGACATTGTCTGGGCCAATCGCAGCTATCTGTTGCTGGCGGGCGAGTTGCTGTTGGAAGGCCAGGAGCTGACCTGGCCCTTGCCACGACTGTTTGATCGCAAGGCCACGCTGCAAGGCCTTAAAGGCCAACGGCAAAGCATTACCATTCCCTCCAGCACGACAAAGTGGTTTGATTTGCACAGCAAAGCAGATGGCGATGGTCGCCTGTCTTATGCGCTGCCCGCAGATCAGGTGGTCGGGGCGGAAACCGCCTTGCGTGATTTCATGCAAACCCTGACGAAAACCTTTGCGCAATTGCCGATTGGTCTGGCGATTTTTGACCGGGATCGAAAATTGCAGCTGTTCAACCCGGCCCTGCTGGATCTGACCGGGCTGCCGGTTGATTTTTTGTCATTGCGGCCGACTTTGCTGTCGGTGCTGGATGCCTTGCGTGACCGCAAGATGCTGCCAGAACCGAAAGACTACCGCAATTGGCGGCGCCAGATTGTGACGATGGAAAAGGCCGCCGCCTCGGGGCAATTTGAAGAAACCTGGAATCTGCCCGACGGCCAGACGTTTCGGGTTGTCGCGCGGCCGCATCCCAATGGCGCGCTTGCGTTGATGATGGAAGATATCTCGAACGAAATGCTGCGAACGCGCCGGTATCGCGCCGATCTGGAGCTGGGCCAATCGGTCATTGACCAGATGGAAGAAGCGATTGTTGTCTTTTCGCAATCCGGGCATCTGGTGATGTCGAATGCCGCCTATGGTCAGCTGTGGGGCGACAATCCGGCGTTGCGGCTGGAAGATGGTTCCGTGCGTCAGTTGTCGGCACAGTGGCGGGCGGGATCGGCCCCCAGTTCGGTTTGGGCGGATGTTGATGACTATGTGGCGACGATTGGCGATCGCGCCCTGTGGCGGGCCGAGGCGCGGCTTTTGGATGGGCGCAGGCTTGCCTGTCGCTTTGCGCCACTGGCGGCGGGTGCCACTTTGGTGGCGTTCCGGGTGATGACAAATACCGAAGCGGACCAGCCCCGGGTGGCCGATACCGCACGGCTGCGCGCCTGACGGGTTCGCGAAGCGTCAGCAGTTGGTGTGGCTCAGGTTTTGACCCAAAGCCAAAGAGGCCACGGTGTGTTTGCCCAAAACCACCGCCAACGATTTGCGATTCCATCCCAACCTGAACCGTTTTAGACTTGGGCAATGAGGGATATAGCCAAGCCAGTTTCAATTTACCTGAAAGACGGTGACGCAACCGACCGTCTTGGGGCTTGGCTGGCGGACCATCTGCGTGCCGGCGATTGCCTGCTGTTGGCGGGCCCGATTGGCGCGGGCAAAAGCCATCTGGCGCGGGCGCTTATCCGGGCGCGGTTGGGACGGATGGAAGACGTGCCATCGCCCAGCTTTACCTTGGTGCAAACCTATGCGGCGGATATTGAGATTTGGCACGCCGACCTATACCGCCTGTCGCACCCCGACGAGGTAATCGAATTGGGACTGGAAGATGCGTTTTCCAGCGCGATTTGCCTGATCGAATGGCCCGACCGCTTGGGCGTTCTTGCCCCCGCGGATGCAATTCGGGTCACTTTTGAGGCCGAAGGCGATGGTCGCCGGGTTCATATTGACTGTGGCGATCGGGCAGGCCTGCAGGCGGCGCTGATCCAAGACTGGGCTGGCCAATGACGGATCGTACCGCTGCATCCGCCGCGTTTTTAGACCGCGCCGGGTGGGGCAAGGCCACGCGGGTTCATTTGGCGGGCGACGCCTCGGACCGCCGCTATGACCGTCTGCAGCTTGGCGCGCGCCGCGCTGTTTTGATGGATGCGCCACCCGGCAAAAGCGACGATCCCGCACAATTCATCGCCATTGCACAGCATCTGTTGCACATCGGCCTGTCGGCCCCGGTTTGCTATGATCGCGATTTGGTCCATGGGTTCCTCTTGCTGGAGGACCTTGGCGACGACCTTTACGCCAGACTGATCTCACGCGACCCCGCCTTGGAATCCCCGCTATACGCTTCCGCCGTGGATGTGTTGGCGCATTTGCAATCTTGCCCGCCAGCGCCGGATTTGCCGAACCTGACGTCCACCGATTGGGCCGATGCGGCGGGCTTTGCGCTGGATTGGTATGTCTTTGCCATCACCGGCAACCGCCCTGTGGTTGCCGATTTTCACACCATACTGACCGACTTGATCGGGCGGTATGCCGACGGCCCCCGGGTGATGATCTTGCGCGATTATCATGCCGAAAATCTGCTATGGCTGCCCGGCCGGGTCGGTCTTGCGCAGGTTGGAGTGTTGGATTTTCAATTGGGTCAGTTGGGACAGCCGGGCTATGATCTGGTGTCGCTGCTGCAAGATGCGCGGCGCGATGTGTCGGCGGCGACCGAAGCCGCGATGAAAATCCGGTTTGTCACCGCAACCGGGGCTGACATGGCGGCGTTTGAAACTGTCTATGCCGTGCTGGGGGCGCAGCGCGCCTTGCGCATTCTGGGGGTGTTTGCCCGGCTGTGCCTTGTGGGCGGAAAGCCCGGATATCTGCCGTTGATCCCCCGCGTCTGGTCACAGTTGCAGCGCAATCTTGCAACGCCTGCCCTTGTGCCATTGGCGACACTCTGTGCGGGTTTGCTGCCCGAACCCAGCCCCCAATCCCTTGCCCTGATAGGTTCAAAATGCGGCCATTTCCGCTGATGTTGTTTGCAGCGGGCTTTGGCACCCGCATGGGGCCGCTTACCGCGCACAGGCCCAAACCGTTGATTAACGTGGCGGGCCCGGCGCTGATTGATCACGCACTGGCCTTGGCGGACGCGGCCCAGATTGACCGCATTGTGGTCAATCTTCATTATCTGGGCGATCAGATCGTCGCCCATCTGGCCGACCGCAAGGTGCAGTTTTCGTGGGAAAGCGGCACTATACTTGAAACTGGCGGCGGGTTGCGTGCGGCCTTGCCGTTATTGGGTGATGGGCCGGTGATCACGCTGAACACCGATGCGGTCTGGACGGTTTCATCTGGGCTGACTGACCTTGCGCGCGCATGGGACGGCGACAAAATGGATGTGTTGGTCTTGGTGATGCCCGCAAATCTGGCGGCGGGCCACACCGGTCGGGGTGATTTTTTGCTGGCGCAAGACGGCAGGATATCGCGCGCCAAAGGCAAAGCTGGCTTTGTCTATCTTGGCGCACAAATCATCAAGACCGGGGGTTTGGCAGATGTTGCAGCCCCCGCCTTTTCATTGAACCTGATCTGGGATCAGATGATTGCAAGGGGTCGGGCTTATGGGTTGGTATATACCGGCGGCTGGTGCGATGTCGGCAGCCCCGAAGGTATTGCAGTGGCCGAAAAAATGTTGGGTGAAAAGGCCACGCAAGCAGATGTTTGAAGGGATTGCCCCGCATATCTATGCGCTGCCGCCCGGCGCAGACTTTCCGGCGCATCTGGTGGCCGGGCTGCAAGATCGCATGGCCAATCAACCGCCCGAAGCGATGGCGCAGATTAAATTATACGTAAACACTGCCCGCATGCGGCGGCGTGTGACCGACTTGTTTTCGGCCCAAGGCGCGGCGTTCCTGCCGCAGATTCTGCTGATTACCGACCTTGCCAACGATCCAACCCTTGGCCTGCCACCGCCCGTTTCCGCGTTGCGCCGAAGGCTGGAACTGGCGCAGTTGATTGGCGGGTTGCTGGACGCGCAGCCCGATCTTGCGCCAAGGGCAACGCTGTATGATCTGGCCGACAGTCTTGCCGCGTTGCTGGACGAAATGCAGGGCGAAGCGGTGCCGCCACAGGGGGTGGCGGCGCTGGATGTCTCGAGCCATTCTGCGCACTGGAAGCGGACGCAGGCGTTCTTGAACATCATCGCACCGCTTTTCGCTGACAGTGTTGATGGCGAGGCGCGTCAACGTCTTGCGGTTCAGAAACTTACCGACATCTGGAAAATCCGCCCGCCAAGCGCCCCGATTATTGTGGCAGGATCAACCGGATCACGCGGCACAACGGCAGCTTTTATGGCGGCGGTGGCGGCGTTGCCAAACGGAGCTTTGGTGTTGCCGGGATTTGACACGGATACGCCCGGCACGGTTTGGCAGGCCATGGATGACGCGCTTACCGCCGAAGACCATCCGCAATACCGGTTTCGCAAACTGTTGGCGGCGGTGCAGATGCACCCGGGCGATGTGTTGCCCTGGCGCGCCATCCTGCCGCCCGACCCAGAACGTAACCGGTTGATATCGCTGTCACTCCGTCCGGCACCTGTGACCGATCAATGGCTGATCGAAGGGCCGGGCTTGCCTGATCTGACGATGGCCACCAAGGGTATCACGCTGATCGAGGCCGCCTCGCCACGCGCCGAGGCTTTGGCAATCGCACTGGTTCTGCGCGACGCCGCCGAACGGGGCATCACCGCCGCGTTGATCACCCCGGATCGCAATCTGACCCGGCAAGTAACGGCGGCTTTGGATCGCTGGTCGATTTTGCCGGACGATTCTGCGGGCAAACCGTTAGCGCTGTCCGCACCGGGTCGGTTTTTGGCGCATGTGGTAGAGTTGTTTTGCGAACCCCTGACGCCAGACCGTTTGCTGACGCTGTTAAAGCATCCCCTGACAGCGACGGCTGGCGCGCGTGGTCAGCATTTGCTGTTTACCCGCCTGCTGGAGCTAAAACTGCGCCGCCATGGGCCCAGCTTTTTGACCGGTCAGGATTTGGTCGATTGGGCCAAGACGCGCAACGACGCCGGCATTGTGGAATGGGCGGAATCTCTGGCGGCGGCCCTGCGCGGCCTGAACGTCGCGGCACGCGGCGCGTTGTCTAGCAGGGTGGCGGATCATCTGTCGCTGGCCACAGCCCTTGCGCGCGGCACGGCTGCAGACGGATCTGGTGCCTTGTGGGACAAAGCCGCCGGGGCCGAGGCGCTGGCCCTAATGGGCAACTTGACCGCCGAGGCACCGTTCGGCGGGGTGTATTCTGCAACCGAATACCGCGATCTGTTCAAGTCCTTGCTGAACAAAGGCGAGGTCCGAGAGCCGGTGCGCGCGCATCCCAACATCATGATCTGGGGCACGCTTGAGGCGCGGGTGCAGGGTGCCGATCTTGTCATTCTTGGTGGGTTGAATGATGCGGTCTGGCCCAAAATGCCTGAACCGGACCCGTGGCTAAATCGGCAGATGCGCAAATCTGCCGGGCTGTTGTTGCCCGAACGGCAGATCGGGCTGTCGGCGCATGACTATCAGCAGGCCATCGCCGCGCCGGTGGTTGTGGTGTCACGCGCGGTGCGCAACGCCGATGCCGAAACCGTGCCGTCGCGTTGGCTGAATCGTTTGTTGAATCTGATGGGGGGCTTGCCACAGCGCAACGGACCACAAGCGGTGGCAGACATGCGGGCAAGGGGCGAAGCATGGGTCAACATGGCCCAAAAGCTGGAACGCCCGACGCAGGCGATGTTGGCCGATCCCCGGCTGTTGCCTGCAAAACGGCCAGCGCCGCAGCCGCCGGTTTCGACTCGCCCCGATCGGCTTTCGCTGACCAATATCGCGCGGCTGATCCGTGACCCTTATGCGATTTATGCGCGCCACATCTTGCGGCTTTACCCGCTGGACCCGTTGCGCGCCGAACCCACCGCCCAAGAGCGTGGAAAGATCGTCCACAGCGTGCTGGAAAAGTTTGTGAAAACCCGGCCACCAAATGAAACCCGGCCGGCAGCGCGGCAGCGGTTGATGGCAATTGCGGCGGCCGTGCTGGCCGCCGAAACTGCCTTCCCGTCAGCGCGCGCGCTGTGGCTGGCACGGCTGGACCGGGCAGCAGACCATTTCCTGACTCAGGACGTCAAACAGGATGGCACCGCTTTGCTGGTGGAAACCGCGGGGTCAGTGCGGCTTGATCCGCTGAATTTCACTTTGTTTGGCACGCCGGACCGCATCGACCGTCTGCCGGATGGGCGGCTGCACCTGATTGATTACAAAACCGGCGCACCTCCATCGCAGCTTCAGCAAAAAGCCTTCGAAAAACAACTGCTTCTGGCGGCGGCGATGGCTGAACGCGGCGGGTTTGCCGATTTCGGGCCGACCGATGTGGCCGCGATCAGCTATGTCGGGTTGGGGGCGGGTGAAAAGGTTGTCGATACCGCGATCACGCCCGATTTGACCGCCGCGGAATGGGCGAAACTGGTCACGTTGATCGCGCGGTATCTGACCCGCCAAACCGGCTATGCGTCACGGCGGGCGATGTTCGAGACGCGTTTCCCCGGCGATTATGACCATCTGGCGCGGTTCGGTGAATGGCAAATGTCTGACCGGGCCGTGCCGGAACCGGTTGGCCCGCAGGATGTGACATGAGCAATACCGACGCCTTTTTGCGCCAGATTCAGGCGTCTGATCCCACGGCCACGACCTGGCTTTCGGCAAATGCGGGATCTGGCAAAACCCGCGTTCTAACCGACCGGGTGGCGCGCCTGTTGCTGGGCGGCGTGCAGCCACAGCATATTTTGTGCCTGACCTATACCAAAGCCGCCGCAACCGAGATGCAAAACCGCCTGTTCCAACGCTTGGGGGAATGGGCGATGAAGCCGGATGATGCGCTGCAAATGGCCTTGGCTGATTTGGGCGAAGCTGGTTTGCAGGCGCCAAATGCCTTGGCGCAAGCGCGGCAGCTGTTTGCGCGCGCCATTGAAGCGCCGGGCGGGTTGCGCATCCAGACCATTCACAGCTTTTGTGCCACACTGCTGCGACGCTTTCCACTGGAGGCCGGCGTTTCGCCGCAGTTCACCGAACTTGATGACCGCGCAGGCCGGTTGCTGCGCGCGGCCCTGATCGAGGAAATCGCCGCAACGCACGCCCCCGCGATCATGGCCGACTTGGCCCATGCCTTTTCGGGCGAAGACTTTGCGAAACTGGTTGAACAAGTCGCACGGCACCGCAGCGGGTTTTCGGAACCGCTGACCGCGGCTAAGGCCAACGCGCAGTTTGGACTGGCGGACGGCGACAGCGCTGCGACGCTGTTGAAGGATGTCTTTCTTGGATATGAAGCCGCGCTTTTCGCCAAGATTATCCCGGTGATGCTGGGTGGCAAAGTAACCGATGTGAAAAATGCTGCCCGGTTGGCGGCGATTGATTTGGGCATGCCCACGCTGAAAGCCGTGCAGACGCTGGAAGATATTTTTCTTTTCGGCGGCGCGGCCAAAGTGCCATTTGGTGCCAAAATTGCCGAAATTCCCACCAAGGAAATCCAAACCGCTATCGCCGCTGATCTGCCACAGCTGCACGCGCTGATGCTGCGCATCGAAGCGGCCCGCCCGCGCAGGGTGGCACTGTTGGCATTGCAAAAAACCCAAATCCTGCACCGCTTTGCCGCCGTGTTTCTACCCCTGTATGAACAGGCCAAGGCCGCGCGCGGATGTCTGGATTTTGACGATCTGATTGCCCGCGCCAACGGGTTGCTGACCGACCCGTCAGTCGCGGCTTGGGTGCTGTTCCGGCTTGATGGCGGCATTGATCATGTTCTGGTCGATGAGGCGCAAGACACCAGCCCGGCCCAGTGGCGCGTGATCGAGTTGCTGACGGCAGAGTTTACCGCCGGCATGGGCGCGCGCGACGGCGGGCGCACGTTGTTTGTCGTTGGCGACAAGAAACAGTCGATCTATTCGTTTCAGGGCGCAGATGTGGCCGGATTTGACGAAAAACTTGACCATTTCAGCCGCAGCTTTCAGGCGGCGGGGCTGCCGTTTCAAAGCCTGAAACTTGAATATTCGTTTCGATCTTCGCCCGCCATTTTACGGCTGGTGGATGAAACCTTTGGCACGCGGTTTCCCGCTGCCTTGGGCGATTCCGTTTTGCATCACGCGATTAAATCGGAAATGCCGGGCCGCGTTGATCTTTGGCCGATGATCACGTCTTCGCCGGATGCAAAGGACGAAAACTGGGAAGATCCGGTCGATCTGGTGGCCGAGACGCATCATTCGTCGCTGCTTGCCGACGCTATTGCGGCGGAAATTCGGGGAATGATCACCTCCGGGGTGCATATTCCGACCGGCAATGATCCGTCCCTGTCGCGGCCGGTTCATGCGGGCGACTTTCTGATTTTGGTGCAGAAACGCTCCGCCGTGTTTGGTCAGATCATCCGGGCCTGCAAAAAGGCCGGTCTGCCGATTGCCGGTGCCGATCGCCTGAAGCTGGGCGCAGAGCTGGCCGTGAAAGACCTTGCGGCGCTGCTGGCCTTTGTTGCAACACCCGAGGATGATCTGTCTTTGGCGGTCACGCTTAGATCGCCACTATGTGGCTGGACCGAGGCAGAGCTGTTTACGCTGGCGCAGGGTCGAAAAGGCTATCTGTGGGAGACGCTGCGCAACAGTGATACCCACCCAGAAACCCTAAGGATGCTGTCTGACCTGCGCGATCAGTCCGATTTTCTGCGCCCGTTTGATCTGATCGAGCGCGCCTTGACCCGCCATGATGGCAGGCGCCGATTGTTGGCCCGGCTGGGCCCCGAGGCGGAAGATGGGATTGATGAATTGTTGTCGCAGGCGCTGGCCTATGAGCGCAACGACGTGCCAAGTCTGACCGGTTTTTTGGTCTGGCTTGAAACCGACGATATCGAGATAAAGCGCCAGATGGACAGCGCGGGCCAGCAGATACGGGTAATGACCGTGCATGGCGCGAAGGGGTTGGAAGCCCCGATTGTGATTTTGCCGGATACCGCGAACCGCAATCCGCCGGACAACGACGAAATTTACAGTCTGCCGGATGGGCTGCCGATCTGGAAAACCAACGCCGATGACAGCCCGTCTTTGGTGCAGAACCTTCGGGCCGTGCGCAAAGAGAAGGCCGCGCAAGAAAGTTTGCGGTTGCTTTATGTGGCGATGACGCGGGCAAGGTCGTGGCTTATTGTGGCGGGGGCCGGTGTGGCCGATGCGGAGGGTGCGTGGCACCGGTTGGTATCGCAAGGCATGCAGGCGGCAGGCGCGGTGGCTGGGGTGGCTGGCCGGCTGCGGTATGAATTTGGCGATTGGCCGGAATCGGTTGTAAATCAGGCTCTGATAATGCCGAAAAGCCGTGATTTACCCGGCTGGGCAACGAAGGATGCTGCCGATCTGGACCGCCCCGCACAGCGGCTTTCTCCGTCTGATCTGGGCGGGGCAAAGGTTTTGCCGGGCGATGTAGACGTTGAGACTGAGATGGACGGCAAACGGCGCGGCACCGCCCTGCACGTGCTGTTGCAACATTTGCCCCCGGTATCCCCGACGAATTGGCCCGCCCTTGCGCAGACCTTGATCCCTGATAATGCGCTGCGGAACAGCGTTTTGGCGGAAGTTTTGGCTTTGCTGACTGCGCCTGACCTGACACCGGTGTTTGCGCCGGACAGCTTGTGCGAAGTGGCGATCACCGGACAAATCGGGTCGCGTCGCATGCTGGGCGCGATAGATCGGCTGATCTTGACCAAGACCAATGTTATGGCCGTGGATTACAAATCGAACCAAAAGGTGCCACCGACAGCGCAGGCCATCCCTGAGGGTATTTTGCGCCAATTGGGGGCTTATTTGGTCGCACTGCAGCAAATTTACCCGGACCGACAGGTTGAAGTGGCGGTTTTATGGACCAGAACCGCGCATCTTATGACGGTGCCTCACGATATCGTGCGGGCGGCGCTGGCGCGGGCCACGATATCTTGGGGGGCACCACTTGACGTAGGCGCGGCAGACCCATAGCTTTGCAGACCGAAGACATTTTCAGGAGTCCCCACTATGGGTGCCAATACCGTCGCCGTAACCGACGCCACTTTTGATGCCGAAGTTCGCAAATCGGCGATCCCGGTTGTGGTGGATTTCTGGGCCGAATGGTGTGGTCCGTGCCGCCAGATTGGCCCGGCGCTGGAAGAATTGGCTGCCGAATACGCGGGCAAGGTCAAGATCGTAAAGATCAACGTTGACGAAAACCCTGACAGCCCGGCGGCGCTGGGTGTGCGCGGGATTCCGGCGCTGTTTTTGTTCAAAAACGGCGAAGTGGTGTCGAACAAGGTTGGGGCAGCGCCAAAGGCGGCTTTGGCCAGTTGGATTGCTGCGGCGATTTAAGCGTGGCAAAAATGTAGTGCAAAAGCGCCCCTGATCGGGCGCTTTTTACATTGGCCAGCCGTGATCGCGCAGGCGTTGCCTAATCTGATCAACCGCATCATCCGCCCAGGATGTGATGGCGTTGCGCTTGAAATACCAATGCAAATAGGCGGCAAACGGGGGGCTTTCAGCTTGAACAGCGCGAAATGCGGCGTCGACGCCCAGCTTTTCAACTGATGCGCCGATATGGTGAAAATCTATTCGGGCAAACAGAACCGCCGGTTTTTGTGCAAAAAACCCGGTCAGTGCCATCGCTGAATTTTCAGTAACAACGTAGTCACAACTGGCCAACGCCTGCAAAGACGGCTGGTCTGTCAACTGAAACCGCGGGCCAAAAGACGCCAGCGCAGCCCTTTCCACATCAGAGTAAACTTCGCGGGGGTGCAGGCTGGCCAGAATGTTGCGCGTTGGATCGGCCGCCAAGGTTTGACGGATCATCTCGATCGGCGCGGCGGATTGGAAATGGCGCTGGATCAGCAGCTTGCCTTGCAGCGGCATAAAAATGTGGCCTTGCCGCAGAATTTCCACAGGGCCAAACAGCTTATTGCGCCAGCGGTTTCGAAATCCTTCCTCTTCGGAATGGGCTTGCCTTGGCGTAAACGCCTGACCGGCAATCTGCCAATCCCAGCGATCATTCGTGTTTTCAATGCGGTAAAACGGATCCATATGACAGCGCCGCAAACACAGGCAATGCGGCTCTGTAACCGCCCGATTGTAGCCAAGATGATAACCATCACCGCCTACAGGATCATCTTCGTCTTTTACCACCACTTGCCATTTCGCAGCCTTGGCGGCATCGGCGATGCGCGCATAAATGCCCCCGGCGGCAGTAACCCGCGCCCGTTTGGGTTCCGTCAGATAGAAGTTAAGAATTTTAGCGCGGTTCATGGCGGACAGTTTAGGCGATTTCGCCCCCAGCAGCCATAGCAAGCGCTTGTGCAGCTTGCGGCCGGGTTCCATATATCACCCAGCGATAAGGGGCATCAAATGGCCGATGAAAAATTTCCGGGCTGGCATGGCACTACCATTCTGGCGGTCCGGCGTGGTGGTGAAGTGGTTGTTGCGGGCGACGGCCAGGTGTCGTTGGGCAATACTGTGATCAAAGGATCGGCCCGCAAAGTGCGGCGGTTGTCGCCGGGCGGACATCATGTTGTGGCGGGTTTTGCCGGGTCTACCGCCGATGCGTTTACTCTGCTGGAACGGCTGGAGAAAAAGCTGGAAGCCGCGCCGGGGCAATTGGCGCGGGCCTGCGTTGATCTGGCGAAAGACTGGCGAATGGACAAATACTTGCGCAACCTTGAGGCGATGCTGATCGTTACCGATGGGGCTGATCTGTATGTCATTACGGGCGCGGGCGATGTGCTGGAGCCTGAACATGATGTGGCGGCGATTGGTTCTGGTGGCAATTTTGCGCTGGCGGCGGCGCGGGGGCTGATGACAACCGATCTGCCTGCCGAGGATATCGCGCGGCGGGCGATGGCAATTGCTGCCGAAATTTGCGTGTTCACCAATGGCAACCTGACGGTAGAGCGGATTTCAAAATGACCGACCTGACCCCGCGCGAAATTGTCTCAGAGCTTGATCGCCACATCATCGGGCAAAACGACGCCAAGCGGGCGGTGGCGGTGGCCCTGCGCAATCGCTGGCGGCGCAAGCATCTGGCGGCCGACATGCGCGATGAGGTTTATCCAAAAAATATCCTGATGATCGGGCCAACGGGGGTGGGGAAAACCGAAATCTCGCGACGATTGGCCAAATTGGCGAAAGCGCCGTTTCTAAAGGTCGAGGCCACCAAGTTCACCGAAGTGGGTTATGTGGGCCGCGATGTTGACAGCATCATCCGCGATCTGATGGACACGGCGATGGCAGACACCCGGACACGGATGCGCGACGATGTCAAAGCCCGCGCCGCAACCGCGGCCGAAGACCGGGTGATCGAGGCGCTGGCCGGCAAGGATGCCCGCGAACAAACCCGCGATTTGTTTCGGGGCAAGTTGCGGCGCGGCGAGATGGACGCCACCATGATCGACATCGAGGTTACCGAAACGGCCCCTGCAGGCATGATACCTGCGGGCACCGGGATGGACATGCAGATGCAAGGGCTGCAAGACCTGTTCAAGGCCTTTGGCAACCGTTCAAGCCGCAAACGACTGTCGGTGGCTGACAGTTATGACATCCTGATCGGGCAAGAAGCCGACAAGCTGCTGGATGACGAAGCGGTAAAGCTGGCAGCGCTTGACGCGGTGCAGCAAAATGGCATCGTTTTTCTGGATGAAATCGACAAGATTTGCGCCAAAGCCGATGCGCGCGGCGCGGATGTTTCCCGTGAAGGCGTGCAGCGCGACTTGTTGCCCTTAATCGAAGGCACCACGGTTTCCACCAAATATGGCCCGGTGAAGACCGATCATATCCTGTTTATCGCCTCAGGGGCGTTCCACAGCGCCAAGCCGTCCGATCTGCTGCCCGAATTGCAAGGACGCTTGCCGATCCGGGTTGAATTGTCGGCGCTGACGGAAGGCGACTTTGTGCGCATTCTGACCGAGACCGAAAATGCACTGACGCTGCAATACGCGGCCTTGATGGGAACCGAACAGGTGGTTGTGACGTTTACCGCTGATGGCATTGCGGCTTTGGCCAAAATCGCGGCAGAAGTGAACCGAAGCGTTGAAAATATCGGAGCGCGGCGGCTGTATACGGTGATGGAGCGGGTGTTTGAAGAATTGTCGTTTTCTGCGCCGGATCGGTCTGGTGAAACGGTGACGATTGATGCCGCTTTTGTAGAGGCCCGCCTTGGCGCAATGTCACGGTCTGCGGATATCTCGCGCTATGTGCTGTAAGGGTCTGAAGTGTGAGAGCCTGATATTTATTCCATTTTGAAAGGCTTACATGCCACGTATTCTTCTGGTTCTGATCTTGTCTGTTCTGCTGTCTTGCAGCCCGCGGGGACAATTGGCCTTGGCCCCTGAAGGGGCAAGACTGGGTGCGATTACCCCGGTTTTTGTCGCCACCACCCGAGAGCTGAAAGATGGGGCTTTTGACACCGGCAGATCAGAAGCGGTGCGCTATGCGCGCTATGACATTTCGATCCCGCCAGAGCGCGAACTTGGCGAAATCAACTGGCCACCGCGCGGATCGAAGCCAAACGCGCGCAAGCATTTCGTCACCGCCCGGCAAGTGCTGTTTTCAGGTGAGCCGGATTTTCGCCGCGATCTGACGAAGTCGCTGGCGGTGAATGGCGACGAAGCGGTGATCTTTGTGCATGGCTATAACAATAATTTCTCCGAAGGGCTGTATCGGGTCGCGCAGTTTGCGCATGATCTGGAATTGCCCGGCACCGTGGTGCATTATGCCTGGCCATCGGCGGCGATCCCGCTGGGCTATGTGTATGATCGCGACTCGGCACTGTTTTCGCGTGATGGGCTAGAGGCGCTGATCCGCGAAGTTCGCGCGGCAGGGGCCAAGCGCATTTTGCTGGTCGCGCATTCGATGGGGTCGGGCCTGACGATGGAGGCGATGCGCCAAGCTGCGATCCGCGGCGACACCGGCACTTTGGCGGCGATTGGCGGCGTTATCCTGATTTCGCCTGATATTGATGTCGACGTGTTTCGCGCCCAAGCCCGCACTATTGGCAAGCTGCCACAACCGTTTGTGATTTTCGGGTCGGACCGCGACCGGTTTTTGCGGCTGTCGGCGCAACTGACCGGTCAGGCCGAACGGTTGGGATCGCTGTCGGATGTGTCGAAAGTGGCCGATCTTGAGGTGACTTTTCTGGATGTCAGCCAATTTACCGAAGGGGCGGGCCATTTTACTTTGGGCGATTCCCCGGCGTTGATCTTGTTGCTCGACCGGATCGGCGATCTTGAAAGCGCGTTTGAAAAAGACCGCATCGCGCGGGTGGGTCTGGTATCGGGGGCGGTGTTGACAGTGCAGAATGCCACACAGATCGTCTTGCGCCCGGTCGCAACTGTGGCGAATGAATTTACCCGGTAGTTCGGCGCAAATAGACATAATACGCGCCCGAGCCGCCATGCTTCAGATGCGCCTCTGACACCTGCAAGACCGTCATGCCCAAAGGCGGCAGGCGCAGCCATTGCGGCACCTGATGCCGCAGCGCGCCCATCTTTTGCGGAATAGGGCCAATATCCTGACCGCGCTTGCCTTTGCCCGTGATGACCAGAACAAGCCGCAGGCCCAGCGACTGTGCCTGCAGGATAAAATGAATCAACTCGGGGTGTGCTTGCGCCAGGGTCAGCCCGTGAAGATCAATCCGGGCTTCGGGCGCCAGTTTGCCGCGGGTCATCTTGGCGTGTTTCTTGGCGTCCATTTGCACACCAGCACTTGCCAGCGCCTGTGGCAAAGTCGGGGCCAGATCATGTGTGCGCAACACCCGTGATTTTTCGCCCAGCCGGAACAGCGGTAACCGCGGGCTTGGCGCGGCCAACGGTGGGATCGTCTCGGGCTGAAACGGCATTAGGTCCGCCGGGGTTTCCAGCTTTTTCAAAAAGACATGGCCCATCGCATGCATCGGCTTGGCGGTGCGGGCCACTGCCTGCCAGATTTCTTCCTCTTCGGGGCGAAGTGTGCGGCGGCGCGCCATGAATCAACCTTCCGGCAGCAAGGCGTAGGCGCGGTCAATCGGCAAAAGCACAATCATCCGCCCGCCGTCTTTGATCGCGCCGGCATCATCCCCGGCCTGCGCGCCGGTGCCGTAGAAGATATCCGCGCGCTGCGGCCCCTTAATGGCGCCGCCGGTATCTTGCGCCACCATCAGGCGGCGCAGGCGGGCAGCGCCGTCTTTTTCCACCCAAACCGGCGCGCCAAGCGGGGTGAAATCGGGATCAATCGCCACAGACCGCAGCGGGGTGATCGACTTTCCCATCGCGCCGATCGGGCCTTTGTCCGCCGCAAGATTGTTGATTTTGCGAAAGAAGATATAAGATGGGTTGATATTCAAAACATCGGCCCCGACCGATGGGTTGTTGCGCACATAGGACCGGATGCCTTGGGCCGACACCTGATCCGCGGTCATGGTGCCGCGCGCCACCATTTCCTTGCCGACCGACACATAGGCATGGCCATTGCGGCCCGCATAGCCCACCCGCATCACCCGACCATCGGTCATCTTGATCCGGCCCGAGCCTTGAATATGCAAAAAGAACACCTCAACCGGGTCTTCCAGCCATGCCAGTTCAAGCCCCCGGCCCCGCAGAACACCGCGCTCGATGGCCGCGCGATCATAATACACCTGCCCGTCTTGCAGCTCGGGCGGGCGGGCATAAATCGGATAGGCAAACCGCGGGGTCCGGGCCGGCGATCCGCGCAATTCCGGCTCATAATACCCGGTAAACAGCGCCGGTGCCGCGCCAATTTGAACCGGTTTGAACACCAGTTCAAAGAACGCCTTCGCCGAAGCGCCTGTCGCCGTGGCATCAGCGCCCAGCGCGCACATCGGTTGCCAGTCCTCTGGCAGGGAGGCACAGGTTTCCAAAAACGCCAAAAGGGCCGCGCGGTGGTCATCGTCTTGCCAACCGTCCAGCGACTCATACTTCAGCATTTGCGCCACAGCGGGGTTAGCGGCGGTCATAAAGACCGCCAGAAAGATGCCCAAGACACGCATGCGCCCTCTGGCTCAATCGCCGGTGGCAACCAGTTGCCAGTTCGGATCCTGACCGCCCATGGTGCGCGCAAAGGTCCAACCGTCGCGCTGACGCTTAATTTCGGTGGTCGAGCCTTCGACAACCTGACCCGCCTTATCGCGCACCGCCGACGTCAATTCCCCAACAAAGCGCAAGGTGATCTCGCCGCTGCGGGTGTTCGGATCATATTCAGCCGCCGAAACGGTGATTTCGCGCAGGCCGACAAAGGTAGCTTCAACGGTGCGGCCGTCACGATTGCGGGCGTCGATCACCTCGGCAAAACCGGTCTCGACCTCGTCCGACAGAAACGGCCGGATGCTGTCCAGATCGCCGCGTTCAAACGCCATCAGGATCATTTCATAGGCGCCGCGCGCACCGCGCATGAATTCGCCCAGATTAAATCCGGGTTCTGCCTGCTTCATTGCCAACAAAGCGGCGGCGGCGTCCGAACCTTCGGGCACATGATCGGTGATATCGCGGTCTGGCCCGCCTTGGATCACTTCAAAATCGCGCTTGCCCTTTGGCCGCGCGGTGTCTTCCGGCACAATCGGCTTTTCAAAACCTTCGCGGGTGCCCAGCACCGAGCGAAGTTTCAGGATTAAGAACACCGCAATCCCGGCCAGGACAAGAAGCTGAAGCACGGAAGAATTCATCTGACCCTCAAAACTTGCCCGGGGGGTTGGCGGCCCGGGCTTTGGACCCTTATGTAGGGGTTGGATGGCCGCAAGTCTACCTTTCGGGGCATCAGTAATGCGGGGGTCACAATGAAGTGGGTATTTGCGCTGTTTTTGCTGGTGCCGTTGGTTGAAATCGCGCTGTTTATCACGGTGGGCGGCTGGCTTACGTTGTGGCCGACGCTGGCGATTGTGGTTCTGACCGGGGTGCTGGGGGCGTTTTTGGTGCGCTGGCAAGGCTTGGGCGTGTTGCGTGATTTGCAACGGGCCGGGACCACGGGAGACCCGATTTCGCCACTGGCCCATGGGGCGCTGATCCTGATCGGCGGCTTTATGCTGATGTTGCCGGGGTTTTTCACCGACAGTCTCGGGTTTTTGCTGATGGTGCCGCCGCTGCGGCAGATATTGATCGGCGTCTTGGCAAGCAGGATTAAAAGCGGTGTCGTCAACGGGCGCGGGTTTGCTGGCCAGCCGCGCAGGCCAAGTGCCGAAGCGGATTGGGTAGACGCCGAATTTGAAGAGGTCGCACCTGACCCAAAGCAGGTTGAACCCAAGTCCAAATGGGGTAGTGGGTCAGTTTGAATTAAGAAAGTTTCCACGCGCGTGAGGCAGGGTTTGCGCCCAGCGCGGACAGACACTATGTTAATGGCATGACAGACAAACCCAAACGCCCTCGCGATGCCAACCGGCTTGCTAAGTTCATCGTGGACTTGGCAACGGGGGATCACAATCCTGATATTCTAGCCGACAGTGACAGACAAGGGGCCGGGTCAACTGGCGGAAAGGCGCGGGCCGATGCACTGTCAAAAGAACAGCGAAAAGAAATTGCCCGCATTGCAGCAGATGCCCGCTGGAAAAAGAGTTAGGCCACGTCCTCGTCATCATCGTAACCGTCGCTCGCCTTGCGGATTGCGATATCCATCGTCAAATCCATCGGCAGGACAATAGGTTCTTCATCAGAGTGAACGCGATTCCAAAGGTCTAAATCCAATTCAAGGTTATAGCCGTCACTTACAATTTGCTCACGTTTTATGACGCTGGATTTGTGCATCTGGGGGCGCGTTGCTTCATCGGTATCAACGTAGACGAACATGTTTAATTGAACTGGACCTGCGGGAATTGCTTGATACGCGCGATACGGGCGGTTCGTTGCACCGTCATAGCGGCGCTCCGCCTGAGCATCGTCGGCAAATAGCTTCGCCAACATATCAATATCGGATGGGGGCTTTGGCATTTCCCATCCTTGCGTCTTGGCGAATGCCGCAACCTTTGGCATGCTAATTTCGGACTCACCGGTTTGTTCTTTGTAGAAGCGGATAAACCGCTGGCGCTCTTGTCGTTTGCTCATGTTATGTGGCCTTTCACTGCTCTACGGGGGCGACGTCGCCCCACCCATCTTTAAAGACATTCGGCAAAATGTTAGCCCTGATCTTGGCTAGATGATCCCGAAAGCGGTCGTATCTATTTGTCTGGCGTTGCAATTGCCCAGCTACAATTCCGGGGTGAACCCGCATAATCTTGGCAAATCCAAGAAGGTCACGATCAGAAAAGAACGGGGCTTTCCGTGCGATAAAAGCCTCTAGTTGATGAGTGGGGACAAGAAATTCTTGCGCGGCGCGATTAGCCACCCTCTCTTCATCTGTTACGTCCTGCCCCGTTCCGGCCCTATCGCCCTCAAGGCCAGCATCGAGCACTGCGGACACTGTGCCGTGTCCTTGCAGGACGTGTTCAATTTCATGCCTCAAAACAAACCAAAAGTTGTCGATACGGTCAAAGCGAAGGGTGAGGCCGATCACCGGGGCGTTGGGATTTAGCCAAAAACAAACTCCATCAATTTTAGCAGTGGGCAGCGTTTCCACGATCACAAAGCGAATCCCGCAATCCATCAATATGCGGGGAACCTGCGCCACGCCCTCTGCGGACAACGCTAGCGCTTTCAGCTTTGGAAGAGCCTGAATAAGGGCTTGTTTTGAGTATGGCTTTGCTAGAATTCCATTCGCCATCTGCTTGACGCGATAAAGCCACGCAATTTGCGCGGGAGTTGCATCGGAATTTACGGCAGTCTTTTTCGCCGCATGGGGAAGTATTTCAATATCCTCCGCACGATTTACGCCAAAAAACCGCATCAAACCTTTATCCACATTTTCGGTATCGCGGATGCTTTCTGCTGCAATCCATCCGCGCTTGATCATTTCGCCCAGTGGAAGTTCACCATACAACATAGCACGGATCGCGCGGGCGGGGTCTGCTCGCGCCACGATACGGGCTTGCGCGAGGTCATATCCCTTTTGCAGTTCCAGAAATTTCTCTGCCGGAACCGAAAAAACCTCTTCCAGCATCAGTGCAGTTTCCGCATCTACATTAGCCTTTCCGCTTATCAAGCGGTTGATCGTCGTGTCGCCCTTTCCCAGAACTACCCCCAACGTCCGCTGCGTCCACCCCTTTTTTTCTAGAAGAGCCTCTATGAGTTGCCCTGGCGTTTTGTAGTCCGGCATTGATGCCTCTCCCTTTGATTCAGATATACTAAGCAACTTGCGCAAAAACGCAAGCTGATATTTTATGCTTGCAGTTAGGTCACTTTGAATATATCTTATCTGCATGAACAAGCTAGACACCAAAACCCGCGCCCTAATCCTCCGCCTTCTGGTGGAAGGCAATTCCATCCGCGCCACCACGCGGATTGCTGACGTGTCCAAAAACACCGTCACGAAGCTTCTGGAAGATGCGGGGAAGGCTTGCGCCGCTTATCACGATGAGAATGTTCGTAATGTCAAAGCCGCCCATGTGCAGGCAGATGAAATCTGGTCATTCTGCTACGCCAAAGAGCGCAACGTGGCCGAAGCCAAAGCTGCTCCGGCAGATGCTGGCGATATCTGGACTTGGACCGCAATGGACCGCGATACCAAACTGATGATTTCCTACACCGTAGGCGACCGTTCCGCTTCAACCGCGCGCGAGTTTATGTTTGACCTTGCTGACCGTTTGGCAACCCGCGTTCAACTTACAACGGATGGCCACGCTGGATACCTCAAGGCCGTCTCTGATGCGTTCTCTGGCGACGTAGACTATGCCATGCTGATCAAGCAGTATGGTGACCTGACAGGCCACAAAGGCCATGAGCGCAAGTATAGCCCTGCCGAATGCACAGGCGCGAAAAAAGAAGCAATCTTCGGCAAGCCCGACATGGCGCAAGTTGGAACCAGCCACATCGAGCGTCAAAACCTTACTATGCGCATGGGTATGCGCCGCTTTACCCGCCTAACAAACGCTTTCTCAAAGAAAGCTGAAAACCACGCCTACGCTGTTGCCCTGCACTTCATGCACTACAACTTCTGCCGCACCCACAAGACACTTCGCATGACGCCTGCAATGGCCGCTGGCCTTGTGTCTAGCCCTTGGGAGGTTGAAGACCTAGTTGCATTGGTAGAGGCCGCTGGGGAAGCCCCGAAAAAACGAGGCACTTATCAGCCGCGCAAAATAGATATTTCAAACTGACCCACTACCCCAAATGGACCAGCCATTGAGCGACGCGGATTGACCTGCTAGGACGGTGCAGCTTAGGACGGTGCAGCAAATTTCCAAGGAGTGGGTCGGATGGCCGAAGAAACTGGCGGCGCGCCGCAAATCAAAATGTCGGTGTTGGCGCAATATGTGCGGGACATGTCGTTTGAAAACATGGTGGCCCAGAAGGGCATCACCGGCGGCGATGTGCAGCCCGATATTCAGGTGGCCGTCAGCCTTGATGCGCGCAAACGGGCGCAAGACCATCAGTTTGATATCGTGACCAAGTTCAAAGTGACCTCAAAGAACAAGGTAAACGGTGACACGCTGTTTTTGATGGAGTTGGATTACGGCGGCATTTTCCATGTCGAGGGCGTGCCCGAGGACCAGCTGCATCCGTTCTTGTTGATCGAATGCCCGCGCCTGTTGTTCCCCTTTGTGCGACGGATCATTTCGGACGTCACGCGCGACGGCGGCTTTCCCCCGCTGAACATCGACACCGTCGATTTTCTGGCGCTGTACCGCACCGAATTGCAGCGCCGTTCGGCGGCGCAAGTGGCGCAAGGTCAACCAAACTGACATTTTCCACGCGCCCGAATTTGCTGTGGAGCTTTCGGGCGCGCGCAACACTAACCGCGTTTTAACCAGATTGCGTTTTCGCCGATGGCTGTGACAAAGTCGGCGTGCGCTGCGGTTTCTTGCACTGTCAGGCGCGGTGGCAGCGGTAATTCCCGTGGCGCTGGCCGCCAGTCTGGCCCGGTTGACGCAGCACCGGACGTGTTGGCTTGGGCCGTGGGGTTCAGGCCAAAATCAGGTTGACGGCCGCCGATCAGTTCCAGATAGACCTCTGCCAAAATCTCGGAATCCAGCAACGCGCCGTGTTTTTCGCGGGCCGAGTTATCGACGCCAAAGCGGCGGCACAGCGCATCAAGCGATGCCGGCGAGCCGGGATATTTGCTGCGCGCCAACATCAGGGTATCGGTCGCGCGGGCAAAGGGCAGAGGGGCAAATCCCGCTGCCTTAAGTTCGGCGTTCAGGAATTTCATATCAAACGCGGCGTTGTGGATAACCAACTGTGCGTCGGCGATAAAATCAAGAAAGGCCTGCGCCGTGTTCTTGAACAGCGGCTTGTCGCGCAAGAAATCATCGCCAAGGCCATGCACTTCGAAAGCTTCTTTTGGCATGTTGCGTTCGGGGTTCAGATATTGATGATAGCTGCGCCCTGTCGGCAGGTGATTGAACAGTTCTACCGCGCCAATTTCGACAATGCGGTGGCCTTCGCTGGGTTCAAACCCTGTGGTTTCGGTATCAAGAACGACTTCACGCATCAGCACTCCTTTGGCGAATTTCATCCAGAATAACCGCCACGGCGACGCGCGCCAAGTCTGGTGTCAGGGTTTCGATCACCCAGGTGGCCCGGGCGCGTTTTTCGGAATCCGGCATTTGCCGGGCAAGGATCAGATCAAATTCTGCCTCTGACATATCGCCGCGGTCCAGCACCCGTTCGCGTTGAATCGCGGGCGGCGCGCTGACCACCACAATGCCATCGCAGTGCACTTGCGCGCCAGTTTCAAAAAGCAGGGGGATATCCAACACGACGACAGGAGCGTTGGTTGCCGCCAGAAAGGCAATGCGGTTGGCGCTGACCAACGGATGAATGATCTTTTGCAAGGCATCCAGCACCAAAGGATCTGCCGCGATTTTTTGCCGCAACAACGGTCGTGACACCGCACCGTTCTGGATGACGTCCGGATAAAGCTGTGCCACCAGCGCGGTCGCCAGACCTTGGGGCGCATAGAGCGCGTGAACAACCGCATCCGCGTCCCACACCGGCACACCAAGGGCCGCAAACATCTGCGCCGTGGTCGATTTTCCCATGCCGATAGAGCCGGTTAGGCCAAGCCGGTAGGTCATAGCCCCAAAACGGCGGTGCGGGTGGCGTCATCGACGTCGGGACGATGACCAAACCACCGCTCAAACCCCGGGGCGGCCTGATGCAGCAGCATTCCAAGACCATCGACGGTCACACACCCGATCGCGGCCGCGTCCCGCAACAGTTGCGTCACCAGCGGTGTATAGACAAGGTCGGTAACCAACGCCGACGGCTCTAACGCGTCTAACGGCACACGAAAGTCGGGTTTACCTGACATGCCCAGCGCGGTGGTGTTAACCACGGTGGCGGCCCCCTCCAGCATATTGGCGGCCTGCACCCAATCCACGACTTTCAGTTTTGCACCAAAGTCAGCGCGCAACGCCTCGGCCCGCGGGCGGGTGCGGTTGGCGATGCGAATTTCCGGCACGCCAACTTCGATCAAGGCCGCGACCACAGCGCGCGCGGCACCGCCCGCACCAAAAACCGCCGCCGGACCGGCGGTTGGCACCCAAGCGGGGGCGTTCTGGCGCAGATTGGCGATGAACCCCGATCCGTCGGTATTGTCGGCATGGATGCGGCCGTCTTTGCGGAAAATCAACGTATTTGCCGCACCGATCAGCGCAGCGCGATCAGTGACGATGTCAGCAAGGTGCAGCACCGCTTCTTTATGCGGGATAGTAACATTCAACCCGACAAAGCCCAATTTTGGCAGCGTTGCCAGCACGTCTTTCAGATCAGTCTGACCAACATCCATCGGAACATAGTGCCCTTTGATGCCATAGCGGCGCAGCCAATAGCCGTGCAGATGCGGCGATTTGCTGTGGGCGATCGGGTGGCCGATCACCCCAGCCAAGGGGATGCGGGGCAGGTCGGTCATGTCGCGATAAACCCCCGTTGGCCCAAATAGCCAAGCAGCGGCAACAAGGGCAAGCCGAGGATGGTAAAGTAATCGCCCTTGACGGCGGAAAACAACCGAATGCCTTCTTCTTCCAGTTTATACGCCCCGACGCTGTGTTGCACGCTGTGCCAGTTGCGGGTCAGGTAATCGTCAAGATAGGCGTCACTGACCGGGTGCATGGTCAGGCTGGCCTCGGACATGTGCCGCCAGACGGGTTTGGCCTGATCGTAAAGCACAATGGCAGAAATCAGGTGATGGGTTTGGCCGCAAAAAGACTGCAATTGGCGGCGCGCCTCGTCACGGCTTTCGGGCTTGGCATAGACCCGGCTCTGAAAAGACAAAATCTGATCGCAGCCCAACACCAGTTCGGTTGGATATTTGTCGGCCAGCTTTCGGGCTTTGATTTCGGCAAGGGCGTCGGCAATATCGCGGGGCGCGGCATTTTCCGCCTGCAGGCCGATCCGAATGGCATCTTCGTCAATGCGGGCGGGTTGGGCGGTAACGATCAGCCCCGCCGCCAACAACATGTCCAGCCGGATTTTCGAGGCTGACGCCAGAATAAGGGGCCGGTTCATTGTGGGTTGCCTTGTGGGTAATCTGGGTTTGTTCTGGCCACTGACTTTGGGGAGAAGCCATGATTTGTCAGACAAATGGCCGCAGGCACCACGGTTTGTCAAGAACGGCCGGACCTTCGCGCAAGTAACCCACAAGGGGATAAGCGATTTACCGCAGTGTGGATAAGGCAAGATATCCCAAGGCCGTGAAGGTTTATGCCGTGTGGGGCACGCAAGAAACCCTGGCTTAACTTGATGATTAAATTCACTTAAATGAAGCCACTTGATGATCTGGGTGCGTTTTACCAAAGTTATCCACGCGCAGCAGGCTGTGGGTAATCTATGGGACGGCACGGATAATCCTGATATCCACGGCCCCTACTACAACATCTATCTTTCTAAACTTACTTCTTTAAGAAGATGGCAGCAAAGGACAGCGATATGGCAGACTTACTTTCAACCTACTATCCGTGGATCAAATCGGGCCATGTGATTGCGGTGATCACATGGATGGCAGGGCTGTTCTACTTGCCGCGCCTTTATGTCTATCACGTCGAGCAGGTCGTTGCAGCAAGCCCGACCGATCAGATGTTTCAGGTGATGGAGCGTCGGCTTTTGAAGGGCATTATGAACCCTTCGATGATACTGGTTTGGATTTTCGGGCTGGCTTTGGTTGCAACACCGGGGATCGTTGATTGGACTGCGGCCTGGCCATGGGCCAAGGCGGTGTCGGTCATTGCGATGAGTTGGTTTCATATCTGGCTGGGCCAGCGGCGCAAGGATTTTGCAGCGGGGCGCAATACTTTGAGCGGTCGGCAATACCGGTTGATGAACGAAGTGCCGACGGTATTGTTGTTGGTCATTGTGGTTTCGGTGATTGTGAAATTCTGACAGCGTTGACTTTGCGCTGTGCAGTGGATAACTGGCCTGCAGCGCGGTCATTCGACCATCCCGCTTTCCATGAACATGCAACTGCCGCCCAAAGTTTTGGGACTGCGCCTAGGATATGTCCCAATGACTGTTGAGCATTTGAATCTTGCCGATCTGAAAGCAAAAACCCCGGCAGAATTGCTGGCGATGGCGGAGGAATGGGAAATTGAGAATGCGCCTTCGATGCGCAAGGGCGAGATGATGTTCTCGATCCTGAAAGAGCATGCTGAAGAAGGCTGGGAAATCGGCGGTGACGGTGTTCTGGAAGTGCTGCAAGACGGGTTTGGATTTTTGCGGTCTCCGTCGGCGAATTATTTGCCGGGACCGGATGATATTTATGTAGGGCCGGAAATTTTGCGGCAGTTCAGCCTGCGCACTGGCGATACGATTGAAGGCGTTATCGCGGCGCCACGGGAAAATGAGAAATATTTCTGCATGACCAAGGTGACCCGGATCAATTTTGATGATCCGGAAAAGGCCAAACACAAAGTTCATTTCGACAATCTGACGCCGCTTTACCCTGATGAGCGGTTGAAGATGGAAGTGGAAGACCCGACTATCAAAGACCGCTCGGCGCGGATTATTGATCTGGTGTGCCCGATAGGCAAAGGTCAGCGCGGGTTGATTGTTGC
>JANPLZ010000174.1:0-4418 GCA_031422555.1 Cypionkella sp. | reverse complement strand
GCCCGAGATTTTCAGCATCACGCGGTCGTAGGAAATTTGCGGCTCGCCACTGGCTTTGGGCATGGGATTTATCCTTGATATCGCGTCAGGGTTTGACTGCGGCGCAAAATGTCGCAAAACGGGGGCAGGTTCAACGGGGATCAACACGGGTCGGCAAGGATTGCTGATGTGGGGGCGCGCGCGGCTGCCTTCGGCGCGCTGACCCACCCCGGGGGCATTGGTGCGCTTAGGCCATCAGGAAAGGACTGCGACGGGTGTCTGTGGCGATAAAACATCTCTCCCGCGAGGCCCCGGTGTTGATCGCGGGGCCCACGGCCAGCGGCAAGTCTGCGCTGGCGATGGCACTGGCGGCGCGCGATGGGCGGGTGATTGTGAATGCCGATGCGTTGCAGGTTTATGCGTGCTGGCGGGTGCTGTCGGCGCGCCCGTCGCAGGCAGACGAGGCGGCGCTGCCGCATGCGCTTTATGGCCATGTTGACCGCGACACCGCCTATTCGGTGGGGCATTGGCTGCGCGAGCTGCGCGGGTTTCTGACCCAAAAGATTGTGATTGTCGGCGGCACCGGGCTGAATTTTACCGCCCTGACCAAGGGGCTGGCGGATATTCCCGAAACCCCACCCGAAATTCGGCTGCAGGCCGACGCGCTGCGGCTGCGGGACGGGATTGCGGTGTTGCTGGCCGACTTGGACGCTGCCACCGCCGCGCGGATTGACCCGGCCAACCCCGCGCGGGTGCAGCGCGCCTGGGAAGTGTTGCGCGCCACCGGGCGGGGGTTGGCGGACTGGCAAGACAACACCGGGCCCGCCTTGTTGCCCCGCGCCGAATGCGAAGCGGTGGTGATCGTGCCCGAGGTGGCGTGGCTGAACACCCGAATCGATGCGCGGTTTGACGCGATGATGGCACAAGGCGCGCTGGACGAAGTGCGCGCCGCCCTGCCCCATTGGCGCGCCAACCAGCCGTGGGCGCGCGCCATCGGTGCGCGCGAGCTGATCGCCCATTTGCGCGGTGAAACCGGACTGGACGCTGCGGTGCAGGCGGCCACTTTGGCCTCGCGGCACTATGCCAAACGCCAGCGCACTTGGTTTCGGTCGCAAATGCAGGACTGGCGGTGCCTCACGCTGCCATAGCCGCAAACCGCCCGCGATTTCGCCCCCAAGGTTAGCCACAGACTTGTCCACAGCTTTCGGCGACAAGTCGCGCGCGGGCTTGACCTTTGCCATTATTTCGCTTGGGTTGTGCGGCAGGGCTGCATAGTCTGGCCGCTGATTATCCCGAACCCGGCCCCCGATTTGGACTGCACATGACATCCCTGACCGCCGCCGATCCTTCGCAAATGCGCCTTGTGGCGATCCCCCGGCTGGCGGCTGGCGGGCGTTGGCGGGTTGAGGCGATGCGCACCCTGTCAGAGCCGTGCTTTTTGTGGTTCACCAAAGGTCAGGGCCGCATCACCATCGCAGGGCAAACGCGGGGCTATACCGCGCACAATGCCATCTATATCCCGGCAGGCGTGATGCACGGCTTTGAAGTTGGCCCCCAAGTCTTTGGCACCGCGATCTTTTTTGGCCGTGACACGTCGGTCACCCTGCCCGGCACCCCCCAGCATCTGCGCATCCGCGACGTGCATTCGCAACAAGAGCTGAACATGGTGCTGGATATGATCCAGCGCGAGATGGACGCCGACACCCCCGCGCATGACCGCGCCGCCCGCCACTATCTTGGGCTGCTGGGGGTGTGGCTGGAACGTCAGGCGGTGCGGGCCGCCCCCGAAACCCCGCGCCCCGACGCCGCGCGCCGCCTTGTTGCCCGCTATACCGCGCTGATGGAACGCGAATTTCGCCGGGGCGTGGGGGTGGGCGAACTGGCAGTGGCATTGGGGGTGACACCCACCCATCTGACGCGCTGTTGCCGCACCGCCTGCGGGCGGTCCGCGATTGATCTGTTGCAAGACCGGCGGATCTTTGAGGCCCGTCGCATGCTGTCGGAAACCGACATGGCAGTGGGGCGGATCGGAACCTCGCTGGGCTTTACCTCGCCTGCGTATTTCACCCGCGCTTTCGCACATCTGACCGGCGTTTCTCCGACGGCATTTCGCCGCAGCGCCTGATCCCGGCACCGCCCAAGTGATTCTATCCGGCCCTGTCCGCTTTGGCGGAACCCTGTCCGTTTGGGACGGATTGTCTTGGGGCCGGGCCTTGACCGGAATTGATGCGCATAGAAACGACGATCACGCGCGGAATTGTCGCAAACGTGTCATGGCGCGGCGAATCCAGCCGTTGACGCAAGCCGCGAAAAAATGCGCAATGGGGTGGTGAGGCTGGTCTTTTGATTGCGCGGTTTCCCCTGTCGTGTTCAGCGTGGGGCATGGACATCTAGGGCGCGCACCAACGGTCGGCTGCCACCGTATAAAAAGCCAAAGGCTTGGCCTTTCCAGGGAGACGACAATGACAAAAATGCAGACAATAGAGGCGCCGTTGCACCCAGCCGCGCTGATGCACGCGCAAGAAGTGCGCGATGGCAAACTCAGCCGCCGTGAATTCATGACCCGCGCCACCGCGTTGGGCGTCTCGTCTGTGGCGGCCTATGGCCTGCTGGGTCTGGACGCGCCGCTTGCCGCCCAAGAGGCCAAAGTTGGTGGCATCTTGCGGGTGGCGATGGAAACCAAAGCGCAAAAAGACCCGCGGCTGGCAGACTGGCCACAGATTGCCAACGTGTATCGTGGCTGGCTGGAATATCTGGTGCAGTATAACCCCGATGGCACCTTCGAAGGCCGCCTGCTTGACTCATGGGAAGTCAATGCCGATGCCACCGAATACACGCTGAAAGTGCGTCCGGGCGTCATGTGGAACAACGGCGATGCGTTCACCGCCGATGACGTGGTGCGCAACTTTGGCCGCTGGACCGATGGCAGCGTCGAAGGCAACGCCATGGCGTCGCGTTTCCCCGGCCTGTCGGAATCGGTTGCGGCAATGAATGCCGATGGCACCGCCAAGGTTGACGAAGCAGGTGCCGCCGTCATGGTCACCCAGCTGCGCGCAGGATCGGTGGTCAAGGTCGATGACATGACCGTCAAACTGATGATGAGCGTGCCAGACATCGCCATCCCGGCCACCATTTCCGACTATCCATCGGCCATCGTGCATGCGTCGTTCGTTGACGGATCAGACCCATCGACCAACGCCATCGGCACCGGGCCGTATGTGCCGGGTGAAATCATGGTCGGCCAGAAGATGACTTTGGTGCGCGCGCCCGCGGCGCATGTCTGGTGGGGCGGCGTGGCCCCGTTGGACGAAATTCACTACATCGACTTTGGCACCGATCCATCCGCCATGGTGGCGCTTGCGGGGTCTGACGAGATCGACGTCAACTACGAATCCACCGGCGATTACATCGGCATTCTTGACGGCATGGGCTGGACCAAGCTGGAAGCCGTCACGGCATCGACGATTGTGGTGCGGATGAACGGTTTGACCAGCGAGCTTTACAAAGACAAGGCCGTCCGGCAAGCGATTCAGAAGGCGGTTGATCCCAAAGTTGTGCTGGAACTGGGCTATAACGGTCTGGGCACCACGGCAGAAAACCACCATGTCTGCCCGGTTCACCCCGAATATGCCGCGATCCCGGCGCAGGTGATTGATCCTGCCGGCCTGATGCCCGCGCTGACGGCTGCCGGTCTGGCAGAGACGGAACTGGAAATCATTTCGCTGGATGACGGCTGGGAAGCCGCCACCACCGATGCCGTCGCAGCCCAGCTGCGCGACGCCGGTGCCAAGGTAAAGCGCACCGTCATGCCAGGGTCAACCTTCTGGAATGATTGGCAGAAATACCCGTTCTCGTCGACCACATGGAACCACCGCCCGCTGGCGATCCAGAACATGGATTATGCCTATACCTCGACCGGGTCGTGGAATGAAACCGGCATGGCGAATGCCGATTTCGATGCCGCAATGGCCAAGGCAAAATCTCTGGCCGACGCCGATGCGCGCCGCGAAGTGATGGTGTCGATGGAAACCATCCTGCAAGACGAAGGCGTGATCATTCAGCCGTTCTGGCGCTCGCTGTATCGCCACGCAAAGGCCGGTGTGAACGTCGATATGCACCCGTCGTTCGAACACCAGCACTACAAGTGGTCGATCTCTTAACTTTTCGACGGGCCGGGCGCGCCTTATCAAGCGCGCCCGGCCTGATACCAAACCGGCCTGATATCAAACCGGCCCCACACTTGGCCAGCCTGACACTTGGCTTGCGTGACACCAACTTTGCCCGACACGACGCTGCCCGACACGACGCTGCCGCCTGACCTGATTGCACAATAACAACCGCAGTCAGCCGCCGACTTTGATTGGCACCAATGGGGAACCAGATATGCTGAAATTTGTAGTAAGGCGCCTTGGCGTCATGCTTTTGACCGCGCTTGCGCT
>JANPLZ010000173.1:0-12664 GCA_031422555.1 Cypionkella sp. | reverse complement strand
CCATACAGCAATTCGCGCTTTTGACGGTCGGTGATGCGCAGCATTTCCTGACCGTAATCGTCATAGCGCCCGGACTCGCGCCACAAATCCGCTGGTTGCAGGGTTGGCATCAACAACGGGATGTGGCCTGCACGTTCCTGTTCTTCGTTGACGATCGCCTCGATCCGCCGCAGCACCCGCAGGCCCAGTGGCAACCACGAATAAATCCCCGCCGCCTGCTGTTTGATCATGCCCGCGCGCAGCATATAGCGGTGCGACACAATCTGCGCCTCGGCAGGGTTTTCTTTCAGCACGGGAAGGAAATAGCGGCTCAGACGCATGGCAACACCTTTGGAAAATGGGCTTGCCAGACGTGTAGGTAAATCCGCGCGGGCAGGCAAGGGCAGGGTTTGCCGGGATCGCAGCGGGGCTACGAAAAAGACCTGAAACAGTTTCACGCCAAAACTTCACAGCCCATCACGAAGCCGTAAGCCTGTGACCCAATGCCGCAAACGCTGCGTATCCCTTGCAGCCAGCCAGTGGGGACATGGCTTAACCAGTGAACAGGAGTGACCATCTTGACCAAATCAACCTTCTTTGCCGCCGCCGCCATTGCCATGACCATCGGCTCGGCAGCGCACGCCGAAAGCATCACCGCCATTGCCGCAGCCGACGCGCGGTTCAGCACGCTGGTGGCCGCCGTTACAGCCGCAGGTCTGGCCGATACTTTGGCGGGCCCCGGCAATTTTACCGTCTATGCGCCGGTGAACGACGCCTTTGCCGCCCTGCCAGCGGGCACGGTCGAGACACTGCTGAAGCCGGAAAACAAAGGTCAGTTGACCGATATCTTGCTTTACCACGTCGATGACCGGGTTTTGATGGCTGGCGATTTTGCGAATGGATCAACCTATTTCAAGCCCTTGCTGACATCGCAGCGCCTGTGCATCTCGAAATCCGCCGCCGGTGTGACGATTGATGACGGCACCGGCACGATGGCAAACGTGATCATCGCCGACATCAAGGCCGACAATGGCGTGATCCATGTGATCGACAAGGTTTTGATCCCCGGCGCACGGCCAAAGTGCCACTAAGGCCCTGTGGTTTTTACAGGGAACCAGTTCAGACATAACTGCGTTATCTCTCAGTAACGAGTAGCCAAGTTGGTTATGTGCAAGACCCTGATTGCGCCGTGAATTCGTAGTACCAGTGCAAGGTTAACCAGTTCGATCCTTTAAGTTGGCCCTGCCGAGCAATCGGTGGGGCCAATCCCTGTCTGTGCCCTTGCATGAAGATCGTGCAAGGGTGATATGTCGGGGATCATTCGAAGGACACCAGCATGGCCTTGCCGATCCGCGATCAAGCAAAATATTGGGGCGTGGCCCTTTTGGTGTTTTTTGCACTGCTGTGGTTTCTGGGATCGGTTCTGTTGCCGTTTATCGTTGGTGGGGCCTTGGCCTATTTCCTTGATCCGGTCGCGGACAAGCTGCAAAAGCTGGGCCTTAGCCGGGTTGCGGCGACATCGGTTATCTTGCTGGGCGCGGTGCTGATCATTGTGCTGTTGGTGCTGTCGGTCATTCCGGAACTGGTCAAGCAATTGACCGCGCTGATCAACGCCGCTCCCGACATCGCGCGCGGGTTGCAAACCGCATTGGTGGACCGTTTTCCCGATCTGTCCGATGAGACGTCTACCATCCGCCAGACGCTGGCCGAGATCGGCACCGCCATTCAGTCGCGCGGCGGCGAGTTGGCGCGGGGGCTGTTGTCATCGGCGCTGGGCTTGATTTCGGCACTGGTGTTCTTGTTGGTGGTGCCAGTGGTTACCTTTTATCTGCTGATGGACTGGGACAGCATGATCGCCCGCATCGACGCGATGCTGCCCCGCGATCACGCGCCGGTGGTGCGCAGGCTGGCGCGCGAAGTGAATACAGTGCTTGCGGCTTTTGTGCGCGGGCAATTGTCGGTTTGTGTGGCGCTGGGCACGTTTTATTCCGCCGCACTTATGCTGGCGGGCTTGCAGTTTGGCCTGATTGTGGGCGCGATTGCCGGGGCGATCACCTTTATTCCCTATATCGGGTCGCTGGTGGGCGGGGCGTTGGCGATCGGCCTCGCCCTTTATCAATTCTGGGGCGATTGGCTGTCGATTGGTATTGTTGCGGCGATATTCGCCGCCGGGCAGTTCATCGAAGGCAATGTGCTGACGCCCAAACTGGTGGGCAAATCGGTGGGCTTGCATCCGGTCTGGCTGTTGTTTGCGCTGTCGGCCTTCGGGTCGGTGTTTGGCTTTGTCGGCATGCTGATCGCGGTGCCGGTGGCGGCGGCGATTGGCGTTTTGACGCGGTTTGGCATCGGACGCTATCAAGACAGTCTGCTGTATCGGGGGGTTGCCGGGCGCACCCCACCCCCCGATGATGCCGGATAAGGGCCAACCGATGGTCACGCAACTGGCCTTTGACCTGCCCGCGGCCCAAGCCTTTGCGCGCGCTGATTTTTTTGTCTCGCCAGCCACCGCGCAGGCCCTGATGGTTGTGGACGGCTGGCGCGATTGGCCGGACGGCAAGATGCTGTTGGTGGGGCCGGAAGGGGCGGGCAAAACCCATCTGGCGCATATCTGGGCAGATATGGCTGGGGCTGCAACGATCCGGTCGCGCGATCTGGCGTCGGCAAACCTGCCGGACCTCGCGGCCGCAGGCGCTGTCTGTGTGGAAGATGCCGAGGCCGTTGCAGGCCACCCTTTGGGCCAGACTGCGTTGTTTCATCTGCACAATCTGCTGGCGCCATCGGGGCGGTTGCTGATCACCGCCGCCACCCCTCCCCGCGATTGGGGCCTGACGCTGCCCGATCTGCAAAGCCGGTTGCAGGCAACGGCCTTGACCACCCTTGCAGTCCCCGATGATGCGCTGCTGGCGGCGGTGCTGGTCAAGCTGTTCGCCGACCGCCAAATCACCGTGCCGCCCAACCTGATCCCCTATCTGATCAGCCGGATTGAACGTTCTATCGGCACCGCGCGCCAACTGGTGGCGCAGTTAGACGCGGCGGCGCTGACCTTGGGGCGTCCGGTGACACGGGCCTTGGCGGCACAGATATTGGACAGGCCACCGAATGACTGAAAACCTGTTATAAAACTGTCATATTTACCCCGCATAAGGCGCCATGACCCAAGCAGATTTCCTCAAAGCCCCGTTCCCGCAGCCGGTTGAAGTGTCGGTTGCCGAAGTCACTGGCCCGCAGCGATTTTTCAACCGCGAACTGTCGTGGCTGGCCTTCAACTGGCGGGTGCTGGATGAGGCGTCAAACCCGGCGGTGCCGTTGTTGGAACGGCTGCGGTTCTTGTCGATTTCGGCCACCAACCTTGATGAATTCTACTCGGTTCGGGTGGCGGGCCTTCGGGCGCTGGCGCGGGCGAACAATGCGACGTTGTCCGAAGATGGCCGCACCCCGGTGGAACAACTGACGCTGATCAACGCCAATGCGCGCCGCCTGATGCACACCCAACAAGCGGTGTTCAACAAGCTGAAACGCGAGATGGAGGCGCAGGGCATCGTGCTTTGCACGCGCTCCAAACTGACCGGGCGCGACTTGAAATTTCTGGAAGATCACTTTTTGAATAAGGTTTTCCCGGTGTTGTCGCCATTGGCGATTGATCCGGCGCACCCGTTTCCGTTTATTCCCAACACCGGGTTTTCGCTGGCGCTTGAACTGGAACGTGAATCCGATCACCGCACCCTGAAGGCGCTGTTGCCGATCCCGCAGCAAATCGCGCGGTTTGTGCCTTTGCCCGGCAAGCCCGGCGAAAATCGGTTCTTGCCGCTGGAAGAGTTGCTGCTTTTGCATCTGGACATGCTGTTTCCGGGCTATGCCGACAAAGGCCACTGCATGTTTCGGGTGCTGCGCGACAGCGACCTTGAAGTCGAGGACGAGGCCGAAGATCTGGTGCGCGAGTTTGAGACCGCGCTGAAACGCCGCCGCCGCGGCGAGGTGATCCGGCTGAAAATGTCGGCGGGCGCGCCAGAAGAGTTGCGCGCGTTGATCATGGAAGAACTAAGTGTTACCGACGATGAAATGGTCGAAGTGCGCGGCCTTTTGGGCATTGCCGATCTGAAAGAGCTGATTTTGGGGTCGCGTAAAGACCTGCTGTGGCCGCCTTTCACCCCCCGCGTTCCCGAACGGGTGCAAGACAACGACGGCGATATGTTTGCGGCGATCAAGCAAAAGGATATTTTGCTGCATCACCCCTATGAAACCTTCGATCTGGTGATCCGGTTTCTGGAACAGGCGGCGCGCGATCCGAACGTTCTGGCGATCAAGCAAACGCTGTATCGCACCAGTTGGGACAGCCCGATCGTATCAGCCCTGTGCGAAGCCGCCGAAGCGGGCAAGTCGGTCACGGCCTTGGTCGAGTTGAAAGCCCGCTTTGACGAGGCCGCCAATATCCGCCAGTCGCGCCGCCTTGAACGGTCCGGCGCGCATGTGGTCTACGGCTTTATCCACTACAAAACCCATGCGAAGATCAGCACGGTGGTGCGGCGCGAAGGCGAAAATCTGGTGACTTACACCCATTATGGCACCGGGAATTATCATCCGATCACCGCCAAGGTTTACACCGATCTGTCGTTTTTCACCTGCGATCCGGCCTTGGGGCGCGATGCGACGCGGGTGTTCAACTATCTGTCGGGTTATGTGCAGCCGCAGGGGTTGGAAAATCTGGCCATCGCGCCGATGACCTTGAAGCCGCGCCTTCTGGAGTTGATCGCCACCGAGGCCGACCACGCCCGCGCCGGGCGTCCTGCCGAAATTTGGGCCAAAATCAACAGCCTGATCGAGCCTGAAACCATTGATGCACTCTATGCCGCCAGCCAGGCCGGGGTGAAAATAAGCCTGGTCGTGCGCGGCATTTGCGGTGTGCGCCCCGGCATCAAGGGGCTGTCGGAAAACATCCGGGTAAAATCCATCGTCGGGCGGTTTTTGGAACATTCGCGCATCGTCTGTTTCGGCTCTGGCCACGGGCTGCCGTCAAAATCGGCGCGGGTGTTTATCTCATCCGCCGACTGGATGGGCCGCAATCTGACGCGCCGGGTGGAAACCTTGATCGAGATTCACAACCCCACCGTGCAGGCGCAAATCGTGGGGCAGATCATGGCGGCAAATCTGGCGGATGAGGCGCAATCATGGGTGTTGCAACCCGATGGCAGCTATCAGCGCGATTTGATGCCGGTAGACGGCAACGCGTTCAACTGTCATCGGTTCTTCATGGAGAATCCCTCGCTGTCTGGTCGTGGCACCGCTGGCGCAAAGGATGTTCCAAAACTTGCATAAAGTTGGGGCCCCTTGCGATGTCAAATACCGAAACCGATGAGGATCACGGCCCGTTTGGCCGCCCGTTGTTTGATGACCCGTCGGCGCGCGCACTTTCACGGGTGGGGGTGGTGGATGTCGGATCAAATTCGGTCCGGATGGTGGTGTTTGATGGGGCGGCCCGGTCACCGGCGTATTTCTATAACGAAAAGGTCATGTGTGGCTTGGGCAAGGGTCTGGCCGAAACTGGCCGCCTGAACCCCCACGGCCGGGTGCGCGCACTGGCGGCGCTGACGCGATTTGCGTTGCTGGCCAAGGGGATGGGCATAGAAACTCTGACGGTTGTGGCCACCGCCGCCACCCGCGAAGCCGCCGATGGCCCGGAATTTCAAGCCGAAGTGTTGGCCAAGACCGGGCTGCGGCTGTGGGTGATTGACGGTGCCGAAGAGGCGCGGCTGTCTGCCCAAGGCGTGCTGCTGGGCTGGCCCGAAGCCCGCGGCATGGTTTGCGATCTGGGCGGCAACTCGATGGAGTTGGCGCGCATCGGTGGCGGCAAAGTGGGCAAACGGGTGTCCACACCCTTGGGGCCGTTCCGGCTGCAACAAGTGTCGTCTGACCCCGCAAAACGTGCCACGCATATTGGCCGGGTTTTGAAAGACGCCCAAGCAGATTTGAAGTCCGAAGGCGAGCGGGTCTATCTGGTGGGCGGATCGTGGCGGGTAATTGCGCGGCTGGACATGGAACGTCGCGCCTATCCGCTGACGGTTTTGCACGAATACCGCATGACGCCGTCGGGGCTTTTGGACACGCTGGATTGGATTGCCACCGCCGATCTGGCGCTGTTGCGCGCCCGCACCGGCACCTCGCCCGAACGGATGGAACTGGTGCCTTTGGCCTGCGAAGTGCTGCGCGAAATCATCCGGGTGCTGAAGCCATCCGAAATCGACGTCTCGGCCTATGGCATCCGCGAGGGGCTTTTGTATGAACAAATGCCCGAACGGCTGCGGGCGCGCGATCCGTTGATCGAAGCCGCGCGGATGGCGGAAAAATCCTTTGCGCGCATCCCCGGCTTTGGCAAAAATCTGTTTGAATTTCTGCAGCCCCTGTTCGTTGACGCCACGCCAGACCGCCTGCGCCTGATCAAAGCCGCGTGTTTGCTGCACGATACCACTTGGCGCGCGCATCCCGATTACCGGGCCGAGGCCTGTTTTGACAACGCCACCCGCGCCAATCTGGGCGGCCTTGATCATCCGGGCCGGGTGTTTCTGGGGCTGGCGTTGCTGCACCGCTATAAGAACAGCCATTCGGGATCACGGATGGAAAATCTGTTCCGTTTGTTGACCGAGGAAGAGTTGAAAGACGCCGAAGTGCTGGGCAAGGCCATGCGGTTTGGGGCGATGTTTGCCGTCGGCGATCCGGGCAAGGCGGCCCGTTTGCATTGGCTGCCCAAGACCAAACTGCTGCAACTGGATTTGACGGCAGACGGCCAGGGGCTGTTTGGCGAAGTGGCTCAGGCGCGGTTTACCTCGCTGGCGCAATCGCTGAAAGCCACCACCAAACTGGGCGAAATGGCGTGAAGCTGATCCTTGATCATCTTGCGGTGTCAGCGGTGACTTTGGCCGATGGCGTGGCAGCGGTTGAAGACGCGTTGGGCGTGGCCCTGTCGGGCGGTGGTGTGCATCCGCATATGGCGACGCATAACCGGCTGTTGGCCTTGGGCGATGTGTATCTTGAGGTGATTGCCGCCGATCCGTCGGCCCCGCGCCCATCATGGCCGCGATGGTTTGATCTGGATCATTTTGCAGGGCCGCCGCGACTTACCAACTGGGTGGCGCGCTGCGATGATATTGCGGCGGCTGTGGCGGTCAGCCCGGCGGGCATTGGCGTGCCCCTGTCGTTGCAGCGCGGCGCATATGCTTGGGACATGGCGGTGCCAGCGGATGGCAAACTGCCCTTTGACGGCGCCTACCCGGCGCTGATCCAATGGCACGGCGCGCTGCATCCGGTGCAGGCGCTGCCCGACAGCGGCGTGCGGCTGAAGCTGTTGGAAATCGCCCATCCCCGCGCGGATGATCTGCGCGCGGCCCTGCAGGGGCGCTTGGACGATCCACGGGTTGTGATTGCGCAAGGCGGCATCAAAGCCCTGCACGCCAGTTTTACCACCCCCCACGGCGTTCGTGTGTTAGCATGATCCGGATGGCGCGTGCGCAAGATGCCGTCGATCTGGCGGTTTTGTGGAACCCGTGGATCCGCGACACGGTGATCACCTTCAACGCCGTTGAAAAGACCGCCCAAGACGTTGCCCAGATGATTGAGGATCGCCATTCGGCGGGCTATGCGGTGTTTGTGGCGCAAACCGAGGCGCAAACCCTGCTGGGATTTGCCACTTATGCGCAGTTTCGCGCCGGTGTCGGCTATGCCACCTGCATGGAACACACAATTGTTCTGGCACCGGGCGGGCGCGGCAAAGGCGTTGGGCGGACGTTGCTGGCGGCAGTGGAAACCCATGCCCGCGACCATGGCGCGCATCAGATGATCGCAGGGATCACCGCGGAAAACGCGGCGGCCCGGGCCTTTCACGCCGCGATGGGCTATGCGCAGATCGCGGTTGTGCCGCAGGCGGGGTTCAAATTCGGCCGGTTTCTTGATCTTGTGCTGATGCAGAAATTCCTGACCTGACACTGGCGCACGGCCGCGCTATATTCCCCCGATGTCAATCTGGACCCGCATATCCGAAGCGATTGCCGCGCTGACCACCGGCCAAGGGCTGGGGGCGGTGTTTGATGCGCTGCGTGCAAGCCCGGTGCCCGAACGCTCGGTCGGCTTTACCATTGCGGTGATCGCACTGGGCGCAAAACTGGCCAAAGCCGATGGCGAAGTGACCCGCGACGAGGTGACCGCCTTTCGCCGCATCTTTGTGATCCCCGATAATGAAGCCGCCAACGCCGCCCGGCTGTTCAATCTGGCCCGGCAGGATGTTGCGGGCTTTGATGCCTATGCGCGCAAAGTGGCGGCGCTGTTTCGCACCGAAGGTCAGGCCCTGTGCGCCGATGATCGCAATGTGCTGATCGACATTCTGGAAGGCCTGTTTCAGATTGCCATGGCGGACGGGGCGTTTGATCCGCGCGAAGATGCGTTCTTGCGCGACGTCGCCACCATCTTTGGCCTTGATGATCGGTGCTACCGGGTGCTGCGCGGGCGGTTTGTGGCGGGCGCTGTGCGCGATCCCTATGATGTGCTGGGCATTCCTGCGGGGGCCAGCGTGGATCAGGCGCGCACGGCGTGGCGCGCTGCGGTCAAAGACAGCCATCCCGATGTGATGATCGCGCGCGGCGTGCCCGTCGAAGCGGTCAAGCTGGCCACGCAACGCTTGATTGCGCTGAATGCGGCATGGGACGAAATTCAGGGCAAAAAGGCGGCCTGACCGATGCCCCCTTTGCGCCTTGCCACCTATAATGTCGAATGGTTCAACACGCTGTTTGATGATGACGGGCGCATGGTGATGGATGCGGGGCCGTCGTCGCGCCACAAGATCAGCCGGGCGCAGCAACTGACGGCTTTGGGCACCGTGTTTGCCGCGCTGAACGCCGACGGCGTGATGATCATTGAAGGCCCTGACAACAGCGGCAGCCGGTCAACGGTAACGGCATTGCAAGGATTTGCGCGTCATTTCGGCTTGCGCACGCGGCAGGCGATAATTGGCTATACCTCTGACACGGAACAGGAAATCGCATTTTTATATGATCCTGATGCGCTGACAGCGTGGCATGATCCGCAAGGCGATCTGGCCCCCACACGGGGTGCGCCCGGTGCGCCGCGCTTTGACAGCCAGTTGCGGCTGGACACTGATGGCGATGGCCGCGACGATCTGGTGCGGTTTTCAAAACCGCCGCTGGAATTGGCGGTCACAACGGCCGACGGCCAAAACCTGCGGCTGATCGGGGTGCATGCCAAATCCAAAGCCGCCCACAGCCGCAACCCGAATGTCGATCTGCACGCTTTGGCAATCGAAAATCGCCGCAAGCAATTGGCCGAATGCCTGTGGCTGCGCAGCCGCGTGCTGCGGCATTTGCAAGCCCGCGACCCGTTGATCGTGCTGGGGGATTTCAACGATGGGCCGGGCCAGGACGACTATGAACAACTGTTCGGAAAATCCAGCGTCGAGGTAGTGATGGCCCCGGACGCCCCGGCTGATTTGCAGATGTTTGATCCACATGCCGCCTTTGCGATCAAATTTCCGAACGATCCTTCACCAACCACGGCCCGGTTCTGGATTGATCCAACCAAATCGTATTTTGAGGCACTGATAGACTTCATCATGCTGTCGCCCGATCTGGCAGCGCGCCAGCCGGTCTGGCGCATCTGGCACCCACTGCGCGACGCTGAAATCATCGCCTCGCCAACCTTGCGCGATGCGCTGCTTTCCGCCTCTGATCACTTTCCGGTCACGCTTGATCTGCCGATGTGAATTGAATTTTCGCGGTTGATGGCCTATGATTACATGATGAAACACGCCCTTTGCCTGATTGCTGTGCTGGCCACACCTGCGATGGCCGAAACTCCCGCCGCGCCGCCCGCAGGCGTGCAAGAAGGTGTGGGCCTGATGCAGCAAGGTGCCGAAATGCTGTTGCGCGGCTTGATGGCCAATATGGAACCGGCGCTGAAAGACATGGGCGAAGCGGTGGCCGAGATGGAGCCAAAGCTGCGCGAATTGATGGCCATTGTGGATGACATCACCAATTATCATCCGCCGGAATTGCTGGAAAACGGCGATATCCTGATCCGCCGCAAAACCCCGGCCGAGTTGAAACTGGAAACCCTGCCGGGCAATCAGATAGATCTGTAAGGCAGCGGCAACCGCCGCCTTTGCCGCCCATGGGCTTGACCTTTCCGCCGCATCGCCACACTGTGCCGCTAAAAAGAAAGAGCAGCACCGTGGCCATTCCCGCCCCTTTTTCGCGTTTTGAATTCATGATCGCGTGGCGCTATTTGCGGGCCAAACGCGCCGAAGGCGGCGTGTCAGTGATGACATGGATCAGCCTGATCGGCATCACGTTGGCAGTGTTCGCGCTGATCGCCACCTTGGCGGTGCGGTCAGGCTTTCGGGCCGAGTTGGTCGAGACGATTTTGGGCGCCAACGCCCATGTCACCGTCTATTCCGCAGGCCAGATGAACGCGGAAGGCCAGATGGTCAAAGGCTTTCAAGACTATGATAGCATTGCCAAAAATCTGACAGATATTCCCGGAGTCATCCGCGCGGCCCCGTTGATCAAGGGTCAGGTGATGGTCACCGCAGGCGAAGGTGCCTCGGGGGCCGAAGTGTTCGGTATCAGTCTGGACAACCTGAAAACCATTCCCCGCGTCGGCCTTGGTGCCGATGCTTATGGCGATATCGACCAGTTCAATGGCGGCATCGCCATAGGCTCGGGGATTGCGCGGGAATTGGGGGTGACGGTGGGCGACAAGCTGCGTCTTGTGGCCCCGTCCGGGGTGAAAACCGCCTTCGGCTCCAGCCCTCGGGTCAATGCCTATCCGGTTGTCTACATCTTTACCGCCGGGCGGCTGGATATCGACAGCACCCGGATTTACATGCCCTTTGCCGAGGCGCAGTCGTTCTTCAACCGCGAAACCTTTGCCGATGAATTCGAAGTGACGGTGCGCGACCCCGAAGAAATTGACAGCTATGCCGCCGCCGCGATGGCCGCCGGTGGCCCGGATGCGCTCTTGTGGACCTGGCGCGACAGTTCGGGCACCTATCTGCGCGCACTGACCATCGAGGACAACGTGATGTTCGTCATCATGACGATTCTGGTGCTGATCTCGACGTTGAACATCGTTTCTGGCCTGATCATGCTGGTGAAAAACAAGGGCCGCGACATCGGCATCTTGCGCACCATGGGCCTGACCGAGGGGTCAATCCTGCGGGTATTTTTCATCTGCGGTGCATTTACCGGGGTGATCGGCACCGCGCTGGGCGTTATTCTGGGCTGCCTGTTTGCCACCTATATCGACAGTATTGTGGCCTTTGTGAATTACCTGACAGGGGGCGAAGTGTGGGATCCGGCGGTGCGCGGCATTTATGCGCTGCCCGCCAAATTGCAACTGAACGACCTGCTGAAGGCGGTCGCGCTGTCGCTGGGTCTGTCGTTTATCGTCACCATCTTTCCGGCGCGGCGCGCAGCCCGGATGAACCCGGTCGAGGCGCTGCGTTATGAATGACTATGCGCTGGAACTGGCCGGGATCGAAAAAGTCTACAACCGCGGCAAGCCGTCGGAAGTGGCGGTGTTGCGCGGGGCCACACTTGAGGTGCGGCGCGGCGAAGTGGTGGCGCTGGTGGCCCCATCGGGGGCGGGCAAATCAACTTTGCTGCACATCGCCGGGCTCTTGGACACGCCCGATCAAGGCTCGGTCGCCTTGGGCGGGCGCAATATGGTCGGCCTTGCAGACCGCGCCAGAACAGAGGCCCGCCGGGCTGATGTGGGATTTATCTATCAGTTTCATCATCTTCTGCCGGAATTCACCGCGCTGGAAAACATTGTGATCCCGCAGCTTGCCAATGGCATTCCAAAACCCGAGGCCCACGCCCGCGCATTGGAATTGCTGGGCCATGTCGGCGTGGCCGCGCGCAGCGCGCACCGCCCCGCGGCGTTGTCGGGGGGCGAGCAACAGCGGGTGGCGTTTTGCCGGGCGCTGGCGAACCGGCCAAAACTCTTGCTGGCGGACGAGCCAACCGGCAATCTTGACCCCGCAACATCGGATCAGGTGTTCGCCGCCCTGATGGCTTTGGTGCGCGAAACCGGCCTTTCGGCGCTGATTGCCACGCACAACATGGATCTGGCCGCCCGCATGGACCGCATCGTGCGGCTGGATCAGGGGCGGGTGCTTTAAGGCGGATCAGGGCGTAGTTTGTGCCTTTCAGAACGCAAAACGGGGTCGCAGAACTGCAATGGCCGCGATTTCCGCGGTCAGATAAATCAGAACTGCTTTAGATCAACTTTCATCGCTGCAACCGGGATAGGCTGACCGTTCCATCAAAGGATACCCCCGATGCCCCACCGCTGTATTGCTGGCCTGTTTGCAGCCCTTGCCCTTGCTGGCTGTGTGGCGCCTGATGCGCCGGCATCCTCGGCCACGCCTGCCGAAGATTATGCGATCTATTGTTCGGAATGCCACGGGGCCGGGGGGGCAGGCGACGGCGGGATGGCGGTTGACTTGGCCACCAAACCCGCCGATCTGACCCGGCTTGCGGCGCGCAACGGCGGCAACTTTCCGACCACCCGCGTGATGGCGCAGATCTGGGGCTATGCCGGGGCAAAAGGCCGTGGCGTGATGCCGGATTTCGGGCCGATGATGGGGGGCGAGACGGTGCTTTACGATGGCGGCGACGGCATT
>JANPLZ010000172.1:0-1728 GCA_031422555.1 Cypionkella sp. | reverse complement strand
CGCGGAAAAGGTGTTTCATGTGCTGTTCCCCCATGCCGATGCAGAAGTCGCACAGGATTTTGACACCAAAGACCCGACGCACCTGGAGGAAGAAAAGATTGCAGGCGCGATCAAGACCGATTTCATCTTGTCAGCCGAGATCATGACCATCGCGCTGGCGGCGATTCCGGCCAGCAATTTCTGGATGGAAAGCAGCACTTTGGCGGTGGTTGGCATTATGATCACGGTGGGGGTTTATGGTGCGGTGGCGCTGATTGTGAAAATGGATGACATCGGGCTGCATATGGCAACCTACCGCAAAACGGCCATTGCGCGGGCGTTGGGCCGGGGCCTTGTGCTGGGCATGCCCAAGCTTATGGCGGTTTTGTCCACGGTTGGCACGCTGGCGATGCTGTGGGTGGGCGGGTCGATCATCATTCACGGCATGGATGTGCTGGGCGTGCATGAACCTTACGCCAGCATTCACCATCTGGCCGTCGCGGCGGCGGCATTTATCCCCCAAGCCGCCGGTTTTGTGGAATGGTTTGTCACCGCCGCCTGTGACGGGGTGTTGGGGCTGATTTTGGGCATCGCTTTGGTGCCGGTTGGCACAAGGCTGATTGCGCCGCTGTGGGCACGGCTGACGGGTGCCGGGGCCGCGCAGTGATGAATGATCTGGCGGTCTTGCTGGGGCGGGTGCTGATTGCGGCGCTGTTTATCGGTGGGGCTGTGCAGAAGGGCAGCGATCCGTCGGCGGTGGAAGGGTTGCTTGCGGCTCAAGGCTGGCCGCAGGGGTTGGTCTGGCCCGCGCTTGCGTTCAATCTGGCGGCGGGTGTTGCGTTGATTGCGGGCCTGTGGGTGCGCCCCACAGCGGCGGTGCTGGCCGGGTATTGCATGCTGACCAGCCTGTTTCACTATATCCCCAGTGATCCATGGCAGATGTCGATCTTTGTGAAAAACTTTGCCATCGCCGGCGGTTGTCTGGTGTTGGCGGCGCATGGGGCCGGGCGGTTTGCCTGGCGGCCCTAAGGCCGCCATAAACAAAGCGCCTAGATTTCTTCGAAGAAATTTGCCAAAAATCTTCGAAGATTTTTTGCGCCCCAGATCACAGCAGGGCTTTCACCTTCGCCACGGTTGCCTGTGCCGTGATGCCGAATTCCTTATACAGCCGGTCAATCGGGGCCGATGCGCCAAAGCCTGTCATGCCGACGAAATCGCATTTGCCGTCGCGGCCACGCTCTCCCAGCAGCCAGCGATCCCAGCCCATCCGCACGCCGGCTTCTATCGCCACACGCACCGGGCCGGGCGGCAATATCTTGCGTCGGTAGGCGTCATCCTGGGCTGCAAACAACTCCATGCAGGGCATGGACACAACCCGCGTGCCGATGCCATCCGCCTGCAACGCCTCGCGTGCGGCAAGTGCTATTTCCACCTCGGACCCCGTTGCCATCAAGATCACCTGCCGTTTGCCCACCGCCTCGGCCAGCACATAGGCACCGCGTGCCACCATATTGGTGTTGGTATGCACCCGGCGCACTGTTGGCAGGTTCTGGCGCGACAGGGCCAGCACCGACGGGGTGGTTTTAGAGGTAAACGCCAACTCCCACGCCTCGGCGGTTTCCACCAGATCGGCAGGGCGGAAAACATAGGTGTTTGGTGTGGCACGCGAAATCGCCAGATGCTCAACCGGTTGGTGCGTCGGGCCGTCTTCGCCCAGACCGATGGAATCATGCGTCATCACATAGACCA
>JANPLZ010000171.1:0-4841 GCA_031422555.1 Cypionkella sp. | reverse complement strand
GTGATTGCAGGCCAAGTGCCGGGGCGCACATCGGCAGAAGAAATCACGCTGTTTGACAGCGTGGGCTTTGCCGTCGAAGATTTCTCGGCCCTGCGCTATGTAAGGTCGAAACTGGCGGACACCGGGTTTTGCACGCAGTTGGATATGATCGCCGATCCCGATGATCCAAGGGATTTGTTCGGGATGATATTGCGGGCGGGGTAGCCGCCCTACCCCATCCTTGCACACCAAATGCTGTCTGGTGTAGACTGACCCCAACAATATCTTGCCCCCAAACAGGAAGGCACGGCCGCAGTGTCCGACACTCCAGATACCACCGATCCGACCGACGATACCCCGCCGCGCGCGGTGCATGACGGGCCGCAGATCGACATCGTCGATGAGATGAAAACCGCCTATCTTGACTACGCGATGAGCGTGATCGTCAGTCGCGCCATTCCCGATTTGCGCGACGGGTTGAAACCCGTGCATCGCCGCGTGTTGTTCGCGATGCACGAGACCACCAACACCCATGACAAGCCCTACCGCAAATCGGCGCGGCCTGTGGGCGACACGATGGGCAAATATCACCCGCATGGGGACAGCTCGATCTATGAGGCGTTGGTGCGGATGGCGCAGCCGTTCTCGATGTCACTCAAGCTGTTGGATGGCCAAGGCAATTTCGGCTCGATGGACGGTGATCCGGCAGCGGCAATGCGCTATACCGAAGTGCGCATGGACAAACCGGCGGCGTTCCTGCTGGCTGATATCGACAAAGACACCGTTGATTTTCAAGACAATTATGATGGCAAAGACCGCGAACCCACGGTGTTGCCCGCGCGGTTCCCGAACATGCTGGTCAACGGCGCCGAAGGCATTGCCGTGGGTATGGCCACACGCATACCGCCGCATAACTTGGGCGAAGTGATCGACGGCACGCTGGCGATGATCGCCGATCCCGATATCAGCATCGAGGCGCTGATGGAGATCATCCCCGCCCCCGATTTTCCCACCGGGGCCACCATTCTGGGCCGGTCAGGTGCGCGCAAAGCCTATCTGGAAGGGCGCGGTTCGGTGATCGTGCGCGCCAAGACGCGGATCGAGGAAATTCGCAAAGACCGCTTTGCCATCATCGTCGATGAGGTGCCCTATCAGGTAAACAAGGCCCGGATGATCCAGATCATCGCCGAACAGGTGCGCGAGAAAAAGATCGAAGGCATCGCTCATGTGCAAGACGAATCCGACCGGATCGGCGTGCGTGTGGTGATCGAGTTGAAACGCGATGCGACGGCGGATGTGGTGTTGAACCAACTCTACCGTTTCTCTCCGATGCAAATATCCTTCGCCTGCAACATGCTGGCGCTGAACGGTGGCCGCCCCGAAACCCTGACTTTGCGCGATTTTCTAAGTCATTTCCTGACCTTCCGCGAAGAGGTTGTCGCGCGCCGCACCGCGTTTGAACTGCGCCGTGCCCGCGAACGCAGCCATATTCTGTGCGGTCTGGCGGTGGCGGTGTCGAACGTCGATGAGGTGGTGGCCACCATCCGCAGCTCTGCCGATCCTGCCGAAGCACGCCTGCGGTTGATGACCCGGCGCTGGCCAGCGGGCGAGATCATTCCGTTTATCAAGCTGATTGATGATCCGACCCATCCGGTGAATGACGACGGCACTTATAACCTGTCGGAACTGCAGGCCCGCGCCATTCTCGATCTGCGATTGCAACGCCTGACGGCGATGGGTGTGAAAGAAATCACCGATGAGCTGTTGGACCTGGCGGGCAAAATCAAGGATTACCTTGAAATTCTGGGCAGTCGCGACCGGATCATGGCGATCATTTCGGATGAATTGCGCGAAGTGCGCGCCCTGTTTGCGGTGCCGCGCCGCACCGAAATCGTCGATTGGGCCGGCGATATGGAAGACGAAGACCTGATCGAACGCGAAGATATGGTCGTCACCATCACCTCGGGCGGCTATATCAAACGCACGCCCTTGTTCGAATTCCGCAGCCAGAATCGCGGCGGCAAGGGGCTGGCGTCGATGGCTACCAAAGAAGACGATGTTGTTACCACGCTGTTTGTCGCCAACACCCATACGAACCTGCTGTTCTTCACCACCGATGGCATGGTCTATAAGTTGAAAACCTGGCGTTTGCCGCAAGCGGGTCGCACCGCCAAGGGCAAGGCGATGGTGAATATTCTGCCCATAGATCAGGGTGTTACCATTGCAGCCCTGATGCCGGTTGACGCGCCCGAAGCCGAATGGGACGCGCTGCAGATTGTGTTTGCAACGTCTGACGGCGATGTGCGCCAAAACGATCTGTCGGATTTCACCAATGTCATGCGCAACGGCAAAATCGCGATGAAGCTGCCAGAAGGCGTTACCTTGGTTAACGCGGCCATTGCGGACGAGAACGATGATGTGATGCTGGTTACCGCTTTGGGCCGCGCGATCCGCTTTCCCACCACGGAAATCCGGGTGTTCAAATCGCGCGGATCGACCGGGGTGCGCGGTATTCGCGTGGGGGCGGGCGACAAAGTGGTGTCGATGGCGATCATCCGGCATTTCGACGCCGATCCTGCCGAACGTGAAGCCTACCTGAAACAGCGCCGCCTGATGGCCGGTGCGGTTGAGGATGAAGCCGAGGCCGATGACGATGCCGAACCCGTGACGGCGGGACAGCTTTCCACCGAACGCTATGCCGAAATGTCGGCGGCCGAAGATTTGATCCTGACGATCACCACATCGGGGTCGGGTAAACTGTCGTCCAGCCACGATTATCCGGTGCGCGGGCGCGGTGGCATGGGGGTCAAAGCGATGGACGGGGCCATGCGCGGCGGGCCTCTGGTGGCGTCGTTCCCGGTGGATGCGTCGGATCAGATCATGCTGGCCACCTCGACCGGGCAATCGATTCGCGTGCCGGTGGATCAAATCTCGTTCCGCTCACGCTCGGCCGGGGGGGTAAAAGTGTTCAACACCGGCGGTGATGAAGAGGTTGTTTCGGTCGCGCGCGTGGCCGAACAAGAGGAATGATCGGGCTGCTTCAGGCGCGGCTGGCCCAGTTGGCCGCGTCTGGGCAGACCATCACTTACGGCGCGTTGGCGCGCGATCTGGCCATTCCCGGCCCCGGTGCCATCGCGCGGCTGACTGTGGCGCTGGAAACGCTGATGGAACAGGACGCCGCAAACGGCGCGCCCCTGCGGGCGGCCTTGTGCAGTGGGCGCGGCGCAGCCGATCAACCGGCCCGTGGGTTTTTCGACAAGGCCGCGGCATTGGGCTGCCTGCGCGATCAAGATCCGCTGGAATTCGTGGCCACCCAACGCGCGCGCCTGTTTGCAAAAACCTGACGACCGGGTTGCGCCTGCACTGCCTTGTAAATCACGGCATATGGCGGGGCTGCCCCTGTCATTTCCGCCCCGGATGCGTGCGGAAAAGCTGAAATTATTTGGGCATCTGTGCAAATACGCAGGCCTGCCGCGCGTCCGTGCCAGTTTGTCGCAGGGCAGTATCCTGCTAGGATTGCCTTGCCCAATCACCGGATTGACCAAGATCAACGGGGGCAAGGACAGCAAACACAGGACGTAACCAATGGATAAACTTAAACTTTATGCCCCCCTTGCAGCACGGATCATGATGGGCGTGTTGTTCATAATGGCGGGCGTTGGCAAATTGGGCGATGTGCCGGGCTTTGCCGGTTATATGGCCTCGGGTGGTATTCCGGCGATTTTGGCCTGGCCATCGATCCTTTTTGAACTGGCGCTGGGGCTTGCGCTGATTGTGGGCTTTCAGGCCCGCATCATGGCTTTGCTGGGGGCTGGCTTTTGCGTGGTCACGGCCGTGCTTTTCCACTTTGTGCCTGCCGATCAGATGCAGATGACGATGTTTTTGAAGAATTTTGCCATTGCCGGTGGTTTGCTGATGGTGTTTGCGCATGGCGCGGGCACTTTGGCCGTCGACAAGTCGTAATTCTGCTTTGGCGGCCGGGCCATCACGCCCGGCCCCCTTTCCAACCCGGTCAAATCGGCCTAAATGGCAGATATGGATAAGGTTTTACACATTATCGGTGGCGGCATGGCCGGGTCCGAAGCGGCGTGGCAAGCGGCCGAAATGGGCGTGCGCGTGGTGATCCACGAAATGCGCCCGCATGTTGGCACTTTTGCCCATCGCACCGGCAGTTTTGCCGAAATGGTCTGTTCAAACTCGTTCCGGTCGGATGATGATCAAAGCAATGCGGTCGGGCTTTTGCATTGGGAAATGCGCGCGGCCAGCGGCTTGATCATGGAAATGGCCCAGGCGCACCGCTTGCCTGCCGGGGGCGCGTTGGCGGTGGACCGCGATCCTTTTGCCGAAGCCGTGACCGCCCGCATCAAGGCCCATCCGCTGATTTCTGCGACATATGAGGAAGTTACCGACCTTCCTTCATCCGGAAACTGGATTGTGGCCACCGGCCCGCTGACCTCAACCGCGCTTGCAACCAGCATCCGCGCCGCCACAGGGGCCGATGCCTTGGCGTTTTTCGATGCCATAGCGCCCATTGTTTACGCCGACAGCGTAGATATGTCGGTGGCATGGATGCAATCGCGCTATGACAAGGGCGAAACGCTGGCCGAACAGACCGCTTACATGAATTGCCCGATGACAAAAGCGCAGTATGAGGCGTTTATCGACGCGCTGTTGGCAGCGGATAAGACCGAATTCCATGAGGGGGAAACCGCCGGCTATTTTGACGGCTGCCTGCCCATCGAAGTGATGGCTGAACGCGGCCGCGAAACCCCGCGCTTTGGCCCGATGAAGCCGGTGGGGCTGACAAATCCGCATGAGGCCATGAAACCCTATGCCGTGGTGCAACTGCGCCGCGACAACGC
>JANPLZ010000170.1:0-9488 GCA_031422555.1 Cypionkella sp. | reverse complement strand
CCAAAATTGTCGGGTAGACCCAAAGCCGCATGATCTTTGGAATTTTCAACCAGCCACGCAGACCAAGTCCCTGCCCGCCCGCCGTCCCGGACATGATCCGGCACCTCCAGTTGCCCGACCCGAGGCCCCGGATCAAGCCCGGGGCGCAGAACGCAAAACGGGGCCCAACTGCGTGATCCATGGAATTTGCGGCCAGACAGACAGACCAAGGCCCTACCCACCCGCCGTCCCGGACATGATCCGGCACCTCTGACCGCCCGACCCGAGGCCCCGGATCAAGCACGGGGCGCAGAACGCAAAACGGCCCCCAGCTGCATGATCCATCGGATTTGCGGCCAGACAGACCAAGTCCCTGCCCGCCCGCCGTCCCGGACATGATCCGGGACCTCTGGCCGCCCGACCCGAGGCCACGGATCAAGCCCGGGGCGCAGAACGCAAAACGGCCCCAAGGTTTCCCTTGGGGCCGTCTTTTACCGTGTAAAGTCTTACAGTTTGCCAGCCTGCTGTTGCACCATCATAAAGGTGTCGTAGTTATATTCAGCAATCTGCGCCCACAGATAGGCGTCTTTCTTGAACGCCTGCTGGCTTTCATAGATCTTCTTGAACGCCGGGTTCGAGGCCGACAATTCGGCATAAGTGGCCATCGCCGCGTCAAACGCTGCCGTCAGCACGTCTTGCGGGAAGGGCCGCAACTGCGCGCCATTGGCGACCAGCGATTTCAGCGCCGTCGGGTTTTTCCAGTCATAATTTGCCATCATGTTGGAATTCGCGGCCTCACAGGCGGTGGTCATGACACCCTGATAGGCGGGCGGCAACTCGTTCCACTTGTCAAGGTTGACCATGGTTGACAGCGTCGGGCCACCTTCCCACCAACCGGGATAGTAATAAAACGGCGCTACTTTGTAGAAGCCCAGCTTTTCATCATCATAAGGGCCAACCCACTCGGCGGCATCAATGGTGCCTTTTTCCAGAGACGGATAAATATCGCCGCCCGGAATTTGCTGCGGCACCACGCCCAGCTTTTCGATGATCTTGCCGGCAAAGCCACCGATGCGCATTTTCAGGCCCGTAAGATCGGCCAGCGAGTTGATTTCCTTGCGATACCAGCCGCCCATCTGCACACCGGTGTTGCCACACGGCATGTAATGCAGGTTCTGGGTGTGGAAGAACTCGTTCAGCATATCAATGCCGCCGCCCTGATACAGCCACGCGTTCATCTGGCGATAGTTCAGACCAAATGGCACGGTGGTTCCCAGCGCGAATGTCGGATCCTTGCCCCAGAAATAATAGCTGGCGGTGTGACACGCCTCTACCGTGCCGGCCGCAACCGCATCGGCAGCTTCAAGGCCCGGCACCAGTTCGCCCGCCGGGAACACCTGCAGCGTCAAATTGCCATCGGTCATTTCCGAGACATATTTCGACATGGTTTCCGCCGCACCATAGATGGTGTCCAGCGATTTTGGGAACGATGACGTCACGCGCCATGTGATCTTGGGCGCGGTTTGGGCGATGGCGGGGGCTGCCAGCACGGCTGCCCCGGCAGCGGCAGCACCGCCAACGGTGGCTTTGGTCAGAAATGAGCGACGATCCATATAGTCCTCCCTTTTATGGGCGCGCCGCTGGACCTGCCACGCCACCCGTTTGGTCTTGCAACCCTAACGCATGGTTTGACGGTTTGAGAACATATTTTTTACAATCACGGCGATTTTTGGTAACTTTTTCTTACCAGATTGCCGGGATTGGTTTTTTATGCGCGGTTTGCCGCCGAAAGCCGTCCCGACTCTGCCGAGCGGCAACACTGGCACAACACCCGCGCGACCCCGCATTTTTGCGTTAATTACAATATTGCGCCAGATATCGCAATTATAGTTCAAAATACCCCGTCCCTGCGACATATTAAGCGCCGTTTTGCGGTTGACGCCCCCGAAACCACACCCTACTGTCCGCTTCAGACAACAGGAGGCGGGAATGCGGGTCATTCTAGTTATCGTAAGATTAAGGTGCATGGGCCGTTAGCGGTTGACCATTCAGGTTCCCATGCGCCCCCAAGCAAACCTTGGGGGCTTTTTGTTGACTAAAGACGCCAGACCAAACGGATAGGAAAACGCGATGAGCAGGCAGATGACGGGCGCAGACATGGTTGTGAAGGCCTTGAAGGATCAAGGTGTTGAGGTAGTATTTGGCTATCCCGGCGGCGCTGTCTTGCCAATTTACGACGCGATTTTCCAGCAAAACGATATCCAGCACATTCTGGTGCGCCATGAACAGGGCGCGGTTCACATGGCCGAAGGCTATGCGCGCTCCACCGGCAAAGTGGGCGTGGCGCTGGTCACCTCTGGCCCCGGCGCCACCAATGCGGTGACCGGGCTGACCGATGCGCTGTTGGATAGCATCCCGATTGTGGTGATCTCGGGTCAGGTGCCGACGTTCATGATCGGCACCGATGGTTTCCAAGAGGCCGACACCGTGGGCATCACCCGGCCCTGCACCAAACACAACTGGCTGGTGAAAGACACGGCCAAACTGTCGGACGTGCTGCATCAGGCGTTTCATGTCGCCAAATCGGGGCGGCCCGGCCCGGTTCTGGTGGACATCCCCAAGGACGTGCAGTTTGCCACCGCCGATTACACGCCGATGGAGCAGGCCCGCACCCAGCATTACCAGCCGCGCAAGGAAGGCGATCCTGATGCCATCCTGCGCATGGTCGAATTGATGGAAACCGCGGAACGCCCGTTGTTTTACACCGGCGGCGGCGTGATCAATTCCGGCCCCGAGGCCAGCACCTTGTTGCGCGAATTCGTGGCCGCCACCGGCTTTCCGATCACCTCTACCCTGATGGGTTTGGGCTGCTATCCCGCATCGGGGCCGGCGTGGCTGGGCATGCTGGGGATGCACGGGCTCTATGAGGCGAATTTGGCGATGCACGGCTGCGATGTGATGATGAACATCGGCGCGCGGTTTGACGACCGTATCACCGGGCGGATCAAGGATTTCAGCCCCAATTCCCGCAAAATCCACGTCGATATTGATCCCTCCAGCCTGAACAAGGTGATCCGGGTTGAAGTGCCGATTCTGGGCGATGTGCGCCATGTGTTGCAGGCGGCACTGGCCTTGTGGAAATCGCGGGGGTCCAAGGTGAATGCCGAAGGTCTGGCCAAATGGTGGAAGCAAATCAACGAATGGCGGGCCATCAAATGTCTGTCCTACAAACAAAGTTCAACCGTTATCAAACCGCAATACGCGTTGGAACGACTTGAGGCGCTGACCAAGGGGATGGACCGCTATATCACCACCGAAGTGGGTCAGCACCAGATGTGGGCGGCGCAATATCTGGGCTTTGAAGCCCCTAACCGCTGGATGACAAGCGGCGGCCTTGGCACCATGGGGTATGGTTTGCCCGCATCCATCGGCGTGCAAGTGGCCCACCCCGACGCCTTGGTGATCAATGTGGCGGGTGAGGCATCCTGGCTGATGAACATGCAGGAAATGGGCACCGCGATGCAGTTTCGCACCCCTGTCAAACAGTTCATCCTGAACAATGAACGCCTTGGCATGGTGCGCCAGTGGCAGGAATTGCTGCATGGCCAGCGCTATTCGCAGTCGTGGTCAGAATCCCTGCCCGATTTCGTGAAACTGGCCGAGGCGTTCGGTTGCAAGGGCATCCAGGTCAGCGACCCCAAAGATCTGGACGACGCCATCATGCAAATGCTGCGCTATGACGGGCCGTTCATTTTCGATTGCCGGGTGGAAAAGCACGAAAACTGCTTTCCGATGATCCCGTCAGGCAAGCCGCACAATGAAATGCTGCTGGGCGAGGCCGACACCCAAGGGGTGATCGGCGCGCAAGGTGCGGTTCTGGTGTGACAAACCCGGGGGACATTGCGTTCAAGCCGGATTTGCACCGCAAATCCGGTATCGAACCCCCTGCCGAGTATTTTTACCAAAAGGAAAGGGGCACCCATGTCTCCGCTGAATATCAAAAAAGGCTCTACCAGCCATTCCGCCTATGATCTGCGCGACCCAAATGCCGATGTGATCGAACAGCACACTTTGGCGGTGATTGTTGACAACGAAAGCGGGGTCCTCGCGCGGGTGATCGGCCTGTTTTCCGGGCGCGGCTATAACATCGACAGCCTGACGGTGGCCGAGGTTGATCATTCTGGGCACCTTTCGCGGATCACCGTGGTCACTACCGGCACGCCGCAAGTGATTGAACAGATCAAGGCGCAACTGGGCCGCATGGTGCCGGTGCATGCCGTGCAGGATCTGACCGTGGAAGGCCCCGCCGTGCAGCGCGAACTGGCGCTGTTCAAAGTGGCGGGTCGCGGCGATGCACGGATCGAGGCGCTGCGGCTGGCCGAGATTTTCCGCGCCAATGTGGTGGATTCAACGCTGGAATCCTTCGTGTTCGAGATGACCGGCACGCCCGAGAAAATCGACGCTTTCGCCGATCTGATGCGCCCGTTGGGCTTGCGTGAAATTGCCCGCACCGGCGTGGCGGCCCTGCTGCGCGGCGCATAGGCACGTATCCTTGCGACACGGGCGCGCGGGGCATTCCTGTCGGTCGCGTTTCGGCCTATATCTGGGCGCAAGCAGGAGGCCACGATGATTGTAGAGCTGGGACATTTCACCCTGATTTTGGCCTTTTGCGTCGCGGTGGTGCAATCCACCTTGCCGCTGTGGGGGGCCTATACCCGCGATGCGCGGCTGATGGCGGTGGCGGGGCCTGCGGCACTGGCACAATGTGCGCTGGTTGCGGTATCCTTTGCCGCCCTGACCTATGCCTTTGTCAATTCAGACTTTTCCCTGCGGCTGGTGGTGCTGAATTCGCACACCGCAAAGCCGATGCTTTATAAAATCACGGGCGTCTGGGGCAACCACGAGGGATCTTTGCTGCTGTGGGTGCTGGCGCTGGCGGGGTTCGGAGCGATGGCGGCGCTGTTTGGCGGCAATCTGCCGGCCACGCTGAAAGCCCGGGTTTTGGCTGTGCAGGGCCTGATCGGGGTGGCGTTTCTGGCCTTTACCTTGCTGACGTCAAACCCGTTTTTGCGGCTGGAATTTCCGCCCTTGAACGGTGACGATCTGAATCCACTGTTGCAAGACCCCGGTTTGGCCTTTCACCCGCCGTTCCTGTATCTTGGCTATGTCGGCCTTTCGATGAGCTTTTCTTTCGCCGTGGCCGCCCTGATCGAAGGCCGCGTTGATGCCGCATGGGGGCGCTGGGTGCGGCCATGGACGCTGGCTGCGTGGATATTTCTGACCATCGGCATCGCGTTGGGGTCTTGGTGGGCCTATTATGAATTGGGCTGGGGCGGCTTTTGGTTCTGGGATCCGGTGGAAAACGCCAGCTTTATGCCGTGGCTGCTGTCAACCGCGCTGCTGCATTCGGCCATCGTGGTGGAAAAGCGCGAAAGTCTGAAAGCCTGGACGATTCTGCTGGCGATCCTTGCCTTTGGCTTTTCGTTGATCGGCACGTTTATCGTGCGCTCTGGCGTGATCACCTCGGTGCATGCCTTTGCCAATGATCCCGAACGCGGTGTGTTTATCTTGATGATCTTGGGCGTATTCATGGGAGGGGCGCTTTTGTTGTTCGCGGCCCGCGCCGGGGCTTTGGAGGCCAAGGGCGCCTTTGCCATGGTCAGCCGCGAATCCGCTTTGGTGGCCAACAACCTGTTGCTGGCGGTGTCGGCCTTTGTGGTGTTCATCGGCACCATCTGGCCGTTGATCGCCGAACTGGTCTGGGACCGCAAACTGTCGGTTGGGGTGCCGTTTTTCAACGCAGCCTTCACGCCGTTTATGGTCGGCCTTGCGATCATCTTGCCGATTGGCGCTATGATGCCGTGGAAACGCGCCGATATTGCCCGCGCCTTGCGCCCCTTGCGCGCAGCGATTGTGCTGGCGGTGGCGTTTGGCCTGCTGGCCTATGCGCTGCAAACCGGGCGTTCGGCGCTGGGGCCGATTGGGCTGGCGCTGGGGGTTTGGGTGCTGGCGGGGGCGGTCACCGATCTGATGGCGCGCACGGGGCGCGGCGATTTGGGCGCGCGGCTGACACGCCTGCGGCATTTGCCCCGTGCCGATTGGGGCAAGGTGACGGCACATTCGGGCATGGGGATCACCATTTTTGCCATCGCCGCCATGACGGCGTGGGTCACCGAAGATATCCGGGTGGTGCGGATCGGCGACAGCTATTCGCTGGGGTCCTACCAGATCACGTTGGTTGATGTGCGCGACGTGCAAGGCCCGAACTACACCTCGACTATGGCGCAGATGCGGGTGATGCGGGGCGGTGCGGATGTGGTGACGCTTTTTCCTGAAAAGCGGTTCTATCCGGTGGCCGCCATGCCCACGACCGAGGCTGCGATAGATTACGGGCTGTGGCGCGATCTGTATTTGGTGATCGGCGATGCGCAGGACGGCGGCGGCTATGCGGTGCGCGGCTATATCAAGCCCTTTGCCAACTGGCTGTGGGGCGGCGTGTTGCTGATGGCGTTTGGCGGGATGCTTAGCCTGACCGACCGTCGCTACCGGGTGGCCGCGGGGGCGCGGCGCAGCACGGCACCCGCAACTGCGCAACCGGCGGAATAGCGGCATGCGCGCCCTGATCCTGGCCTTTTGTCTGCTGGCATCGCCGGCGATGGCGGTCAACCCGGATGAGATGCTGACTGATCCGGGGCTTGAAGCGCGGGCGCGGGCGATATCGCTTGATCTGCGCTGCCCGGTTTGCAGCGGCGAGACGATTGACGACAGCAACGCGCCCATCAGCCGCGATCTGCGCCTTGCGGTGCGCGAGCGGCTGCTGGCAGGTGACAGCGATGCCCAAGTGGTTGATTATGTGGTGGCGCGTTACGGCGAATATGTGCTGTTCAAGCCGCGGGCGTCCGGGTCCAGCCTGTTGTTGTGGCTGGCGGGCCCGGCGATGTTGCTGGGCGGCGGTGCCTTGGCCTATGCCACCACAAGACGCGGCACCCGTGCCCCCGAGGCCGAAAATCTGACCGACGCCGACCGCGCCAGACTGGATGATTTGCTGCGCCCGTGACGCTGGGTTTTGCTGTTCTTGCGCCCCTGCCCTGTTAGGTTGCCGCAAACCGACGGCGGGTAAACGATGTGGGGGGCAATGATGGACTTTCAGACGATCACTTACGCGGTGGATGAGGCTATTGCCACCATCACCCTGAACCGCCCCGGCGTGATGAATGCCCTGTCTCGCCAGTTGCGCCGCGAAATGCTGGTGGCGATTGACCGCGCGGTGGCAGAAGCGCGGGTTTTGGTGATCACCGGCGCGGGGCGGGCGTTTTGTTCGGGGCAGGATCTGACCGATGCCGCGCAACTGGGCGCGCTGGATCTGGAGAAAACCCTGAACGACGAATACGTGCCCTTGTTGATGGCGATCACCGAATGCCCCATTCCAACCCTTGCGGCGGTCAATGGCGCGGCGGCGGGGGCCGGGGCCAATCTGGCGCTGGCGGCGGATGTGGTGATCGCGGCAGACTCCGCCAGCTTTATTCAGGCCTTTACCCGCATTGGTCTCGTGCCCGATGCGGGCGGCACCTATTGGTTGCCGCGCCAGATTGGCATGGCGCGCAGCCTTGGGGCGATGTTGTTTGCTGACAAGGTGTCGGCCCGCCAAGCGGTGGATTGGGGCATGATTTACGATTGCGTGCCAGACGGTGATTTCGCCGCCCATATCCGGGCGCGCGCGCAGCAACTGGCCACTGGCCCGACCACGGCGTATCGCGGCATCAAAACCGCCTTGCGCGCGTCACCGGGCAATGATCTGGCCACCCAACTGGCGCTGGAGGCGCGGCTGCAAGGTGCCTGCGGGGCCACTGCGGATTTCCAAGAAGGGGTTGCCGCGTTTTTGGGCAAACGCGCGGCCCGGTTTGTGGGGCGATAGCGCTTCTGCCGGGCGACAACCGGGGGGGATTTCACATCCCCCCGTCGCAATTGCAGCCGCAATTGCGCCCCCCCCCCTGTGGAGTATTTTTACCAAAATGAATGCGGATTTTAGACCGATTTTATAGGATCCCAGCGGGCTGATTTTTGATCACAACACTTCACCGCCCTTGTGCAATTGCGTGTAATGTCCGATGCAAACCGCGATATGCAAGGAGAAGCCAATGCCAGATGTGATCTTGATCGGGGCGCCGGTTGATGATGGCCAGCGCAGGCCCGGCTGTGTGATGGGGCCTGCTGCCTACCGGGTGGCGGGTATTGCAGCGGCGATCCGGGATATGGGGCATGGGTTGACAGACTGGGGCGATCTGGCCTTGCCGGACTTGCGCGATGTGACACCTGCCAACCCGGTGGTGCATTCGCTGCCTCAGGTTCTGGGCTGGACCGAAGTGCTTGCGGACCGCGTCGATGATGCCCTGTCCCAAGGGGCGATGCCGATCATTCTGGGCGGCGATCATTCGCTGGCGCTGGGGTCTGTGGCCGGGGCTGCGGCCCATGCCGCGCGCGTGGACCGGCCGTTGTTTTTGTTATGGCTGGATGCGCATTCCGATTTTCACACGCCGCTGACCACCACATCGGGCAATCTGCACGGCACGCCTGCCGCCTATATCGCGGGCCGTGATGGCTTTGGCGATTTCCCGCCCTTCCCAGCACCGATCCGCGCCGACAGGATTTGCCTGTTCGGGATACGGTCAGTTGATCCGGCCGAACACGCGGCACTTTTGCGCCATGACATTGCGATCAATGACATGCGTGTGCTGGACGAGCGCGGCATCGCCGCCCCGTTGCAAGAGTTTCTGACCCGTGTGCGCGATCAAGGCGGCATGCTGCATGTCAGTCTAGACGTCGATTTCCTTGATCCGTCGATTGCCCCCGCCGTTGGCACAACCGTTCCCGGTGGCACCACCGTGCGTGAGGCGCATCTGGTGATGGAATTGTTGCACGAATCCGGCCTTGTGAGCTCGCTTGACCTTGTCGAGTTGAACCCCTTCCTTGATGAACGCGGCCGCACGGCGATTTTAATGGTGGAACTGGTGGGCAGCCTGATGGGCCGCAAAGTGTTCGACCGCCCAACCCGGAGTTATTGACATGCTGAACCTTGTGCCCTTCGTGTCGGTCGAGAACATGATGAAACTGGTGCTGCATATCGGTATCGAACAAGTGCTGGTCGATCTGGCCGCCGAGATTGAGGCCGATTTTCTGCGCTGGCCGCTGTTTGACAAAACCCCGCGCGTGGCCAGCCATTCCGATGTGGGGGTGATTGAACTGATGCCCACGTCGGACGGTGAAACCTACGGCTTCAAATACGTCAACGGCCATCCGGCGAATATGAAACAGGGTTTGCAAACCGTGACCGCCTTTGGCCTGTTGGCCGATGTGGCGACGGGCTATCCGGTTTTGCTGTCGGAAATGACCATCCTGACCGCGCTGCGCACCGCGGCCACGTCGGCGATGGCCGCCAAATGGCTGGCCCCTGCGGGGGCGACCACGATGGCGCTGATCGGCAACGGCGCGCAGGCAGAGTTTCAGGCGCT
>JANPLZ010000169.1:0-6772 GCA_031422555.1 Cypionkella sp. | reverse complement strand
GTGGCGTAAACCGACCGCCCCGGCATCAGCTTTTCGATGTTCCGCGTTGTGGCGCGTTCGATGACGTGGGCAGCCGCTGGCCCGGTGATATGCACCTTTTTCAGGCCCGACACGTCCATCAACCCCGCCTTGGTGCGGATGGCCATATATTCGGCATCAGGATCGCCGGATGAATAAGACCACGCCGTGCCCATGCCCGACCAATCCTCCAGATCAGACCCTAACGCGCGATGCCGGTCGCCCAGTGCCGAAAATCTCCAGGAATTGGTCATGGCGGTTCCCCCGATAGGATATGCAAACTTTGCCTCAGTCTGAAATTTCCCCGATCAAAAAGCAACGTCCTTTAAGCAAAAAATATTCCTGTCAGGGAAAACTTTATCCGCAGCTTAAATAGAAAGGGCGGCCTTGCGACCGCCCCCTTTTTGTTCCTTGGCAGAATGCCTAGACCGGCAGCACGAAGAACCAGTTCGACCACAGCACCACCGCAGCCCCGGCCGCCAAGGCCAGATAGGGCAGCATGCCCGCCTTTCGCGGCCCCAGATCGCCATGGTCAGACAGACCCAGATCCTCCATCGCTTCTTTCGGGAAATGGCCGCCGTCCTGCATGTAATGGCGATAGCAGAATACCGGAATGATCAAGGCTGCAAACACCAGCCCCGACCATAGCGCGTTCTCGTATCCCCAAACCTTGGCCCCTGCCCCAAGGAACAGCGCGTTCACAAAGGCCAGCAGGGTGTTCACCCCGATCAGCCAGTTCGGCGCTTTCCATGGCCGGTCCAGATGCGCAGAATCAATCCGGTGAATCCAGCCCGCGTTCAGGTTCAGGAAGTTGAAGATGATGTAGCCGACGTTGGAAATGGCCAGAACATAGAAATAGCCCCCAATATCGGACGCCAGCGCCAGAAGGATGACGTTAAAGCCAAAGTCGGTCCACATCGCCCCCATCGGCGCGCCGTGGCTGTTGGTTTTGCCAAGGTATTTCGGCAACCAGCCATCGCGTGACCCTTGATACAGGGTGCGCGACGACCCGGCCATCGCCGTCATAATCGCCAGAAACAACGCGAGGATCATCAGAATCACGAAAATCTGGATGAACACCGGATTGCTGCCCACCATCGCACCCAAGGCCGCCGCAACCCCGGTGCCGTCGATCACGCCGGGGGTCAACATGCCGCCAAGTCCGTAGACGCCCTGAAACGAGAACGGGATTAGAAAGAAGAACACCATGCACAAGAGGCCCGAATAGAAGATCGCGCGGAACGTATCGCGCTTGGGGTCCTTCAATTCGGCAGTATAGCAAACAGCGGTTTCAAACCCGTAGGTTGACCATGCCGCGATATACATGCCGCCCAGAAACAGCGTCCAGCCGCCGACGTTCCATTCACCGTTCACGCCCGAATAGGCGGCTGTTGGTGGAAAAATCCCGGTGACGTTCATGGTGTTGATGGCACCCGTAAAGATCGGGATCAACCCGACCAACAACAGCGGCACCAGCACGATCACCGCCAACACCTTTTGCGCCGACGCCGTCGTGGCAATGCCGCGATGCTGGATCGCCAGCATGATTAACATCAGCACCACACCGATCACGAAGGTCGAGTTGAAGTGCAGCACCCCTAGGCCCGGAATGGTCAGCGCATAGGCCTCCCACACCCGGAATGCCGGGGTCATGGCGGCCACGCCATCGGCATTGGCCACGGCAGTGATGGCATCGGCAGGCGTGGTGCCCGCGTTGGCCGCGATATGGTCGATCACGCTTTGGGTGGCCGCGGTATAGCTGGCAAGGTTGGCCGCCACCCATTCCGCCACCTGCGGTGCTGTTTCCAACGGAATCGGGAACAGCGCGTTCAGAATATATCCCGCCGCGATGGCGCAGCCCAGCGACAGCACGGGCGACCATGCAAACCAGTTGCACCACACTGACAAGGGCGCAATCAGCTTGGAATAGCGCAACCACGCCGTCGCCCCATAAATCGAGGTGCCGCCGGATTTATTGCCAAACATCCCCGCCATTTCGGCATAGGTAAAGCTTTGCGAGAACCCCATGATCATCGACAGGATCCACACCACAAAGGCCGCCTGTCCCGCCACCCCCGCAATGCCACCGATGGAAAACAGCACCAGTGGCGGCACGCCTGCGGCAACCCAAAACGCACCCTTCCAATTCAATGACCGAACCAATTGGCCCGAGCCGCTATCTATTGACATTGATCGTCCCTCCGCTGTGAAAGCGTTTCCCCGGGCCTTGATTTTATGATCATCGGGATGGCCCTTGTCCCGGACGATCTTGCTGGAATTCCCGCATGGGCTGCAGGCTGTTCCATGCGCTACACTGTCTTATGGCTGCCAAGCCACCAAGCAAAAATTGACTTGAAGGAAATATTATTTCCGCAGGCACGGCTGTTTGCCCGTTTGTTTGGCTATTTTGCCGCCTATTCACGGGCCTTCAGCCTTTTGGAAGCGGTCCAGCCGCCTGCCGCCAAATCTCATACCGCAGCCGTGCATGGCGATAGGCCTCAAGCAACGACATCGCGTAGACAAAGATACCGCCGGCCAATTTGCCGATGATTGAAACGTCGGGATCAGCGGTTTTCAGGGTGTAGGCCCCCAGCAGCAAGATGAAACCGACAAACATCAACCCCCGCACCGGCTGGCGGTTGATAACCTGACCGGACCCCGGCAAGGCGATGGCGGCAGCCAGAACCAGATAGGGATTGGCGGGTGGTTTGGCTGTCATTCGGCGGCCAATTCCGGGGCTGACACCGCCTGCAAATGCGCCCGCAGATCAAGTAAACCGTCCATCAAGGGCCGCAATGTGGCGGGGTTCAGCGGCGCAGCCCCCATCTCGGCATCCCGGAACAACAGATATTGGCCACGATCGGCCTGCTCGGCCAGCCACACCACCCGCAGGCCGGTTGGGGCGATGATCAGCTCTTTCAGATGGGAACTGTCCAAGCCGTGCAGATACCGCGCAATCACATCTGGATCGGGCATATCGCCCGGCGAGTCGGTGCGGATGCTGCAACCCTCGGGGAACCCCGGCGGGGCGGCAATTTGATCGGACAAGGTGGAAAACCGCGAAAAGGTTTCCAATCCGGTGGCGCGCAGCATCACATCAAAGGTGCCGGGCCGCGCCACGGGGGTTGGCAAAGTGACCAACAGCCACAGGCAGGGCAGTTTGCGCACACTCAGGCTGTCGGGCACCACTTGGATATCAAATATCTGGCCGCGGTAGCTGCCCGAGACACGCGCAAATCCGGTTTCAGCCACGGCTTTGATCGGGTTGGAAAACAGCGGAACGCAGGCGGACAGATACCCCGCGCGTTGCCGGGCCCGTGTTGTTGATGCGCCACGCGATTGCCACAGCAACCCCGCCGCCGCCACCGCAAGCAAACCCAACAGCCAAACCATGCGATCCCCCAAACGAAAATTGGCCCGCCTGAACAGCGGGCCAATCCGGTATCAATAGCCCTTTGGCCGGGGCCAGGGCATGGTAAATTGCGCGCCTCGGTTCACAAAGCGATAGCGCCAGAAGTGAAACCACAGCGAGGCCACAATATAGAACCCCAACATCGCCACCAACTGGGTGCCATAGCCCAGAAACACCGCGAAATAGGTCACCGCGCACAAGGCCAGCAGCAACACCGCCGGAACAGGGTGGAACGGATGCACATAGCCGCGCTTAATCGTATCCAGCGGCCATTTGCGGCGGAACATGATCATGTTCAGCGGCATGAAGGTATAGCCCAGCAACCCCGACAAGATCGAGAAGGTGATCACCTGATCCAGCGGTGCCCCCAGCGCAAAGATCAGCGCAATGGGCACCAGAAACACGATAGACCGGTAAGGCGTGCGGTATTTCGGATGCACGGCGCCAAACCATGATGGCAGGTAATGATCCCGCCCCATCGAAAACCACGCGCGCGATGCATCGTTGATACAGCCATTCGCCGACGCCAGCGTGGCAAACAACGTGCCCACCCCCAGCAAGACCACCAGCCCCGTCGATCCGGTTAGCCGGGCGGCATCAAACAGCGGCACACCCGCGCCGCCCAGATATTCCCACGGCATCAGACCAACGCAGACATACCACGTCAGCGTTGCCGCAATCAGCAGCGTCATGATCCCGGCCAAGGTGCCAAACGGCAAAGACCGCGCGGGTGATCGCACTTCTTCGGCCGCCTGCGTCGTGCCTTCGATCCCCAGATAAAACCACAGCCCGAAATGCATCGCGGCCAACACCCCCAACCAGCCATAAGGCAGATCGGTCATCAATTCCGCATGGCGCAACGGACTGGCATCCGACCACGGCACTGTGGCCACAAACAAGATCAGGATCGCCACAAAAGCAAAGGCCGTGATCACAAGGTTGAACGTCAACGTCGCCAACACGCCGCGATAGTTCAGCCATGCCAGAAACATGATGCAAAGGATGATGAACGGGCGTTGATCAAGACCTTCGTGGCCGCCCATGTTGGCCACGGTGTCCATCAAAAAGCCCACCGTTATCGCATTGCCCGCCTCAAGCATGGTATAGGCGAACACCAGATACAGACCGACGTTAAAAGCCATCAACGGCCCCATGATGTGCTTGGCTTGGGTATATTGCCCCCCCGCCGCCGCTACGGTCGATGTTACCTCGGAATCGATCATCGCCACGCAGGTATACAGAATTCCCGCAAACCAGCACGCGATCAGTGCCGCATAGGCGCCGCCTTTGCCGACGGCAAAGTTCCAGCCCATGTATTCGCCCACCAACACGATCCCTACCCCCAGCGCCCAGATATGCGCCGGGCCAAGAACCCGCAGCAGCCCCACCTTTTGGGTGGCATTCGTTGACGTATCTGCCATCATAGCCCCCTAAAGTTGATGTTTTTCGGTCATCGCTTCCAGCTCGCCCTCGCGGGAAGATGTCAGCGTTTCCTCGGAATAGCTGCTGTCAGTCTTGATCCAATCGGCAACAATGATCAGACCAAACACCGCCGACAGGCCCCAGGCCGCGTATTCAAGATAGTTCCACATATCCATGGCACGGCCCCTATTTTGATCCGAATTTTTCGTTGATCACATCGCGGTATTCACTGTCTGAAAACCGGATCAGCATGACGTAATAGCCAAGGATCACCACAACCATGATCGCAAGGCTGGCCATCGAAAAGCTGTAGTCAAACCGTGCCGTAATGGTATCGGCGGCCGAGGCCGCATCGGCAAAGCCCAGCTGGTTCCACTTTTCAACCATTGTCGGATTTTGCCCCAGACTTTCCCAGGTTGGGTTTTCGACCGGCTGCGGCACTTTGCTTGACCCGGCAAGCCCCATCCACAACGGCACAAACAAGGCACCGATCGACAGCGCCATAAGCACGATGACGTCGATGACCTGCCCCAGTTTTGACTGCACCGGCGGGGTATATTTGGCCATGATCAGCGCCCCTTCTGGTCGCGGGCGGCATCCATGAACTTGATGTCCAGCCCATACATGAAATCGCGGTCTTCGCGGTAATGCTTAAGCATCGCCATGATCGCGGCGGTGTTCAGGATCAAGATCGCCGCTCCGCCGATCAGCAAAACCACGCGGGCGGCACCGCTTGGGGCCAGATCCCATGTCGCCATGGCGACAAAAATGATCGAAAGCCACAGGCCCGCGACAAAGGCCCAGGCCACCTGCACATCCCGCCTGTGCATCGTTTCGATGCGGGTTGTCATATCGGACACAAGTTCCCTCCCCAGAGGCCGGATGCTGTTGAAACCCGGGCGGCCCGAACCGGCGGTTTCCCTAAGCGTTAAGTTTTTTTTCTTTAAGGAAACATGCCCTGCGACATTCTGTCAAGAAAACAATCACATTTTGCACGGGATGATGAAAGTTTTGGCAGAATAAAAACTTTTTGTGGCCACAGCCTTGCCGGTGCTTGGCGCGCTGCATTGCCCTAACAGTAATAAAAGTTTCTTGACAGTTGAGTCTGGCAAACATCGGTGCTAGCGTCAAACGAAGCATATTGAAAGGGCACCGGCCATGTGCGGTATCGTTGGATTGTTTTTGAAAGACCCGTCACTTGAACCGCAGCTTGGGGCCATGCTGACCGACATGCTGATCACCATGTCAGATCGCGGGCCGGATTCTGCGGGCATCGCCATTTACGGCCGCCCGCACAAAGGCCACGCCAAGCTGACCGTGCAATCGGCCACGCCTGACGTTGATTTCAAAACCCTTGCTGCCGATCTGGGCACGGTTCTGGGTGTAAAAGTAACCGCCACCATGAAAGACACCCATATGGTGCTGGATGTGCCCACAGCCCAAATCGACGCCGCCCGCGCCGCCATGCGTGACTTGCGCCCGACCGTAAAAGTGATGAGTTCGGGTGAAGAGATCGAGATTTACAAAGAGGTTGGCCTGCCCCGCGACGTCGCCGCCCGGTTCGACATCGCCAAAATGACCGGCACCCACGGCATCGGTCACACCCGCATGGCCACCGAATCCGCCGTTACCACCATGGGCGCGCATCCGTTTTCCACCGGGTCCGACCAGTGCCTTGTGCACAACGGCTCACTTTCCAACCACAACTCGGTGCGCCGCAATCTGAAACGCGCCGGCATGACGTTTGAGACGGAAAACGATACCGAAGTCGCCGCCGCCTTCATCAGCCACAAACTTGATACCGGCTCGGCCTTGGGCGAGGCGATGGAAGCCACGCTAACCGATCTTGACGGATTTTTCACCTTCGTCGTCGGCACCAAAAACGGCTTTGGCGTGGTGCGTGATCCCATTGCCTGCAAA
>JANPLZ010000168.1:0-5331 GCA_031422555.1 Cypionkella sp. | reverse complement strand
GGTGACACCCGTTCCGGTGTCATAGGTGACACCCGTTCCGGTGTCATAGGTGACACCCGTTCAATGTCGGGGAACCCGAAACAATAAGACGCCGCGCGCCCCGGCGCTTCACCACCAATCCGCGCAATCCACCCAAGCCGTTCCAGATCGGCAAGGGCGCGAAAAGTTGTGGAACGGCTGGCACCGATAGCGGCCATAAGCGCGGCCAAACCGGGGCGACATTCCGCCGTTTCATGATTGGCAAAACCTTGCGCCAAGACCGTGGCCAACAGGCGGGGCATGGGCAGTAACCGGCTGTCTGCCGTCACCGCCCGCAACCATATCCACCGCTCTTTTGACCACCCCGCAGGCGATTGCCCGCGCAACTGGACAACCTTAGCCATAGAAAACACCCGTATCAGGTTCGCACTTTGTGCCCGCTATGTCTGATATATTTTTTTGGGTGCAAGCTGTTGCATTTGCAAGGTATTTACCCGGCTTTGCAATCCAGCGCATAGCCTGCCTGCCCACCCGCCTCTGTATTGCGTTGAGTAAGTTTGTTCGCCCGCGGCGTCAAGGCGGTATCCGGGGTTTTTGTGCCAATCGCGCCGCGTAACCGCCGTTGCCCACCGCCGTGACCCAACCGCTATTCGGCGGCTTGCGGCTGGGCAAAGCGCTGGATCAACCCGGCCAGTTCCGGGCGGCAAGACCCGCAAGAGGTGCCCGCGCCCAAAGCTGTGCCCAAGGCGGCCACGCTGATCGCGCCACCCGATTGTATCGCTTGGCGGATGGTGTTGATGCCGATGTTCAGGCAGGCACAAACCGTGGCTCCGGGGTCAGGCGCATCGCGGCCGGGTTGACCCGCCAAAGCCATCGAATCAACGCAGCCGATGCGGCCGGCCAGATGATCGCGCGCCAGCGCAATCGGCTGGGGGGCGGCGAACAGCGCAGCGATCAGCTTGCCTTCCGCATGGAACGCCACCCGCGCCGCGCCGCGTTTGGCGTCAATCACCGAAGCCGCAAGGCTGTGCGGCAGCCCGAACAGATGCCGCGCATAACCCACCCAGTCTTGCGGGGCGTGCAGCCCGGCCAGTTCGATCCGCCAGCCATTTGCGATCGGCGCGCGGGCCCAATAGTCGGCTTGCGGGTGAAGCGCGCGCGCGCTGACGGCAAAGCCATACCAGGCGGCGTCAAAGCGGCGGGCGGCGACGGCGGCAGATTTGCTGTCCGGCTGGCCCGAAACCGGATCGACAAGGCCCGGCACCAGCGTGTCAATCCGGGCGTCGGCGGCGTTTTCATTGGTCCAGTGCATTGGCGCAAACACCTGGCCCGGGGCTGCGGCATCGGTAATCAACACCCGCAACAGCGCCCGGCCCAAGGGGTTGGTGATTTCCACCACATCCGCAGGACTAAGGCCCAGCCGGGCGGCATCGGCGGGGTGCATTTCGACAAAGGGTTCGGCCAGATGCTGCGACAGGCGCGGCGACATGGCGCTGCGGGTCATGGTGTGCCATTGGTCGCGGATTCGCCCGGTGTTCAGCCGCAGCGGCAGCGCTGCGGTCAAGGCTTGCGGCGGCCTTGGGGTGATCGGCCACATCTGCGCATGGCGATCCGGGGTGTGAAACTGCCCGGCACCAAAGAACCGCCCGCCGCGCTGACGCGGGTTTTGTGGCCATGTGAACGGCGCAAGGGTGGCATATTCCGCCTCTGAAATGCCGGCATGATCCGAGATGTCAAAATCGCTGCCCAACGCCCCTGCTACGCCGGAAAGGGTGGCGTATTCCGCGAAAATCTGCGCCTCGCTGCACCAGTTGAACCCGTGGGCCCACCCCATGCGGGCGGCAACCCCGGCCAGAATGCGCCAATCGGCGCGGGCTTGGCCCGGTGGTGGCAAGATGGCGCGCTGGCGGCTGATGGTGCGGTCTGAATTGGTAACCGTGCCGTCCTTTTCGCTCCAACCGGTGGCGGGCAGCAGCACATGCGCCAACCGCGCGGTGTCGGTTTGGGCCGTGATGTCGCTGACCACAACAAACGGGCAGGCGCGCAGGGCAGCCGCCACCGCATCGGCATCGGGCATCGACACCACCGGGTTGGTGTGGATGATCCAGATCGCCTTGATGGTGCCATCGGCCACGGCGCGGAACATATCCACTGCCTTTTGTCCCGGTTTTTGCGCCATCGCAGGGCTGTGCCAGAACGATTGCACCGCATCGCTATGAGCGGCGTTTTCCAGATCAAGATGGCAGGCCAGCATATTGGCCAGCCCGCCCACCTCGCGCCCACCCATCGCATTGGGTTGGCCTGTCACCGAAAACGGCCCCATGCCGGGGCGGCCAATGCGGCCCGTGGCCAGATGGCAATTCAGGATGGCGTTGACTTTGTCGGTGCCCGACGCGGATTGATTGATGCCTTGGCTATAGACGGTAACAACCCGAGTCGTCTTGGTCCAAAGCCGCAGAAATTCGGCCAGATCGGCGGCGGGCAAACCGGTGCTGGCGGGGTCGGTTTCGCGGGCGGCTGCAAGTGCTGCGTCATAACCGGTAACATGGGCCAAATAGGCCGCATCGCTTTGCCCGGCGGCGTCAATCGCCACCAAAAGGGCGTTAAAAAGGGCTGCATCCGCGCCCGGTGCGATGGCCAGATGCAGATCGGCGATATCACAGGTGGCGGTGCGGCGCGGATCAATCACCACAATGCGCATGGCGGGGCGGGCGGCTTTGGCTGCGGCCAAGCGCTGATACAGCACCGGGTGGCACCACGCGAGGTTTGATCCCGCAAGCACCACAAGATCGGCCAGATCGAAGTCTTCATAAAGGCCGGGCACGGTATCGCTGCCAAAGGCGCGGCGGTGCCCCGCCACCGATGACGCCATGCAAAGTCTTGAATTTGTGTCAATATTGGCAGACCCGATGAAGCCTTTCATCAGCTTGTTGGCGACGTAGTAATCTTCGGTCAACAACTGACCCGAGACATAGAACGCCACCGCATCGGGGCCGTGTTCGGCGATCACCTGCGAAAATCGGGTGGCCACCAGATCAAGGGCGGTGTCCCAGTCCACGTCTTGCCCAAAGGCACGCGGCGCCAGCAAGCGGCCCTGCAAACCCACGGTTTCGCCCAAAGCGCTGCCCTTGGAACACAGCCGCCCCCGATTGGCCGGATGATCAGGATCACCGCGAACCACCAGCCCGCCACGGCCGTCTGCTGATCCCAGAATGCCACAACCAACCCCGCAATAGGGACAGGTGGTGCGCACAGAACCCGGCACAAAAGCCGTTGTCATGCCGCGGATCGCCGGGCCAGCCGGGCTGCATCCAGCAAAATCCGCCCCGCCTCTATCCGCGCAGGGTAAGTGGCAACAAACCCCGCATCCGCGCCTTGCGCGTGGCCAGTTTCCAGCGAAAATACCCACGCATGCAAAGGGCAGGTCACCGACGTGCCATGCACAATGCCTTCGGACAACGGGCCGCCCTTGTGCGGGCAGCGGTCATCAATGGCAAAGACCTGATCTGCCGCGGTGCGAAACACCGCCACACAGCCTGCGGCGGTTTTCACCACCCGCGCGCCCTGGGGAGGGATGTCGGCCAACGCCCCGATGTCGATCCAATTCATTCTGCGGCCTCCAGCGAAAGATCCGCAAGAGTTGTCCATTGCGCCCGTTGGTCCGGGGCCGACAGGTCTGCCCAAGGATCAACCTGATAGATGGATTGCGACAGCATAAAGCGGTCATAAAGCGCGCGGCGGTTGGCGGGATCGGCGATTTGGGCGCGGCACCAGTCAAGGCCGACCCGTCCCACCCATTTGTAAATCCGGTGCAGGTAGCGGCTGTTTTCGCGGTAAAGCTGCACAAACGCCGCGATGATTTCCATGGTGTCAGCCTCGGTTGTGGCTTTGAACAGAAATTCGGTTTCGCGCAAATCCATACCGGCCGCGCCCGCGACCGAAATCTCATAGCCACTGTCAACGCAGATCACGCCGATGTCTTTGCACGTCGCCTCGGCGCAGTTGCGCGGACAGCCCGAGACGCCCAGCTTTACCTTGGCAGGCGTCCACGACCCCCACAGCAATTTCTCCAGCTTGATGCCCAGCCCGGTGGAATCCTGGGTGCCAAAGCGGCAAAAATCGGTGCCGACGCAGGTTTTGACGGTGCGCAAACCCTTGGAATAGGCGTGGCCCGAAACCATGCCCGCCGCGTTCAGATCGGCCCACATCAACGGCAGATCAGACTTGCGCACGCCCAACAGGTCAATGCGCTGCCCGCCGGTCACCTTGACCATCGGCACGTTGTATTTGTCTGCCGCATCGGCAATCGCGCGCAATTCCGCAGGCGTGGTGACCCCGCCCCACATCCGCGGCACCACCGAATAAGTGCCGTCTTTTTGAATGTTGGCGTGGTTGCGTTCGTTCACAAACCGCGACTGGCGGTCATCGGTATACTCGGTCGGCCAGTCGGCGATCAGGTAGTAATTCAGCGCGGGGCGGCAGGATGCACAACCGCCAACCGATTTCCAACCCAGTTCCTGCATCACCGCTGGGATGGATTTCAGCCCGGTTGATTTGATCAGGCGGCGCACGTCTTCATGGGTGTGATCGGTGCATTTGCACATCGGCTGGCTGGTCGGCAGCACGAAACCATCGCCCAAAGTGACCGCCAACACCTGCTCCACCAACCCGGTGCAGGTGCCACAACTGGAACTGGCCTTGGTGGTCGCGCGCACCAGATCAAGCGAGTTGGCCCCCCCCATGATCGCATCAACAATACGGCCTTTGCACACGCCGTTACAGCCACAGATTTCCGCATCACGCGGCAAGGCTGCAACGGCCGCCATGGGGTCCGTTTGGGCACCCCCCTGATAGGCGGGACCAAAGATCAGCGTCTCGCGCATGGGGGTTATGTTGGTGCCATCCTTGATCAGGCCGAAAAACCAGTTGCCATCGGCGGTGTCGCCATAAAGCACCGCGCCGATCAACTGATCGCCCTCGATCACCAGCCGTTTGTAAACGCCGCGGGCAGGGTCACGGAACACGATGTCTTCGCGCCCCGGTGCATCGGCAAAATCGCCGGCACTGAACAGATCGCAGCCGGTGACTTTCAGCTTTGTCGCGGTTTGCACCGGACGAAACGCCGCCTCTTGCCCCAAAAGCGCCTGCGCCAGCACTTTGGCCTGATCATAAAGCGGCGCGACAAGGCCGAACAACTGCTTGTTGTGTTCAATACATTCGCCAACCGCCCAGATCGCGGGATCGCTGGTTTGCATCGCGTCATTCACCGTGATGCCGCGCCCGACATCCAGATGCGCGTCATTGGCAAGGCGCACTTCGGGACGGATGCCGACGGCCATGCAGACCAGATCG
>JANPLZ010000167.1:0-5006 GCA_031422555.1 Cypionkella sp. | reverse complement strand
TGGGGGGCAAGAGGGGGCCACAAGACCGCACCCGCCCCGGACGTGATCCGGGGCCTTGCGCTGACCGATAACGAGGCCCCGGATCAAGTCCGGGGCGCATGGCCAACCGCTTGGCAAGGCCCCTTACCCCAGCCGCGCCTTTACCCAGCGCCACGCATAAACCACCGGCCAGCGCAGCACCGATCCTGCGGCCGCCAGAAAAACCAGCGCCCAGACAGCGCCGTTCACCACCAATACCCACACAAGGATCGGCACACCGACCGCGATCAGAAAATAGGCATTGCGCCAGTGGCGATCACGCGACGGCAGCATGCCAATGCCGTTTGCCGCGATCAGCCACAGCAACCCGGCGATCAGCGGCGCAGTCATTTCTGCAAAACTCGGATCATTTCTGCAAAACTCGGATCATTTCCGCACCACCCGGATCATTTTTGCGGAAATCGTGGGTCTTGCACCGGCAGGCCCATCGCGCGGCGGGCGAAATACATCAGGGGGCGGCGGAACATCGACAAGAACGCAAACAGCCCGAACGCCACCCACAGCCAACCATGGCTGACCCCGATCCAGATCAGCAACGCCGGCGCTGCGATCAACAGCGTCCAACCCGGCAGCATCTGCCGCTGCATCGGCAACATCGCGGTGATGGCCGCAGCGATGATCCACAACGCGCCAAAAATCAACGGTAGGCTTATCATTTAATCTCTCCCATCCGGCGCAGAAATTTTTTACGCAAAAAATTTGGCCCCTATCCCACAACCGCCGTCAGTTTGGCCGGCAGCCCATTCGCCCAAGTGCTGATTGTGCCCGCGCCCAGACACACCACCATGTCACCGGGCCGGGCCTGTTCGCGCACCAATCTGGCCAGATCATCTTCATTCATTATGGCGCGGGCATGGCGGTGGCCGTGCGCGATCAGCCCGGCGACCAGATCATCGCGGCTGGCCCCTGCAATCGGGTCTTCGCCCGCCGAATACACCTCGGCTATCGCCACCACGTCGGCCTCATTGAAACAAGTGCAGAAATCTTCGAACAAATTATGCAGCCGGGTATAGCGGTGCGGCTGATGCACGGCGATCACCCGGCCTTTTGTGGCCTGACGGGCGGCGCGCAACACGGCAGCGATTTCAACCGGGTGGTGGCCGTAATCGTCGATGATGGTGACGCCGCCCACTTCGGCCACCTTGGTAAAGCGGCGGTTGACGCCTGCGAATGCAGCCAGCGCCTCGCGGATCTCGGCGCGCTTCATCCCCAGATGCCGCGCCACCGCGATGGCCGACAAGGCGTTCGAGACGTTATGATCGCCGGGCATCGGCAAAGTGCAGCCCTCAATCATCACATCGCGGCCCTCGCCCTGCAAAGCCACATCGAAATGTGCCACACCGGCGTTATAGGTCAGGTTCACCGCCCGCACATCGGCCTGGGCGTTAAAGCCAAAGGTCACCACGCGCCGGTCGGTGATTTTGCCAACCAGCGCCTGCACTTCGGGATGATCGGTGCAGCACACCGCCAGCCCGTAGAACGGGATGTTGGACACAAAATCGAGAAAGCCTTTGCGCAGGGCATCGAAGGTTCCCCAATGTTCCATATGTTCGGGGTCGATGTTGGTGACGATGGCAATGGTCGCGGGCAGCCGGTTGAAACTGCCATCGGATTCGTCAGCCTCAACCACCATCCATTCGCCAGCCCCCGCCCGGGCGTTCGATCCATACGCATGAATGATGCCGCCATTGATCACAGTTGGATCAAAGCCGCCCTTATCAAGCAGCGTGGCCACCATCGTTGTGGTGGTGGTTTTGCCATGCGTGCCGGCAATGGCGATATTGCTGCGCATCCGCATCAATTCGGCCAGCATCTCGGCGCGGCGCACCACCGGCAGGCCGCGCAAACGTGCCTCTTCCAGTTCGGGGTTGCCCTTTTTTATGGCAGATGAAATCACCACCACCGCCGCCTGACCGATATTCTCGGCGCGTTGGCCTTCGTGAAAGACCGCGCCCAGACCCACCAGACGGTCGGTGATCTTGCTGGCCTTGGCGTCTGATCCCTGCACGCGGTAACCCAGCGTCATCAACACTTCGGCGATGCCCGACATGCCGATGCCGCCGATGCCCACAAAATGAATCGGCCCTAACTCCATGGGCAGTTTGGTGGCGTTCATGGCAGGCGTCCTTCACTTACATCAATCACAAGGTCAACAAGACGGGTTGTGGCATCGGGCAGGCCCTGCGCTTGGGCGTTGCGCGCCATCTTTGCCGCAGCCGCCGGATTGCCAAGAACGGCCGCGATCTGGGCAGAAAGGCTTGCCACATCCAAAGCCGCCTCTGGGATCACAATGGCGGCTTGGGCCTGCGCCAAACCACGCGCATTTGCGGTTTGGTGATCCCCCGTAGCCGCCGCATAAGGGATCAAAATCGCGGGCCGCCCGATGACCGAGATATCGGCCACGGATGACGCCCCGGCCCGGCTGATCACCAGTTGTGCTTCGGACAGGCGGCGTGGAATATCGGCAAAGAATGGGGCAACTTCGGCTGCAATGCCCGCCCGGTCATAGGCGGCTACGACCCGGTCATTGTCTTCGGCGCGTGCCTGTTGGGTCACGCGCAGCCACCGTTTCAGACCGTAGGGCAGCGCCACAATGGCGGCCGGAACCACATCCGACAAAATCCGCGCGCCTTGGCTGCCACCGATCACCAGCACATCCATCGGATATTCGCCCGGTTCAATGTATCCGGCACCGCTGCGTTCCAGCACCGCCGCGCGCACCGGATTTCCGGTATGAACGCCCGTCACGCCAGCGGGCATCGCGGTGGGCCAGGTGCCACAAGCCACCGCCATCACCCGGCGCGCAAAGAGGTGGTTCACCCGCCCCAAAATGCCGTTTTGTTCATGGATCATCCGCGGCTTGCGCAACACCCATGCGGCCACAAGGGCCGGGATTGAAGGATATCCGCCAAAGCCCACCACCACCGCAGGCGCGTCACGCAGCATCGACACCAAGGCAGACATGACCCCGCCCGCAATCCGAAACGGCACCAGCAGTTTGGCCACACCGCCGCCGCGCGCGAAGGTGGCAGAAGACAAAACCACCACCTCTACCCCAGCCGGAAACCCACTGACATAGCGCGCACCCCGCGCATCGGTTGACAGTTTCACCCGCCAGCCCCGCGCCAGCATGGCTTCGGCCAGCGCTTGGGCGGGAAACATATGCCCTCCGGTGCCGCCTGCGGCAATCAACAGCAGCGGTGCCGCCATCAGCGGCGGCCCTTGGTAAAGATGTCACTGATCTGGCCTTGCGGACGCGCCCGGGTCAGCGCCAGCAACATGCCAACGGTTATTCCGGCGGCAATCACCGAACTGCCGCCATAACTGACGAACGGCAAGGTCATGCCCTTGGCGGGCAACAGCCGCACGGCCACCCCCATATTGATCATCGCCTGCACCCCAAAGATGCACGCAAGGCCGGTGCCCGCCAACCGGGTGAAGGGATCGCGTTCCCGGGTCAAGCGCAGCAAGGATCGCACGACCACTGTGCCATAAAGCGCAATGATCGCCAGCACCAGCACCAGCCCGTATTCCTCCGCCGCGACCGCAATGATGAAATCGGTATGTGCGTCGGGCAGCGTCCACTTGACCTGCCCCTCACCGATGCCGACACCAAAAAAGCCGCCCTCCTGAATGGCGTTGGTGGCATAGCCGATCTGACTTCGCGGATCAACATCGGACGTCAGAAACCCGTCAATGCGGCGGGCAAAATGTTCGGAATAGCTGTAGGCCGTCATGCCGCCCACCCCCACCAATCCCAGCACCGACACGATCAGAACCATCGGCGCCCCGGCGACAAAATAGATCACGCCCCAGCCAAACAGCACCAGCATCGCTTGCCCGAAATCGGGCTGAAACGCCAAGAACATCACGATGGTCAGGGTCAGCGCAAAGGACAGAAATTTCCCCGGCGGGCCGTTGATATCCTGACTGGCCGCGATCAGCCAGGCGACCACCACCATAAAGCCGGGCTTCAGAAATTCCGATGGCTGCAAGGACGCAAAGCCAAAACTGAACCAGCGCACCGCCCCTTTGCCGAAATCGGTGCCAAACACCGGCAGCATGGCCAACGCCGCAAAGGCCACCGCAAAACCCAGCACGCCAAGGCGGCGCACCATATCGGGCGACATCATCGACACAGCCGTCATCGCAATCAGGCCCAGCGCGCCAAACCCCGCCTGCCGTTGCACATAATAAAATGGCTCCAGCCCGTTGCGGGTGGCCAAGGGCACGGAAGCGGCCAACCCCAGCAACAATCCCAGCGCGAACAGCAGCAAAATCGCCACCATCGAAAACTTGTCAATCGTGCGCCACCAGCGCGGCAAGACCGGCTCTGCCACGCGTGTGGGCATAGAGCCATAGACCATCTCTGTCATGGGTAACCCGCCTGTATTGCCGTCTGCACTGCCGATACGCCCGGTTTTCCGGGTCTATGCAGAAGATTACAGGAAGGTGGAGGGGTTGGCTAGGGAAAAGGCCGCAAAACCGTTAGCTACGCCAGCCAGTTGCTATTCTGCCTATGCCATGAAATTTAGGTGCCGCGCTTCTTTCTTGCTCCCTCAGCCATTTGGCAAAAAACTGCACCCAAAACGACGTCGTAAGTCATCTATGGCATCGGTTTGCATTTTTTCAGCGGCGGCTATCGTGTTCTCAAGGTCAGGAATAATGTCCGCAGATTTGCGCCCGGCCGCCATATCTGCTGCCATTGCAACGGCCTGCATGCGCAGTAGTTCAAAAAACAAAGGTTCAAAAAAAGCATTGGCCGCTGAAGCATTTTCCAGCGTCTCTTGCGCGCTTGACAAGATATCGCAGCGATAAACCAATTCTTCATTGCCGTTAAGTGCCGGAAACGAAAACTTTTATGTCGCCGTGAAAATTGGCCATATCGTATTCACAGCGACAAAACCTGCCAAACCTATCAACCCTGCCGCAAGGTATCTGATCAAATAGCGCCCCTAGTCGATTTC
>JANPLZ010000166.1:0-18097 GCA_031422555.1 Cypionkella sp. | reverse complement strand
CGTTCATCTGATCCTGAAAGATGGCGGTAAATCAGGCCGTTACGAGGCGAAGTGATGATATCGGTTGAAGATGCATTGGCCCGCTGTCTGGCCCTGACCACGCCGCTGGGGCCGCAATCCGTGCCGCTGCGCCAGTCGCTTGGCCGGGTGATGGCGGCCCCGGTTTATGCACAACTGACGCAGCCGCCCTTTGCCGCGTCGGCGATGGACGGCTATGCGTTGGGCCGGATGGCCGGGCCGGGGGACCGCTTTGACGTGATCGGTGAGGCGGGGGCGGGCCATGCCTTTGCAGGCCGGTTGCACCCCAATCAGGCCGCCCGTATTTTCACCGGCGCACCGCTGCCGGATGGGGCTGTCAGCATTGCGATTCAGGAAGACATCACCGCGACGGGCCCGCAGATTACCCTGAACGCCGCCGCAAAAAGCGGCGATAACATCCGCCCGATGGGTCAGGATTTCGCCCATGGCCAAGTGTTTCACCCCCGCCACCCGCTGCGCCCCAATGATCTGGCCTTGCTGGCCGCGATGAACGCCAGCCTTGTGCCGGTGGTGCGTCGCCCCGTCGTGGCCCTGATCGCCACCGGCGATGAACTGGTCATACCGGGCGAAGTGCCGGGCGCCGATCAGATTGTGGCGTCAAACATCTTCGCGTTGGCGGCGATGGTGGAGCAGGGCGGCGGCGAGGCCCGGATTTTACCGATTGCGCGCGACACGGAGGCCCATCTGCGACAAGTGTTTGCCCTGACCAAAGGGGCCGATCTGATCGTCACCATCGGCGGGGCGTCGGTGGGCGACCATGACCTGGTCGGCAAAGTGGCCACCGATCTGGGGATGGAGCGGGCATTTTGGAAAATTGCGATGCGCCCCGGCAAGCCGTTGATGGCGGGCCGGGTGTTGGGCATTCCCATGCTGGGCTTGCCGGGCAACCCGGTTTCGGCGATTGTGTGCGGGCATTTGTTCTTGTTGCCGATGCTGCGCGCCATGCTGGGGCAAACCGATTGTGGCCCGCAAATCCGCCAAGCCCGACTGGCCAGCGATCAACCCGGCAATGGGCCACGCACCCATTACATGCGCGCAAGGCTGGCCGATGACGGCACCATCGCCCCGTTCGAGCGGCAGGATTCAGCGCTGTTGTCGATCTTGACCGAAGCCAACGCCTTGCTGATCCGCCCGGTTAATGAAGGGGTGCGGCGCGCGGGTGCTGTGGTGGACTACATCCCGCTGTAGGCGTGCGGGCGCAAACCGCTTGACACAAACCAAGAACACGGGCAGAACAGAGCGGCAACACAACGTGAGGGGCCCGCGATGCTGACGCGCAAGCAATTGGAACTTCTGGATTTCATCAAACAGCGGCTGGACCGCGATGGCGTGCCGCCCTCGTTTGATGAAATGAAAGATGCGCTTGATCTGCGGTCAAAATCGGGCATTCACCGGCTGATCACCGCGCTGGAAGAGCGCGGCTTTATCCGCCGTCTGGCGCACCGGGCAAGGGCGCTGGAAATCGTCAAACTGCCCGAAGCAATGGAAAAACCCGGCTTCAACCCGCGCGTCATTCAAGGGGACAAAGTGGATCCGCCGCGCGGCGCGATGCCGATTGAAGGTGTTTACGCGTCCGAGTTGCCGGTGATGGGCCGCATCGCCGCCGGTGTGCCGATTGAGGCGATCAGCCATGTGTCGCATCACATCGCGGTGCCGGGATCGATGCTGTCGGGCAAGGGGCAACATTATGCGCTTGAGGTGAAGGGCGACTCGATGATTGAGGCCGGGATCAACGATGGCGATATCGTGGTGATCTTGGAACAATCAACGGCCGAAAACGGCGATATCGTGGTGGCGTTGGTTGACGATGCCGAGGCAACGTTGAAACGCTTTCGCCGCAAGGGCAGTATGATCTCGCTTGAGGCGGCGAACCCCGCCTATGAAACCCGCGTGTTGCCAGATCATCTGGTCAAAGTGCAGGGGCGGTTGGTGGGGCTGATCCGCAGTTACTGAACGGCCAAAGCGGTTATCGGGCAGGCACAGAAGGGGGGTTTCACACCCCCCAGCGGCAAGGGCCGCTTCCCCCCGTGGGATATTTTTGAACAGATGAAGCGCAAATTTTAGATAGGTTTTAGGGTGTTTGTTGGATAGTGCAGCGCCGTTCGCGGTCGTTCGCTTTATGGAGTTTGCAGCAGCTTCAAGGCAGCGCGTGGCACCACAATCGGTGGGCGCACCGCATCTGGCGACATCCATATCCGCTTGACCGCCCTTGTGGGATGCAAAATCAGGCGACCCTCCTGCACTTGGGCCGCCAAAGCCCCGGTTTCATCCAAAACGCTGCGGTCAATAATCACGCAGCCGGCGGGTGCCGGTATAACGGGGGCAATTGCCGCGGGCAGTATCACGAAATCCACCGCAGCACAGGCGGCGGGCAGCCCAGCCACCGCACCTTTGCCGCCCAAGATAATGCCACGCCTGCCCGCCAGATCAAAACTTCGCGCACCTTTGGCCCCGGCAAAGCCTGACCGGATCGCGGCCACTTCGGGCAAGGCCAGATCACCGTCATTTTCCATCCATGTCTTGGCCGCAAACCCCGCGCCGCGCGCCGACGACAGCGCCCGGCCATCCTTGCCCCAAAGACCCGCCAGAACGCCGTCGTCACTGATCAACAGCACCGGGCGCACAGCCCCCGCCCACAGGGCCATCGCCAGAACCAACGGCAAAACCGCGGCCCAACGCCCCTGCCCGCGCCACAGCACCGCCCATAATCCGGCAAGCGCAATCAGCGGCAAAACCCACGGGCCGGGTTCGACAATCGGGGTGACCGAACCTTCCAGCCCCGCCACCCAATCTGCGATGAACAAAATCCATTGCGCCGAGATATCCATCACCCACAGCGCGGGTGCTGCAAGGCCCAAGGGCGCAAGCAACGCCGCCACAACCCCCGCCGCCATCAGCACGGACATCACCGGAACCGTCAACAGGTTGGCGAGCAAGCCATAATCGGTAAAGCGGTTGAAATGCGCGGCCGCAAACGGCGCCGTGGCCAACCCCGCCAGCACCGAAGTCAGCACCAGCGTGAACAGCGGCATGATCCAGCGCGGCAGCCGTTCCTGCATCACCCGGCGGTCCAGCGCGCCGTAGCCCGCGATCAGCACAATCGTCGCCGCAAACGATAACTGAAACCCCGGCTCTGTCAGGCTTTCGGGTTCCACCAGCAACAAGACGATCGCCGCCAAGGCCACCGACCGCATGGTCAGCGCGCGGCGGTCCAGCAAAATCGCCCCCAGCATCACGCAAACCATCAAGAACGCCCGCGTCGTCGCCACATTGGCCCCCGACAGCAGCAAATAAAACAGCGCCACCCCGAACGCCACCACCGCCGCCAGCTTTTTGGCATTCACCCGCAGCGCCATAGGCGGGATCAACGCCACGCCATAGCGCAGCAGCATAAAGACAAACCCGGTGACAAACGCCATGTTCATCCCCGAAATCGCCAGCAAATGCGCAAGGTTGCTGTCGCGCAGCGCCTGCACCGTCTCCAGACTGATGCCAGAGCGATCGCCCGTCATCACCCCGCTGGCAAAGGCCCCGGCATCCCCCGGAATTTGCGCCATGATCGCCGCCGACAGCCTTGTGCGCAGCCGGTTGATCACTTGCGCGCCGTCTTCCGGCGGAGCCCACAGCATCACCGGGCTGCGGGTATAGCCGACTGCGCCCAACTGGTTGAAAAACGCCATGCGGCGAAAATCAAAGCCGCCGGGCTCGGACGGGCCTTCGGGGGCCGAAAGAAAGGCGGTCAACAGCACCACCTGGCCGGGTTCCGGCGCAAAGGGCTGTTGTCCCAGTGACACCCGCACTTTCACCGGCGTTCGCGACGGGGCGACATCTTCCAGCACCACGCGGTCCAGTGTGAGGCGCAGCGCATCGGTTTGCGAGCGGTCAATCACTGTGATGCGGCCTTGCACCGGACCGTAATAGCGAAACTCCAGCATCGGGGCGGCGACCATATGCGCGCGCAGCCCACTTGCCAGCAGGCCGACCATAAGGCAGCCCCCCGCCACGGCGAGGGGAAACGCCAGTTCCGGACCAAACAGCCGGGCCAGCACCGCCAGCACCAGCACCAGCAGTGCGCCCGCATAAAACATCAACCCCGGCTCATACGGCAGGGCAAACCAGACCCCGATGCCGCAGGCTATGAACACCGGCACCCAGCCGAACAACTGGCCTTGGGCGTTTTGCAGCGCGACCAATGGCCAGATCGCCCAACGCGCCCACGCGGCAGAGGCGCCGTCAGGCGAAACCGAACCTGCGCCCGGGTCAGATGCGATTGCATCGGCGGTGTCCATCTGTGTGCCCGACACCTTGTTCCCGCCCCTGCATTTGCCTAATGCTGCCGCTATCCTACCGTCGCGATGGTTTCTGAAAGGTTAATGCTGATGCCTGCCGCCCTGCCCCTTGCCACCCGCCCGGTTGTGACCCGCTTTGCCCCCTCGCCCACCGGCTATCTGCACATCGGCGGCGCGCGCACGGCGCTCTTCAACTGGTTGTTTGCACGCGGGCGGGGCGGAAAATTTCTGTTGCGTATCGAAGATACCGACCGCGAACGGTCCACCCCCGAAGCGACGGCGGCCATTTTGAAAGGGCTGAGTTGGTTGGGTCTGGATTGGGATGGCGCGGTGGTCAGCCAGTTTGACCGCAAAGACCGCCACGCCGAGGTCGCGCATCAGATGCTGGATCGCGGCACCGCCTATAAGTGTTTTTCCACCACCGAAGACATCGCCGCCTTTCGCGCCTTGGCCGAGGCGCGCGGCAGCTATGCGGTGTTTCAAAGCCCGTGGCGCGATGCAGACCGTGCCCGCCACCCCGATCTGCCCTACGTGATCCGCATGCGCGCGCCGCGCAGTGGCGAGACGCTGATCGAAGATTCCGTTCAGGGCACCGTGCGGATCAAGAACGAAACTTTGGATGATATGATTTGTTTACGTTCGGATGCTACGCCTACCTACATGCTGGCGGTTGTGGTGGATGATCACGACATGGAGGTCAGCCATGTGATCCGGGGGGACGATCATCTGAACAACGCCGCGCGCCAGCAGATGATTTACAGCGCGATGGGCTGGCAAGTGCCGATTTGGGCGCATATTCCGCTGATACACGGGCCGGATGGCAAGAAACTGTCGAAACGCCATGGTGCCACGGGCGTCGATGAATATCAGGCCATGGGGTATCCGGCGGCGGGGATGCGCAACTATCTGACCCGGCTGGGCTGGGCGCAGGGCGATGCCGAGATTTTCAGCACCGCTGAGGCAGTGGCCATGTTTGATCTGGACGGAATCGGGCGTGCCCCGGCCAGGCTGGATTTCAAAAAGCTGGAAAACACTTGCGGGCATCACATGGCGATGGGGAATGATGCTGCACTGCTGCATGAATTGGCGGCATTTTTGGTGGCAGCAAACCGCCCTGCGCTGACGCCTTTACAGCAAGACCGGATGGCGCGGGCGATGTATTGCGTCAAGGATCGCGCCAAGACCTTTCCGGAACTTCTTGAAAAAGCTGCATTTGCTTTGGCATCGCGGCCCGTGGCATGCGATGAGGCGGCGGCGAAAACCCTTGATCCGGTATCCCGTGGTATACTGAAAACCTTGACGCCGCAGCTGCAAAATGCTAGCTGGACAAAGGCGGCGCTAGAGTTGATCTTGACGAATGCTGCAACTGCACATGACATAGGCTTTGGCAAACTGGCGTCCCCACTGCGGGCGGCGCTGGCAGGCCGGACCGCGACACCCAGCGTTTACGACATGATGCTGGTGCTGGGGCGTGATGAGACGATGGTACGGCTGACGGACGCAGCAGGGTAACCTGGGCGGCCCCGGGGGCCAGATCAGACCGGCGTGCTGCGCTTTGCCGGGGGACAATAGGGGATGAATGATGGCTGATCCGACCAAGACCGCGACGCTGACCCTGAACGGCACTGCGTATGAGCTGCCGGTTCTGACGCCCACTTTGGGGCCGGATGTGCTGGATATCCGCAAGCTGTATGCGCAGGCGGATGTGTTTACTTTTGATCCCGGCTTTACCTCGACGGCCGCTTGCGAAAGTGCGATCACCTTTATAGACGGTGACAAGGGCGAACTTTTGCACCGTGGCTATCCGATTGAACAACTGGCCGATGGGTCGAATTTTCTGGAACTGTGCTTTTTGCTGCTTTACGGCGAATTGCCCACCGCGCCGCAACTGGCCGATTTTGTGGGCCGGGTGACCAACCACACCATGGTGCATGAACAAATGCACTATTTCTTTCGTGGTTTCCGCCGCGACAGCCACCCGATGGCTACGATGGTGGGCGTTGTGGGCGCGATGTCGGCCTTCTACCATGACAGCCTTGACATCAATGACCCGTGGCAGCGCGAAGTGGCTGCCATCCGGATGATCGCCAAACTGCCGACGATTGCGGCGATGGCGTTCAAGTATTCGATCGGGCAACCGTTTATCTACCCGAAGAACTCGCTCGATTATGCCAGCAATTTCCTGCACATGTGCTTTGCCGTGCCCGCAGCCGACTATGTTGTCAATCCGGTGCTGGCCCGCGCGCTGGACCGTATCATGATGCTGCACGCCGACCATGAGCAAAACGCATCCACCAGCACGGTGCGGCTGGCGGGGTCATCGGGGGCCAATCCGTTTGCCTGCATCGCCGCCGGGATTGCCTGTCTGTGGGGGCCTGCGCATGGCGGGGCCAATCAGGCCTGCCTTGAGATGCTGCGCGAAATTGGCACGGTGGACCGCATTCCCGAATACATCGCCAAGGCCAAGGACAAAAACTCGGGCTTCCGGCTCATGGGATTTGGCCACCGGGTCTACAAGAATTTTGATCCGCGCGCGACGGTGATGAAAGAAAGCGCCGACGAAGTGCTGGAGCTTTTGGGCGTGCACAACAATCCCACCTTGCAGGTTGCCAAAGAGTTGGAACGCATTGCGCTGTCGGATGAGTATTTCATTTCCAAAAAGCTGTATCCGAACGTCGATTTCTATTCGGGCATCATCCTTGATGCGATGGGGTTCCCGACCTCGATGTTCACGCCGATCTTTGCGTTGTCGCGCACGGTGGGGTGGATTTCGCAGTGGCGGGAAATGATTTCCGAAAATAACCAGAAAATCGGCCGCCCACGTCAGTTGTATATCGGAGAGCCACGGCGCGATTTCGTTGCGGTTCACAATCGCTGAATTTGTCGGGCGGCGCGCAAGCCCGCCCGCAAAGTTTTGCGCCCGGGGACCAGACCCGCGGCAAAAGGCTGTGCAATGACCCAACGGCTGCGCATTCCGCTGATAGATCTGGCGCGCACCGCGGCTTTGGCCGGAATGGTGGCGTTTCATATCAGCTATGATCTGCTGATGTTCAATCTGATCCCGCGCGCCTATGCCGGATCGGGGTTTTTCTATTTTCATGCGCGCGTCGTGGCGGGCAGTTTTCTGGTTTTGGCCGGGCTGTCGCTGTGGCTGGCGCATGGTCAAGGCGTGCGCTGGCCTGCGTTCTGGCGGCGTTTTGCCATGGTTGCGGGCGCGGCCGGTTTGGTCACCGTGGCGACGCGGCTGGTCATGCCAGAGTTTTACATCTTTTTTGGCATCTTGCACGCCATCGCCCTGTTCAGCCTGCTGGGTCTGTGCGCCCTGCGACTGCCTGCCCCCATCACCGCCGCGCTGGCCGCAGGCGTGATTGCGGCGTCTTATGCCTTGCCCGGACCACCTTTTGACGCGCCGTTGCTGCGGTTTCTGGGGTTAAGCACGGTTGCCGCGCAAACCATGGATTTTGAACCGGTTTTTCCGTGGTTTGGCGCGTTTCTGGCAGGCATTGCGCTGGGTCAGGCGGGGGATAGGCTAGCGCTTTGGGCGCGTCTGGAGGGCAGGCCTGCGGGAAACTGGGTTGACCTGTTGTGTTGGCCGGGGCGCCACAGTCTGGTGATTTATCTGGTTCACCAGCCGATCTTGATGGGGCTGATCTGGGCGGTTGCGCGCGTAACTTGAACCCAACCGGCGCATTTCACGACCGCCGGGTCAGCGGCCCCAAGGCCCAGTTGCGAGTGGGCACAGTCTGTGCCGTTGAGTGCAAATGTTCCGACGGGTCGCGGCAGGTTTTGCGGCGGCGGCGCAGCAAAAACCACATCCCCCACCCCCGCCATGTGCCCACCATCGGGGCCGTCGCATCGCACGGATAGCGCGCGCGCCACCCATCAGGCAGCACCAGCCCAACTTGTTCAGCGCTTTCGATCATCCAGACCAGCGGAATATTCGCCAAAGGCCGCGACGCGCCAAAGCGCCCGATCATGCCGCCGATATCGCCATGCGCGCCGCGAAACCACATCTGCTGCACCCGCCCAACCGATTCCGCCGGGCAGCGCCACATCACCGGATCAAACACCGCGCGGGTTTCATCCATCGCCAGCGCGTGAAAGCCGTGGCGCACCGATTTGCCAAGCCGGTGGTCGTGGAACAAATGATATTTGTCCGACAGCATCCACAACAGCGGCAGCCGGATGCCCAGCGCTTTGACGGTATCCCAGACGCCGACCATCTGAATGGGGGCATCGTCATGGCAAAACGCCTGCACAAAGGCCTGCGCCGCCACCGAATCCGGGTTGCGTTTGTAATGCCGGAACGCCAGCCGAACGCCGCGTTCGGTGGCATGTTCGCGCCGGATCAGTCCGACCCGGTCGATCACCCCCGCCAGGGACCGCACCGCATAGGCGCCGCGCGAATAGCCGAACAGAAAGATACGATCCCCCTCGCGGTAATGACTGGCCAGCCAGCCATAGGAGCGCCGGATCTGACGGTTCAGCCCCTTGCCCGTGGCCAGATCAAGCCCTTGCCGCCAGCCTTGCCATTGCAACCCCGGCTCATAATACAAGGTGCGTTGCGCCGACCGCCCGTTGCTTGCCAACAGCCGATACAACAGGCCCGCGTTGCCTTCCTGACCCGGTTCCAGCGTAGAAAGCGTGCCGTCAAGGATGATCACATGATCAACAACCCCGCGTTTGCGCCCCGGCGCTGGCGGCGCTGCAGGTTCAACGGCGACCCCCGGATCGCCCTTCCACCACTGCGTAAGGCGGCTAAACAGCGACAGTGCGGACCTCCTGCAACCAATGCCAAATGCGGTTTGGGGTAAACGGCATGTCAACCCGTGTCACCCCGGCCGGGGCAAGGGCGTCGCGCACCGCGTTCGATATCGCCCCCAGCGCGCCCACCGTCCCGGCCTCACCGCAGCCTTTCATCCCCAAAGGATTGGTCTGGGTTGGCACCGCCTGATCAAAAATGGCGAAAAACGGTAAATCAGCGGCGCGGGGCATGGCATAATCCATAAAACTGCCGGTCAACAATTGACCATGGCTATCATAGATCGCATTTTCTGTCACCGCTTGGCCGTATCCTTGGGCGATGCCGCCCTGCACTTGGCCCGCCACCAGTTCCGGCGCCATCTGCACCCCAAAATCATCGACCACGGTATAGCGTTGCACCTGCAAAGCGCCGGTTTCGGGATCAATTTCCACTTCGGCCACATGACAGCCATTTGGATAGGCCCCGGCGCGCAGGGTGATGGTCTGGGCCACATCCAGCAAATCATCGCGCTGATGCTGGCGCGCAAGTGCGGCCGCCTCGGTCAAGGTCAGCCGCATGTTGCTGGCAGGCGCACCAAAGGTCAGATCGGCGAACCCAACGCCCGCCACGCCCAGATGGCTTTCCAGAAACGGGATGAACCGCGCGACAATTTCGGCCACCGTGGCGCGCGTCGCCGTGCCTTGCACGGTCACAGACCGCGACCCGCCGGTGCCCCCCCCATGCCAGATCAGATCGGAATCGCCTTGCACGATGCGGATCTTTTCGGGGGCTATTCCCGTGGCTTGCGACAGCATCCGGGCATAAACCGTCTCGTGGCCCTGCCCGTTGGACTGGGTGCCGACATACAGCGTGGCGCCGCCATCTTCGCGTAAGACGATCCGCGCGGTTTCAACCGGGCTGCCCAAAATCGCCTCAAGATAACTGGCAACGCCAACACCGCGCAGCATCCCGCGCGCGGCACTGGCGGCGCGGCGCGCGGCAAACCCGGCCAGATCGGCATGGCTGCGTGCCGCCGCCAACAGACCGGCGAAATCGCCGCAATCCACCTCTTCGCCACTGATCAACGGATGCGGAAAGCGGCTGATGGCATTGCGGGCGCGCAGATCAATGCCGTCTACGCCCAAGGTGCGGGCCGCCTGATCCATTACCCGTTCAATCGTCAGATTGGCTTCGGGGCGGCCAGCGCCGCGGTAAGCATCCACGGGCGTTGTGTTGGTATAGACCCCCACCGCCGCCAGATGGGCCGCCGGAATATCGTAAATCCCTGTCAGCACTTTGCTAAACAACTCTGTCTGAATCGCCTGTCCGAACTGAGAATTATACGCCCCAAGATTGGACACAAGGTTAACGCGGTAGGCGGTAATGCGCAGGTTTTCATCAAACCCCATCTCAGCATGGGCCACCAGATCACGGCCCGCGTTATCCGTCAGCATCGCCTCGGATCGGTCAGACACCCACAACACCGCCCGGCCCAGCGCGCGGGCGGCGGCCGCGATGCAGATGTATTCGGGATACGTCATCCCCTTCATGCCAAAGCCGCCGCCGACATCGGGGTTGGTCACCCGCACGCGGTCGCCGGTCAGGCGCAACATTCGGGCCAATTCCTTCTTTTGCGTCCAGACCCCCTGACCGTTGACGCACAGATGCAGGCGATTGTCGGCCCATTCGGCAAAGGCCGCGCGCCCTTCGATCGAGGCGACGATGATGCGGTTATGGACAACCGGCAGCGCAACGCGGTGGCGCGATGCGACAAGGGCTGCGGTCACGCCTGCATCGTCGCCAATGCTGTAGTCAAACGCCAGATTGCCGGGGGCAACGGCGTGAATTTCCGGCCCACCCGGGGCAAGCGCCAGCGCCACGGGCAATTCGTCGATCTCAAGGCCAATCGCTTCGGCTGCATCACGGGCTTGGGTCAAGGTGTCGGCGACAATCATGGCCACGGCCTCGCCGACATAGCGCACCACGCCTTGCGCCAGCACCGGGCGGTCGGGCCCGGCACCACGCCCGCCATCGCGGGTCACAATCTGCTCGCCCTGCATGGTCAGGATCACACCTAACGCCTGCAAGCCGGGCGCATCCAGCACCAGATGCACGCCGGGCATATGGCGCGCAGCGCCCAGATCAAGCGACACAATGGTGCCATGCGCCACCGATGCCCGCAAAAAACAGGCGATCAGCGCATCTTTGGGGGCGATATCACTGACATAGCCCGCGGCACCCTTCAAAAACCTGACATCTTCCAGACGCCCGGTGCCCTGTGCCGTGCCAAATTTTACCATGCCCACGCCCTTTGAATTCCAAACCCGTCCCACAAACACCTACGCCCCCGGCAGAATTTGTCCAGCGGGGGCGCAAGCGGCAGAACAGGCGGATCAGGGGCTGTTTACAGCGCCAGCGACAGCACAGTCACCATGCCCAACTCGCCAAAGCCGTTGAACCGGCTGTTGGTGACGGTGGAATAGGCTCCCATGCCATGCACGATGACGTAATCGCCTTCGGCGATATCGGCGGGGAACGGAATATCGCCGGGCAGCCGATCAACCGAATCGCAAGTCGGGCCAAAGCAGATGCGCGGCAAAACAGCGCCTTTGCGGTGGGTGCCGTCCGGCGACATCACTTCGATGCGGTCGATGATGCCGATCTGGCCAAGTTCCAGCAGCGATCCATAGATACCGTCGTTCAGGAATACATGGGTATCATCGCGCACCGCTTTTACCCGCGCGGCCAACGAAAACCCATCGCCACACAACGCACGGCCCGGCTCGCACACCAAGGCCGGGCGATCCGCGCCAAAGGCTTCGGTGGCAACACGGTCGATCAGGGCGAAAATCGCCTCCAGTTGTGGAAGCACGCCGTTGGCGCGGTGCGATGGAAAACCGCCGCCAACGTTCAGCCGGGCAATTTTGACACCGGCTTTGCGCGCGATATTTGCGGCCTCAAGGATATACGACCCCCAGGCGTTCGGATCGGTGCATTGGGTGCCGGCGTGAAAGGTGATCGACGGAATAAACCCTGCCTCGGCCACCATTTTCAACAGATCAACCGCCACATCCGCCGTTGCGCCAAATTTGGCCCCGAAGTTATACGCAGCCCCTGATACCGGCAGTTTGAAGCGCACCGAAATCTCGGTGCCTGCACTGGGCACCATGTCGATCAGCTTGGCCAATTCCGATTTGGAATCAACGCTGTAGGATTTTACACCCAAGGCCACGGCACGGACAATTTCATGGCGTGCGCGCACCGGGTTGTTGTAATGGGTGGCGGCATCCGGGGCCAATCGGCGGATCAGTTCAATCTCGAATATCGAGGCCACGTCAAAGCCTTTGACGCCTGCTGCAATCAGATTTTCGATCACCTCTTCGCCGGGATTGGATTTCACCGCATAGGTGACAAATCCCGGAAAGCCGTCCAGAAAACGGCGGGCCACTGCCTGCACCGCGGCAGGTGCGAAAAACAGCACCGGATTTTCCGGCTGCTGATTGCGCAGATATTCAGTTGGATTGCTCCAGATTGTTTTGGACAGTCCCATGGGCGTGATCCTTTCGGCCAAAAAGATGCAGTTGCCATGCCGGGAACCAAAATTCGGGGCACACACCTGCGAGGTTTTTTCAACCAGGCCAGGTGCGTATGAGCCGCCCTTACCCTGAACTTCAGAATGCTGCATATGCGTGACATCTTCACCGAACAAAACTATATAATCGACTGAATTCTTCGTTATAATGACGAAAAGACAAGGCACATTGCATGGATGACCTCGATCGAAACGTTCTAACGCTGCTGGGGGCCGATGCCCGGATGTCGGTGGCCACTTTGGCGCGCAGGCTGAAGGTGGCACGGTCTACCATTCAGGCGCGGCTGGAACGGCTGGAGACCGGCGGCATCATCGCAGGCTATACGCTAAAGCTGGGCGAGGCAGCGCGGCAAGGGCGGCTGCGGGCGTCTGTTTTGCTGACAATAGAGCCGCGCGCCCAAGCCGCCATCCTGACCCGGCTGAAATCCATTCCCGAGGTGGAGCGGGTGTTTACCACATCGGGGCGGTTCGATCTGCTGCTGCAAATCGCGGCCAGCAACACGCAGGTGCTGGATCAGGTGCTGGACCAGATCGGCGCACTGACCGGGGTGAAAAGTTCTGAAAGCCTGATCCATCTCAGCACAAGATTGGACCGCGCGGTGTGAAACCGCAATGGCGTGCCCGATCAGACCAACCGGGGATACATTGGAATTGACATGGTGCGGGGAAGACTATTCATCTGGCATATCGGGGGTCTTCCACCCGGTTCCGTTTTCAGGAGCAATCAGATGAAAATCACGTTTTCGATGCTTAGCGCTGCTGCGGCGATGGTTTTGGCCACGCCCGCTTTGGCAGGCGCCGGTGTGCCTTTGCCTGTAGCCGGCGTGTTTGGCCCGGTGGGGATTGCCGCTGCCGCCGTTGTCTACGGCGGATATCGCGCCATAAAGTTTTATCGCACGCGCCGCTGATTGCAGCGCCCGACCCACTGCCGCGACCAAAATCGCGGTGCGCGGCAGGCATGGAAATTTTGGTAACGTGTCATAATGCGCCAAACGATAGCCGCTGATCAAAATCCTTTGCGACAAAGAGAGGTTTATATCCTTGTCCTGACCGGGCTGGCCGCGCTTTTTCTTGCCCGCAATCTGGGTTTGGGCAGTTTTGATCTGATTGCGATGCGATCTGCCAATATTGATGTGATCACCTTTGGCGTCGCTGGCGTCGCAGCCTCGCGCATTTTGCAATCGGTCCCGGATACCGCCGCCTCTGCCGCAACAATCACATGGGCTTTGGCGCTGTCCACCCTGATCGTCGGTCTGTCCTTTGTCCCCTCAGGCGTTGGTCTGGGCGCGGGGTTCGGGCTGTTGGGGTTGCTGATTTATCGCAACCACGCAGGCGATCAAAACCTGAAAGCTGCCGCGATTTGTCTCTTTGCCATCGCCAGCCATCTGACAATTGCGCCGGTTTTTTTCCGGGTGTTTCTGGAACCGATCCTGACACTGGATAAATACATGCTGGGAACGGTTTTTGCCGGCCTGCGACCTGACATATCATGGACCAATGCCCGGTTTGCCACGCCGGATGGGTTTGGGATAACCTTGGTTGGGGCTTGTTCGTCTTTTGCGGGCATATCGGTTGCCATCACCGTCCATATCGGCTGGGCGATGCGCGTGCGCACGTTCCTGACCGCGCTGGACGGTATCGCCATCCTTGCAACAGCGGTTTTGGCAACTTTGATCAATATAACCCGGCTTGTGCTGACCGGGTGGAGCCAGCCGTTTTACGATTTCTGGCATGGCACCGACGGCGCGGCCCCTGGCATCATGCTTGCATGGACGTTGCAGACATCGGCAATCCTGCTGGGCGGATACCTTTCGGCCTATTGGGCGGGACGGATTGCAAGATGACCGGCAAGACCCTGCTGCGACTGTGGTTTCTGGCGATTTTCGGTCTTGGGTTGGCGGTGATCATCGCGACCAATATCTTGTCGGTTGCGCGCGCCGCACCGGGCGTTGACGATGAGATCAAGGCCCGCTTGCAGACCGTTATCGCTGCGTCAGGCGGTGTAATCGTGCCCACAAGTGGCAAGAAATTGCGTATTTTGCAGCCCGTCCTTCAGTTTCAAATGCCCGGTTGCGCCGCATCGTGGATGGTTCTGCCCGGACACCTTGGCCACAGCGTCGAGGCTTTGTTGCGCGTCGTCATCGAAAATTCTGCCGAAGACTACGGCGTCTACACCGCCTATCTGGATGAAACTGCCCCCAGCTATGGGTTCGCCCGGTTTCAGCTGCGAAGTCTGCAAATACAGATCAGTCAGGTGTTCGGCACCCATGCGTATCGCTTTGCCATGACATCGCTGACGGTCCTTGTGCCAAAAAGCTGTCCGGATGTAGGCTTGCCGCAATGGGAAAAGTTCTGGACAACCGAGGCAGCCTTGTGATGACGCCGCGATGATCGGGTATTGGGTCTGGCTATGGCTGCCTGTGTTGGTGGGCATCACGGTGGTTGAAGCTGTGTGCGAACACCGCAGCACCCTGGCAGACCGCGGCATGCGCTGGCCCGCCAATCTGGGTCTGTTTGGTCTGCAGATTGCCACGACAGCGGCCTTGTCGATGGGGTTGGTTTACATAGCCGGGGTGCAAACCACGGCCTTTCCGGTTTTTGGCAGTTTTGCCGCCCTGCCTTTGGCGGTAGAGGTGCCGTTGTTTTTGGCGGTGCTTTCGTTTGTTACCTATTGGCTGCACCGGATAAGCCATGAAGTGTCACCGTTGTGGCGGCTGCACCGCATTCACCACTGCGATCCGATCGTTGATCCGACGACCAGCCTGCGCCATCATCCCGGCGAAGTCGTGGTTGGCTTTGTGGTTTACCAACTGCCGATCGTGCTGCTGCACCCCTCGCCCGAAGCCGTCGCCATCGTGACGCTGACAGAGCGGTGCTTTGCCGCCGCAACCCATACCAGCCTGACATTGCCCGGCTGGCTTGAACGGGCGTTGGCATTGGTGTTTGTCACCCCGCAACAGCACAGCGTGCATCATTCAGACTATGCCCCTGAAACCAACAGCAATTATGGCACGGTGCTGAATTTGTGGGACCGGGTTTTCGGCACCTATCGCGCCAGCCCGTTGCGCGATGCGGCGCAGTTCCGGCATGGGCTGGCCGAGGTTCCGCCCGAGAAGGCCGAAGATTTGCTGATCTTGCTGGCGCTGCCCGCCTTGGGGCGCGATCCGTGGCGCGTCCCTGTTTTGCAGGGCCCGGGCGATCCTTGCCCAAAGATGGATATTTAAGCAGCTATCAAAGCGCAGGCGCTTGGCCTTGGCCGCCCAATTGGGTAAAGACGGCCAACGCTTGCACGGGATGACGCTGATGCCAATGGAAAAGACCTTTAACGCCGCCGAAGCCGAGGCGCGGATTTCGGCGTTGTGGATTGATCAAAAGGTCGGCGCAGCCGGGGCGAACGCCGCGCCGGGGGCCAGGGCCTTCAGCGTGATGATCCCGCCACCGAACGTGACGGGCAGCCTGCACATCGGCCATGCGTTCAACAACACGCTGCAAGATATTCTGGTGCGCTGGCACCGGATGCGCGGGTTCGACACGCTGTGGCAGTTTGGCACCGATCATGCGGGCATCGCAACCCAGATGGTCACCGAACGCGACATGGCCTTGCAGCAGGAAAAGCCCCGCCGCGAGATGGGGCGTGACGCCTTTGTTGCGCGCGTTTGGCAGCAAAAGGTCAAATCGCGCGGCACTATTGTGGATCAACTGGTGCGGCTGGGGGCGACCTGCGATTGGGACCGCGAGGCGTTTACCATGTCAGGCGCGCCCGGTGCGCCCAGCGGTGAGGACGGGAATTTCCATGACGCCGTGATCAAGGTTTTTGTCGATATGTATAACAAGGGCCTGATCTATCGCGGCAAGCGGTTGGTCAACTGGGACCCGCATTTTGAAACCGCGATTTCCGATCTGGAAGTTGAGAATATCGAAGTTGACGGCCATATGTGGCATTTCAAGTATATTCTGGCGGGTGGGGAAACCTATGAATACATTGAAAAAGACGCCGAAGGCCGGGTGATCCTGCGTGAGATGCGCAACTATATCGCCATCGCCACCACGCGGCCCGAAACCATGCTGGGCGATGGCGCTGTGGCCGTGCATCCGTCGGATATGCGCTATGCGTCGATCATCGGCAAAATGGTGCAACTGCCGCTGTGTGATCGGTTGATCCCGATCATATCGGATGAATATCCTGATCCGTTGTTTGGATCGGGGGCGGTGAAAATCACCGGGGCGCATGATTTCAACGATTATGCAGTGGCCAAGCGCAACGGCCTGCCGTGCTACCGTTTAATGGACACCCGCGCGCAGATGCGGGCCGATGGCGCGCCCTATGCGGATGCGGCGCGGCGGGCGGGCGAGATTGCAGCGGGGGCGCAGGCGAGTGAGGCGGAAGTGGACGCGCTGAACCTTGTGCCCGAGAAATACCGCGGGCTGGACCGGTTTGCGGCGCGGACGGCGGTGGTGGCCGACATCAACGCGCTGGGGCTGTGCGTGTCGGTCTTGCACACCGAAATCGACGCTGAAACCGGTTCCGAACACCTGACGCGCCAGCCGGTGGTTGACGCCAAAAAGATCATGCAGCCGTTTGGCGACAGATCGAAAGTGGTGATCGAGCCGATGTTCACCGATCAGTGGTTCGTCGACACCGCCAAGATTGTAGGCCCGGCACTGGACGCCGTGCGGTCGGGGGCGACGCGGATTATCCCGGACTCGGGCGAAAAGACCTATTTCCATTGGCTGGAGAATATTGAGCCTTGGTGTATTAGTCGCCAGCTTTGGTGGGGGCATCAGATACCGGTTTGGTTCGACCTGCATGGAAACCAGTTTTGCGCGCCGAATAGCGATGCTGCCATCGCAACGGCAAAAGCTTTCCACGAACAGGAAAACCCGAACGCGACTATTACTGTTTTTGTAGACGAAGGGTTTGCACTATCCACACAGGACAGCGCGGGCCGCAGAGAGAGCGCACTAACTATGGTCGGCTCAGGCTGGGTAGGTGATGATAAGACAAACCTCAGGGTAGGGATCAAGCGCGACCCCGACGTGCTGGACACATGGTTCTCCTCCGGCCTCTGGCCAATTGGCACCCTTGGCTGGCCCGAACAAACCCCTGAATTGGCCAAATATTTCCCTACCTCTACCCTGATCACCGGGGCGGATATCATCTTTTTCTGGGTCGCCCGGATGATGATGATGCAGTTGGCGGTGGTGGGTGAAGTCCCCTTCAAAACCGTCTACCTGCACGGCCTGGTGCGCGATGCCAAAGGCAAGAAGATGTCGAAAAGCCTTGGCAACGTGATCGACCCGCTGGATGTGATCAATGAATTCGGCGCCGATGCCCTGCGGTTTTCCAATGCGGCGATGGCGTCTTTGGGCGGCACCTTGAAACTGGATACCGCGCGCATTGCGGGTTACCGCAATTTCGGCACCAAACTGTGG
>JANPLZ010000165.1:0-17296 GCA_031422555.1 Cypionkella sp. | reverse complement strand
GAAGCGAAATCGCAGTTTCTGGCCACGATGAGCCATGAAATCCGCACCCCGATGAACGGCGTGATCGGCGTGGCAGAGCTGTTGGGCGATACCGGGCTGGACGATCAGCAACACCACTATGTCAAAACCATCATCGAGTCGGGACAGGCGCTGCTGACCATCATCAACGACGTGCTGGATTTGTCAAAACTACAGGCGGGTAAGGCTGATTTGTTGTCAGACCCCTTTCAGATCACCGACTGTGTGGCCGGCACTATGGATTTGCTGCGCCCGATTGCGGGTAAAAAGGGCTTGGCGATGGTGCTGCAATTGCCTGATAATTGCCCGACCTATTTAGGTGACTCCGGGCGATTGCGGCAGGTTTTGCTGAACCTGATCGGCAATGCGCTTAAATTTACCGCGCGGGGTCAGGTCGGGGTCACGGTTTCGGTGCAGCCCGCAAGCCCGCATGATCTGGTCAGCATCGCAATTTCGGATACCGGCATCGGCATTCCGGCGCACCAGATCGGCCATGTGTTTGACAGCTTTGCCCAAGCCGACAGCACGATCTCGCGGCAGTTTGGCGGCACGGGGTTGGGGCTTAGCATTTCGCGCTTTTTGGTTCAGCAGATGGGCGGCGATATTGCGGTGGCCTCGGTGCCGGGCCAAGGATCGGTGTTTACCGCCACGCTGCAATTGATGCGGGCCAAAAAGGTGGCCGGGCCCCGGATTGGCATGGCGGTAGTCGCCCCAAAAACCGCGCTGCGGGTTTTGATCGCCGAAGACAACCGCACCAATATGATGATTGCGCGAAAATTTCTGACAGGATCGGTGGCACAGTTGACAGAGGCTGAAAACGGACAGTTGGCGCTGCAAGCCTATTGTCTGGCGCCGCCCGACTTGGTTTTGATGGATGTGTCGATGCCAGAGATGAACGGTCAGGATGCAACGCGGGCCATCCGCGCCTATGAAAAGCACGCAGGCCTGCGGGCCTGCCCGATCTTTGCGCTGACCGCCTATAGTGCCGCTGACGAAGACCTGCGGTGCCGCGCCGCCGGAATGAACGGGGTGCTGACCAAACCTTTGGCCCGGCGCGAACTTTACGCTTTGCTCGAGCAAATTGCCGCCGGGCGCGATCGTTTTGACGAAGCCCCCTTTGATGGCGTAGACAGGTCGGCAAATGGAGAGCAGACATGGTCGATCTTGCCACACGGGTCCACAACCACAACTGGAAAATTGATCCGATCGTCCGGTCACTGATTGACACAGATTTTTATAAGCTGCTGATGTGTCAATCTATTTTTCGGAATAAACCTGACACCAATGTCGAATTTTCGCTGATCAACCGCAGCACCAAAGTGCGGCTGGCCGATATTATCGACGAAGGCGAGCTGCGCGAACAACTGGATCACGTGCGGTCGCTGACCTTGACGCGGGGCGAAAGCACCTGGCTGCGCGGCAATATGTTTTACGGAAAACGCCAAATGTTTCGGCCAGATTTCATGGAATGGTTCGAAACCATGCGCTTGCCGCCCTATCATCTGGCCAAGCGCGATGGTCAGTTTGAACTGACCTTTGAAGGCCGCTGGCCCGAGGTGATGCTGTGGGAAATCCCGGCGCTCGCGGTCATCATGGAGTTGCGCAGCCGCGCGGTTTTGTCAAAACTGGGCAAGTTCGAATTGCAGGTGCTGTATGCGCGCGGTATGACCCGGCTTTGGGAGAAGATTGAACGGCTGCGCCAAATCGACGGCCTGCGCATCGCCGATTTTGGCACCAGACGGCGGCATTCGTTTTTGTGGCAAGACTGGTGCGTGCAGGCGATGCAGGAAGGTTTGGGCAGCAAATTTACCGGCACGTCGAATTGCCGGATTGCCATGCTGCGCGACATCGAGGCGATTGGCACCAATGCGCATGAATTGCCGATGGTCTATTCGGCGCTGGCCAACTCCGACGCCGAACTGGCCCAAGCGCCCTATCAAGTGCTGGCCGATTGGCAAGATGAACACGATGGCAATCTGCGCATCATGCTGCCCGATACCTATGGCACAGAGGGATTCTTGAAAAACGCCCCCGATTGGCTGGCAAGTTGGACGGGGATCCGCATCGACAGCGGCGATCCGGCGACCGGGGCGGAAAACGCCATCCGCTGGTGGAAATCGCGGGGCGAAGACCCGATGACCAAACTTGTGATTTTCTCAGATGGTCTGGACGTTGACAAAATCGAAGAATTGCACCGGCAGTTTTTGGGCCGTGTGAAAGTGTCTTTTGGGTGGGGCACGATGTTGACCAATGATTTCAATGGTCTGGTCCCCGGTGATGGCCTGGCACCGTTCAGTCTGGTTTGCAAAGCGGTCACCGCAAACGGGCGGCCAACGGTGAAACTGTCAGACAATCCGGGCAAAGCGATTGGGCCTGCGGCCGAAATTGAACGTTATAAAAGGGTGTTCCATGTAGGCGCGCAGACGATGCAAAAAGTCGTGGTCTAAGTCTTCGGCAGCAGCCGATCCGCCCACATCACTGCGCGTGCGATATGGCTGCGGTGCACCGGATCGGCCGCATCCAGCCGTGGCGCGGTCCAGCCAACCGACGCGCAACAGCGCATCAGCGTGAACATCTCGACTTGCTGCACCGTGGCCGTCCGGGTTTCCGCATAACCCGCGATCAACGCGTCGCGGATTTGGGCATAGCCAGGTTCATATAAATTCTGCGACATCACCGTGCCAAGATCATACAACCGAAAGCCGAAACCGGAATCGTCAAAGTCGATCAACGAAAGTGAATTACCATTCACTAATATATTTTCCCGCAAAACATCGGCGTGAATCGGGCCAAAATCTTTGCCCGTTGCGGCGTGATTGGTTAGATACGCCTGCAGAAAGGCACGTGCGCGGATCAGGGTTTTGGTCTGATCCGGGGTCGCGGCAGGATGATCCCAGAACCGGCCCCAAAACGGGGATTCCCCCACCAATCCGTCGATATCCCAGCGCGGACGGGTGAAATCCGTCGGCAGCGTCAAGCGGTCTGTCGCAGTGTGAAGGCTGGCAATCAATCGGCCAAGGGCGCGGTGGCGTTGAACAATTTGAGCAAGCGGCTGATCGAAAGGCACCGCCGCATAGCCCAACGGCGTACCCGTCAGCCAGCCAACAGCCGATGCATTGCGGCCCGACGCAAGCGCCACCAACAAAGCCCCGGTTTGCGCCGCGATGGGTTTGGGCACGGCAATATCCAGCGCGGCCAGCGCGGCGCACCACCAAAGTTCCGACCGGATGGCGGCGTCGTTCTGATAGCCTTCACGGTGCAACCGCAAGGCGGCGCGGCCATCGGGCGTGGCCATTTCAAATACTGCGTTTTCGCGGTGGCTTATCAATCGAATGACGCTGCCGTTCCAATGCAAGGCCGCCTCGTTTGCCGAGGCCTCAAGGCTGGTCATTCCTCGTCATCCGGTTTTGCCCGCAGGGATTTGATCTCGGCGCGCTGGGTTTTGGCGGCCACCCGCCGCATTTGCGCGCCGTGACTGGGTTTGGTGGCGATACGGCGCTTTGGCGCAACCAAAGCCGCGCGGATCATGTCGACCAACCGTTCGCGGGCCAATTCGCGGTTGCGCGCCTGACTGCGGGTTTCTTCGGCCTGAATCACGATCGCGCCTTCCGTCGTCCAGCGCCGCCCCGCCAGTTTTTTCAACCGCGCCTTCACCGACAACGCCAGATGCGGCGAGCGTTCTGCTTCAAAACGCAGCTCTACCGCCGTTGACACTTTGTTAACGTTCTGGCCACCCGGCCCCGAGGCGCGCACAAAGCTTTCGCTCAGTTCCCAGTCGGCGATGGTCACAGTATCGGAAATTCTCAGCATAACTCACCGTAGCGGCATCGCGGATAAAGAGAAAGGGTCGCCAGTTTTGGCGACCCTTTCCGAGATCTAAGGAGATCGGTAGGTTAGGAAACCACCCAATCTGCGGTCTGTTCACCAGGTTCTACCCTAGAAAACACCCCCCATGACTGTCCCGAAACCTATCTCCAACATCACTCTAGACACTGGATCACCTCCTTTCAAAATGGTTTTCGATAAGCTGAGGGTGACACAGATTTTGTGTTTGTCAAAAGAATTTACGCTATCCGTGCTGCGTATTTTGCAATTGCAAGGCGAAAGGGCAGCAGGGCAAGCGCGTCGACGGCCAGTTTGACGCCAAAATCTGCCGCGCCCAACGACACCCAAAGCGGCACAACCGGCCCCACACCCAGCAAGGCCACCGGGCCGGTTGCCCAAGACACGTCATTGCCGGGCTCGATCCAGACCAAAGCTGCGGAAAAAGCGATGGTGAAAAAGATCGCCGTGTCGGCCGTAGACCCCAGCAGGGTTGACAAAAACGGCGCGCGCCACCACGCAGACCGGCGCAACCGGTCAAACAGCGTAATGTCCAGCAATTGCCCGACCAGAAACGCCAGACCCGATCCGATTGCCACGCGCAAAGTGACCAAGGGGCCAAATTCGCCGTTGATCTGTGTGCCAATAAACGAACAAATCAGCCCGACTGCCAAACCGGCATAAACCACCCGGCGGGCGGCGGCAGGGCCGTGAAAGCGGTTGATCAGATCGGATACCAGAAAGGCCAGCGGATAGGAAAACGCCCCCCAGGTCAGCCATTGGCCGATGGGATATTGCACAAGAATATTGGAAGCAACGACGACGGCGGCCATGGCAAGGCTGCCAAGAAGATGGTGTTTCATTCTTTGATCCGTTTTGACAAGGTTGCGGAAACTTGGCCCCGGCTGGGGACGCCCGGCTTGTGGCGGCAGATTGCGCCGCTGTCAATCGGGCAGGCGGTATTCCACGATTTGACTGCGCAAAAAGACCTTGAAATTATCGTCAGACGCCATGGTGGCGCGCAACTGCCCTGCCGGATCGCGCCAGATCGCCAGCCCCTCCAGATTGTCATGCAGGCCAACCGGGGTTTCAAACAACACTTCGGGCACACCAAAACCATCTGGGCCCAGCGAAAACCCGCGCAGACGGCTGGAAAATCCGGCAAGGCCCCGAAACTGCCGCTCCAGCAGGTAAAACTTACCATCGGGGCCAAAATCGGCCGAAACGGGCAAAAAGGTGCCACTGCGGGGGATCGTCAGGTCAGCGTCCCATTTGCCGCCTTTGAACCGGTAGACCGGAAAAGGTTTGGTCAGGGCACCCGATCGTTCGGGCAACGTGTAAAGCGTGCCTTCGGCGTCAATCGCCAAGGCTTCGAGGGCGGAATTTTCTTGCATCGCGGTAAATTCGCGCGGGATGGGAAGGGGAACGGAGATGCTGCCCAAACGATCAAATCGCACCACCCGCGCGCCGCCTTCGAACGACACATAGGCCGTGCCATCCCCTGCAATCGCCAACCCTTCGCTATCATGAGAGTCATCGTCGAATGGGCCCGCGTTTTCATCCAGCAGCAACGTCATCGGCGCGGCGGTAAACCCGGTGATGCGGCCTTGATCGTCACGGGTGAAGGTGCCCGAGGTAAAGGCGCCCCGGTCGGATACCACGCTGAACGCCAGCCCATCGGCAGATATTTCCAACCCCGAAAGACCGCCGAATGCCGCGTCTGGCATGTGCCAGGCGAAATCGGCCAAGAAACCGGGCGGCGGTACCGGGCTGGCGCTGCCTTCTAGGCCCGCGATCAGCACCAATCCGGCCGCTACTCTGAGGACAGAATGTCGGCGCATTGCTTTGGCAAATCAGCCATGGTGAATTGCCTTGGGCCTTTTTCCGGCGGATCGTCTGATTTTGGTGGTTTGCTTGATTTTGGCGGGTTCAGATAAGCCTCTGACACCCAATAATCCAAAGTCTCGTCGCAACCATCGCCGCCATTTGAAAGATCGCCCACCGTTGGCGTTTGCGTTTCGCACAGCCGCGCGCCTTTTGGGCATTTCAGGCGGACGTGAAAATGGGTGTCATGCCCTGCCACCGGGCGAATTTTCTGCAGCCATTTCTTGTCTGCCCGTTTGGCGGTTTTGCACATTTCCAGCTTGACCGCGGCGGCCACGAAAATGCGGTCGATCCGCGCATCCGACGCTGCCGCTTTTAACAGCGCGTGATGGCTTTTGGTCCAATTGTCGGTCACCGATTTTTGATCGGCTGACCGCACCGGGATCGAACTGATCGCTTCACGCTCGCTGCGCGACAGGTTCAACCGGGCGGGCGGCAGCATCCAGACATCGGCATCAAGTCCGATCTGGTGACTGGCATGGCCCGAAGTCATCGGCCCACCGCGCGGTTGCGCCATGTCGCCGATATACAGCCCGGCCCAGCCGATTTGCTGGGCGGCCTGCGACAAATCTATCAGATAATCCACCAGCACCGGGTGGCCAAAATTGCGGTTCCGGTCCAGCCGCATCGCTTGCCAACTTGGCCCGGTTTCGGGCAATTCCATCATCCCGGCCCCGCAACCCCGCGCATAAGACCCGATCGGCATCGGGTCTTGCTGGGAAGGCAAGTCTTTGGCCCCAAACAATCTATTTGCCAAATTTTCGGCTTGCGCCGGCCACGGCATCAACAAGGCCGCACATAAAAGCAGTCGTTGGATCATACCTGTTCACCCCTTGGCTTGACCCAGATTAGCAGAACCAAACCAATGGCAAACAGCGCGATCAACGGCGAGATGCCGATGCGCTGCGATCCGCTGGCGGCTGTGACAACCCCGATCAGGAAGGGCGACATAAAGCTGGCAACTTTGCCCGACAGCGCGAACAGGCCAAAGGCTTCGGTGGCGCGGTCAGGCGTGGTGTGGCGCACCATCATGGTGCGCGATGCGGCTTGCAACGTGCCCCCCGCCGCCCCGATCAGGCCGCCGCAGATATAGAAAATCAAGTCGGGCGTGCCCGAGGCCGGGTCCATCGCATAGCCCCAGATGCTTTCGCGCGTCATCCCGACGATCACCGTGCAAACGATCATCAGCACAACGATGGACACGGCAATCACCGGTTTCGGCCCGAACCGTTTGTCGGCCCGCCCACCGACCCACGCCGCCACCATCGCCGTTATTGCTCCCAAAATACCAAAAGTGCCGATCTGGATGATCGACCAGTTCAACACACCAGAGGCGTAAACCCCGCCAAAGCCATACAGCGCGTTCAGCGCGTCGCGGTAAAACAGCGACGACGCCAGATAGGCCGACATGCTGCGCCGGAACCGCAGCCCCTTCAACAATTCCACCAGACTGCCCAGCGCCGCCCCGATATTCAGCGGGCGGGCATCCGTTTTCGGCTCTTTCACCCATAAAAAGAACGGGATCATGAACACCATATACCAGATCGCGGTGAATGGACCCACGGCGCGGGTGCCTTCGCGGGCTTCGGCATCAAGCCCCAAAATCGGATTGATCTTGATCAACGTCAGCCCGGTCGTGGCATTTTCGGCAAACAGACACAGCATGATGACCAAGGCCAGCAACCCGCCAAGATACCCAAAAGCAAAGCCCGACCCCGATACCTGCCCCAGATCATCGTGGTTGGTCAGCGACGGCATCAGGGAATTGGTAAAGATCGTCGCGAATTCCATCCCTATAAAGCCGATGCCAAAAAACGCCACCGCCCAGAACAAAACGTCTTGCTCGCCGCCCGGCGCCACCCACCACAGGCCAAACGCGCCGACGACGTAAAACGCCGAAAACAGCCAGACCCAGATCAACCGCCGCCCGGTGCCATCGGCAATCGCGCCCAAAATCGGGGCCAAAACCGCAATGGCAAGGGACGATATCGCCAGACCAAAGCCCCAATAGGATTGGGCAGCGGCCTTGGCGGCCTCTTCCTCCATCCCGGTGCCCATGTAATACCCGCGCGCGATTTCCGCAAAATAGGGGCCAAAAATGAAGGTCAGCAACAAAGTGTTATAGGGTTGGCTGGCCCAATCGAAGAAATACCAGCCCCAGATCCGCTGTCGTGCCGTTGCCATTCCGTGATCCCTTATGCCAATTTTTGCTGATCAAGCCTGAAAAGCCCCGTTTACGCAAGCACGGGCTGCGCAGGTCTACCGAAGCGGCGGCCAAGGGCGATCGGCATCGGCGGCGATCCATTTGACGATCCAAGCAGGCAGATCCGGGCTTGGCTGGACTTGGCCAAGGGCCGCCAGAACTTCAGCCGGCGACACGATTCCGGCCTTTGACACAAACGCCGACCGCAACAGCATATGGGCTGTGCATTCGTCACCGCGCCAAAAGCTTTGCTCCATGTAGACGAACCGATTGTCCCAACCCACCACCCGGCTGGTCTGCGACAGTTTGGTAAACGCTGTCACCCGGCGACGGTAGCGGATAGAATTTCCCGCCACAGTGATGCCCCAACCGCGCGTTTTGGCAACCTTGTCGAACCCCATGCGAACCGCCATCGGGACGCGACCCAGATCGAAAAGGGTAAGGGTGCGGCCATTGTTCAACTCTCGCCACAAATCCAGATCCCAAGGCCAGACGATATGCTGACTGTGATGCGGTTGCAGGATTTGCAGCGGCGGCGCGTTGCGGAATTTCCAGAACTCTTTTGCCATTCGAAAGATTGGATACATCGGGCACCTCTGCCACCGGGGGTGCCCCGAGTTTTCAGCCGCGTCAAGGCCAACGCAGCGGCAAGTTTTGCCTATAATTGATGGCAAAGCATTGTGCTTTGAGGGGGCTAAGGATAGCTGTGACACAATCCCTAGTGGTTGGAGCGTGCCTATGTCCTTGGTCTATGAAATTCTTCAGGTGGTGTTGCAGGTGGTAAAATGGACCATCATCGCTCATTTCCTTGTAAGCTGGCTGATCAACTTTCAGGTTTTGAACCAACGGCAGCCGATTGTGGCGCAGGCGTGGTCGGGATTGAACCGCATCGTGCAGCCGGTCTATCGGCCCATCCGGCAGATCATTCCGCCGATGCAGGGCTTGGATTTTGCCCCGCTGATCGTGTTGGTCGCGGTCTATGCGTTGCAGATGTTGCTGGACCGCAATCAGGCGATGTTTGCCTGAACCGCGGCTTTTCGCGGCCAACTTTGGTTTGATAGACAAGAACTGAACATGCCCGATCCCCATGCCCTGCTTTCATCGGTCTTTGGTTTTCCGGGCTTTCGCCCCGGTCAGGAAGAAATTGTCGATGCCGTCTTGGCCGGACAGAACACTTTGGCGATCATGCCCACGGGGGGCGGCAAATCGCTGTGTTTTCAACTGCCCGCGTTGTGCCGCGAGGGGGTGACGGTGGTGATCTCGCCGTTGATTGCGCTGATGCGCGATCAGGTGCGGGCGCTGCGGGCCACCGGGGTTGAGGCGGGGGCGCTGACCTCGGGCAACACCGATGAAGAAACCGAAGCGGTGTTTGCGGCGCTGGACGAGGGGCGGCTCAAGCTGTTGTATATGGCGCCCGAACGGCTGGCAGGGGCGGCGACGCTTGCGATGTTGCGGCGGATCAATTGCACCATGATCGCGGTGGACGAGGCGCATTGCGTGTCGCAGTGGGGCCATGATTTTCGCCCAGATTATCTGCGGATAGGCGATTTGCGGCGGGCGCTGGGCGTTCCTTTGGCCGCGTTTACCGCCACCGCCGATGAAGAAACCCGCGCCGAAATTGTGACCCGGCTGTTTGATGGCGCGGCCCCGGCGACGTTTTTGCGTGGCTTTGACCGCCCGAATATCCATCTTGCCTTTGCCGTGAAGACCAAGCCACGCGACCAGATTCTGGCCTTTGCTGCCGCGCGTCGTGGCCAGTCCGGCATTATTTACTGTGGCACACGGGCAAAAACCGAAACCCTGTCGCAGGCGTTGCGCGCCGAAGCCCATGCCGCGTGCCACTACCACGGCGGCATGGAGGCGGAAGAACGCCGCCGGGTTGAAATTCGGTTTCAGCAAGAAGACGGGCTGATTGTGGTGGCAACCGTGGCCTTTGGCATGGGCATCGACAAGCCCGACATCCGCTGGGTGGCGCATGCCGATTTGCCGAAATCCATCGAAGGCTATTATCAGGAGATTGGCCGCGCGGGCCGGGACGGCGCGGTGGCGGAAACGCTGACGCTGTATGGGCCCGATGATATCCGGCTGCGGCGCAGCCAGATTGACGAGGGGCTGGCCCCATCAGATCGCAAAGATGCCGATCACGGGCGGCTGAACGGGCTTTTGGGGTTGGCCGAGGCGACGGGCTGTCGTCGGCAGGTTTTGCTGCGCTATTTCGGTGAAAACCCGCCGCCCTGTGGCAACTGCGATCTGTGTGATCGCCCCGCTTTGGTGTTTGATGCCACCGATGCCGTGCGCAAAGCCCTGTCGGCGATGCTACGCACCGGGGAATGGTTTGGTGCGGGCCATCTTATTGATATCCTTACTGGAAACCCGACATCAAAAGTGATGGAAAAGGGCCATGACCAGTTGTCCACCTATGCGATTGGCCGCGATATGTCGAAACCGGCCTGGGGCGCAGTGTTTCGCCAGATGATGGGGCGCGATCTGGTGCGGCCGGATCCTGACCGGTTCGGCGCGTTGCGGATGACCGATGCAGCGCGGCCAATTTTGCGCGGCGAGGCGGCGATCACCCTGCGCCGCGACACGATTGAAGCCGCCCAACCCCGGCTGGCGGTCAAAACACTGGTGGCTGAGGCAGACGCACCACTTTTGTCGGCGCTGAAAGCCAAACGCCGCGCGCTGGCCGAAGCCGCCGGTGTTCCGGCCTATGTGATTTTTGCCGATCGCACCCTGATCGAGATGGCGGAAAAGCGGCCCTCGACGCTGGATCAGATGATGGGCATCACCGGGGTTGGCGCGAAAAAGCTGGAAAGCTATGGCAAAGGGTTTCTCGCGGTGATCACCGGAGAGGCTGCGCAATCCATGCATCCGGCGCGGCGCAAATTGGTGGGGCGCGATGCGGGGCAAGTCTATGATCGGCTGTCCGAAGTGCAGGTGCGGCTGCAAAAGGGCGAAATGGGCACCGGCAAGCCGCTGAGCCTGTCGTCCGGCGTCTTGCGCAAAATTGCCGAGGCCCGGCCATCAACTCTGTCCGATCTGGACCGGGTCGGCGATCTGGGGCCGCAAAAAATCGAACGCTTTGGCGAGGCGTTTTTGGAAGTTCTTCGCGAGGGCTAGACGCCGTCCGCCCGGCCCCTATGTTTTGGGAACCGCCCCGTTTGTGCCAAAGGATGCCCCGTATGCTGACCGTGATTTCCCCTGCCAAGCGGTTGAATGAAACGCCTGTCGCCTTGCCCCCGGGCCTGACAGCGACGGTGCCTGATTTTGCGGCCGATGCCCTGCGATTATCGCGGATTGCCCGAAAACTTTCGGTGGATCAATTGTGTGGCTTGATGGATATCTCAGTGGCTTTGGCGGGGCTGAACCGGGATCGGTTCCGGGCCTTTGCCGCAGATGGTCCGGGCATCCCTGCGGCATTTATGTTCGACGGCGATACCTATGCAGGGCTTGAGACCCACGCGATGGACACCGATACCTTGCGCCACGCACAGGGGCATTTGCGAATTTTATCGGGGCTTTACGGGCTGTTGCGGCCATTGGATGCGATCCAGCCCTATCGGCTGGAAATGGGCAGCCGGTTGGAAAATCCCAAAGGCGGCGATCTTTATGCCTATTGGGGCGACAAGATTGCCCGCAGCCTGAACGCCCAAGCCGCACAAACCGGGGCGGTGGCACTGGTGAATTGTGCGTCGGCGGAATATTTTGGTGCGGTCGCGGCAAAACGGTTGAAACTGCCGGTGATCACCCCGGTATTTTTGGAAGAACGCGGCAATGAAGCCAAGATCATCAGCTTTTGGGCCAAAAAAGCTCGGGGTGCCATGGCGCGCTATATCGCCATCAACCGGTTAACCGATCCTGCCGATTTGCAGGGGTTTTCCAGCGGCGGCTACGCGCACCGGCCCGACTTATCGACGCCGGGGCGGATGGTGTTTTTGCGCAGCGCGGTTGAATTGGCGGCAGCCTAAGCCGCATCTTCAGCCAGCGCAGTGATCGGGCGGGCGTCGGGCGGGCACAAATCGGCGATGGTTCCGGTGATTGCAACCTTGCGCAACGGTTTGGTCATATAGCGGTCGATCCCGGCTGCCAAAATCCCTTCTTCATCGCCGGCCATCGCATGCGCCGTCAGCGCGACAATCGGCACATGGCTGCGGCCGCCCTCAAGCTGCCGAATGGCGCGGGCGGCGTCGCGGCCATCCATTTCAGGCATCGAGATATCCATGAAAATCATATCGGGATTGAAGGACTGAAACAGGGAAACTGCCTCTATCCCATTGTTTGCAAACACCAGTTCAATATCAATATCACGGACCATTTTCTGAAAGACCAACTGATTGGTGCGGTTATCTTCAGCGGTCAGCACCCGCATCAGGCGGCGTTCCGACAAAGGCACATCGGCCACCCTCGGGGCGGTGACGGCGGGTTCCACACCCGACAAGGCCTGCAACCTGCGATACAGATCGGCGCGCAGGATAGGCTTTTGCAGGGTGGCCGCCAGAAATTCACCGCCCGGATGGTCGCGTGCATTGGCCGGGCTGGAGGACAAAAGCACAATCGGCGTATCAATTCCTGCAGCACGAATGCGCGTGGCAAGCACCAGCCCATCCATATCCGGCATATCGTGATCGGTCAGAATGGCATCAAATGCGGCGGTTTGCAGCGCCACCAGCGCATCGGCCCCCGACCGGCACAAGGTGACGTCGATCCCGCACGGCACCAGTTGGCGTTCCAAAATCGTGCGGTTGATGAACTGACCATCGACCACCAACACCCGTTTGATCGCAATCGGGGTGTGTGCCACCGGCGCATCTTCGGCAACCGGCAGCGACAGCCGAAAGCCAAAGCACGAGCCATTGCCAAATTCGCTGTCCACCCACACCGCGCCGCCCATGCGTTCGATCAGCCGCTGCGTGATCGCAAGGCCCAGACCAGTGCCTTCGAACTTGCGGTTTGCCTGACTTTCAACCTGGTTGAATTCACCAAACACATGATCCAGATTTTCAGCCGCGATGCCAATGCCGGTATCTTCGACGGTGACGTGCAATTGCTGACTGCCCGGTTCCACTTCGATGCCCACAACGCGGATCAACACATGGCCGCGTTCGGTAAATTTCACTGCATTACCGACAAGGTTGGTCAAAACCTGCCGCAACCGCCCCGGATCACCGACAAACCGGGTTGGCAAAAACATGTCGAAATCAATCAGCAGATCAAGGCCCTTTTCGCGGGCGCGCGGTTGCAACAGCATGGTTATTTCGTGGATTGTGCGTTCCAGATCAAAGGGTTCCGGGCGAAGCGTCAGCCGTTCGGCCTCTATCTTGGAATAGTCAAGAATGTCATTGATGATGACCAGCAACGCTTCGCCAGAGGAGCGGATGGTTTCGGCAAACAAGCGTTGCTCTTCGGACAGGGTGGTGTCGCACAAGAGTTCAGCCATGCCGACCACGCCGTTCATCGGGGTGCGGATTTCATGGCTCATATTCGCCAGAAAGGCCGATTTGGCACGACTTGCCGCCTCTGCCTGCGAGCGCGCGGCTTCAAGTGCTGCCTGTTGTTCTTTTTGATGGGTGATGTCCACCCGCAACCCAACGCGGCCACCATCGGGTGTGATGTGGTCTTGCGCCGAAATCCAGCGGCCATCTGCCAGTTGTTGTTCCACGGCCCCACCCGGATTGCGGTGTTGTGCCATGCGTTCCGACAGCCATTCGGCCTCACGGCCCTTGGCATCGGTGTGTTGGCCATGCGCCAGCCCAAAGCGCAGAATATCTTCGAACTTGGCACCCGGCACCATGGCGGGGGCCGACGCCGGATAAGTATCACGGTAACGTTGATTGCAGGTCAAAAGACGTTCCTCTCTGTCAAAAAGCACAAATCCGTCGGGAATAGCCTCTATCCCGGCCCAGATCCGCATTTCTTCGGTGATGTTCAGCGCAAGGCTGACCATATCGCCATCGCGGGCGCGCTGATCGACCATGCGCACCCAAGTGCCATTGCGAAACTGCACGGTCAGCGGATCTATCGGGTGACCGTCCCAACGGGCCAGCATTGTGGCAATCCAATCGGCAGGGGCGGCATCGCCGGTGTCGATCAGGCCGGTCTCTGTCGCCATTTGCAAAATATCGCCGTAAGGCATGCCGGGCGCGATGGGGTGATTTTCAAACACCGCCAGATAGGCCGCGTTGGCCGCGATCAGTTTTGATCCGGAATCAAACACCGCAAAGCCGTCTTGAATGGTGTTGATACTGTCCCACAACCGGCGTTCGGCCATCACGGCAACCGTGTGGGCGCGGTCCAGATCATCAACAAAGCGGGATTGTTGGCCCTTTAGCACCTCTGCTTCGGTCAGGGCGGATTTTACCACCTGACGTTGTTCTACGATCTGATCCGACAATGACCGCGCGTGCAGCGACAGCTTTTCGTTGGCCGCAAACAATTCACGGCTTTTTTGTTCCAGCAGGCGTTCCGCCGCCAGCCGCGCGCGCCGTTCTTTCGCCAATCGTTCCGCAAAATCCATGCCCGACCTGTGCTGCCGCCGTGAACCCCCGATTCCATTCTGGCCCGGTTGCTGGGGCCAATCTGGCGCAACAAAGTGAACGCCTGCTTAATGTTACCAAGGGAACAGCGCGGCGAAGTTTGCTTGCAACGAATCCGGCCGCCGTGCGACAACTCTTCAGATATTTTCAAGAGGATTCTGGCGATGCGCAATTTTGTGAAGGGCGTCCTGTGCGGGGCATTTACGGTGTTTCTCTTTCTAGCCGCCGAACCGGCCCAAGCGCAGGATTTGATCCCGGCCAAGCGGTTTGTGATCAGCGAAAATACCGACATGCCGGGCAGCGATATCGTGTCGATTTTTGACACAACCCTTGAGGCCTGTCAGCGGGCCTGCATCACCAACGACCGCTGTGAAGCGTTCACCTTTAACAGCCGCAACGGGTCGTGCTTTCCGAAATCCGCCAAGGGCGATCCGCTGGCGTTTGATGGCGCCTATTCCGGCTTTGTGATTGCGGCGGCACCGGGTGTGCAGGACCGGGCCAACGCGCGGCGTGCCGACCTTGCGGGTTTTGTGCAGGATTGGGAAATGGCCGGGATCACCCGGCAGGCGGAAATCCTTTCAAACCTGCATATTACCAATAACTTCACCGCCGAAGACCATCTGGCCGGCGCGCGCGATGCGGAACAGCGCGGCGACAGCTTGGCCGCCAGCCGCTTTGTCGGGGCGGCGTTGAACCTGACAGATGCCTCGGCAGATTGGGCCGAATATGCCCGGCTGTTGTTTGCCGCAAGCAAGACCGACAGCACCCAGCAGCAAGCGTTGGTGGAGCAATCCTATCTTGCGGCGGCCAACGCCTATCTGCGGGCCGACAGCAAACCGCTGCAGCATTCCATTCTGATCCTGATGGGCGATGCGCTGGAACAGATCGGGCGGGGCCGCGACAAGGTACAGGCGCTGCGGTTGGCCCAACAGTTGCAGCCGCGCGATGACACAGCCTTGGCACTGGATGATGCGATCGGCAAATACGGCTTTCGGATCATTGATAACGTTGTTGAATCCGATTCTGCGCGCCCGCGGATCTGCGTGAATTTCTCAGAACAACTGGCGAAATCGGGGGTGGATTACGCGACCTTTGTAAAACTGCAAAGCCCGGGTCTGACGGTGACGTCGGATGGCTATCAGCAATTGTGCATTGAAGGTGTCACGCATGGGTCGCGCAACAGTATCACCTTCCGCGAAGGTCTGCCCGCAGGTGATGGCCAAACCTTGGCCAAGTCGATTGAAATCACCGCCTATGTGCGCGATCGCAGTCCCGGCGTGCGCTTTCCGGGCCGGGGCTATGTTTTGCCCCGCAGCGATGACGCAGCGGTGCCGATTGAAACGGTGAACACGGATAAGTTGGAGCTGAAACTTTACCGGGTGACAGACCGCAACCTGTTAAGATCGTTACAAAACGGCTATTTCGGCACCCCGATTGCCGATTACCAGGAATATGATTTCACCGATCAGATCGGCCGCGAAATCTGGACTGGTTCGGCAACGGTTGGCCAGGACGTAAACCGCGATATCACCACACGGCTGCCGATGGGCGCGGCGATTGCCGGTCAACCGGCGGGCATTTATGCGCTGCGCGCGGCGGTGCCGGGGGTTGATCCCTATGTGGTGCCCGCCAGTTGGCAGTGGTTTGTGATCTCGGATCTGGGATTGACCACCATGTCAGGCGTTGATGGGCTGCATGTGTTTGTGCGCAGCCTTGGCACCGCGGGTGCAAAACCGGGCGTGACGGTAGACCTGCTTAGCCGCACCAACGAGATTTTGGGCACTGCCGCGACCGATGCGATGGGATATGCGCGCTTTGATGCCGGGCTGTCGCGCGGAACCGGGTCCTCTGCACCTGCCCTGATCGTGGCGCGGGACGGGGACAGCGATGTGGCGTTTCTGTCATTGACCGATCCTGAATTTGATCTGTCTGATCGCGGCGTTGAAGGCCGTGAGGCGGCCCCGCCGGTCGATGTTTTCCTGACCACGGATCGCGGGGCTTACCGTGCCGGTGAAACGGTCTATGCCACCGCTTTGGCGCGCGATCCGCAGACGGCGGCGGTTGAAGGTGTGCCGTTGACGGCCATCCTGAACCGCCCCGATGGGGTGGAATATGCGCGGTTTGCCGTGCAAGACGGTGGCGCCGGTGGCTATGTTTTTGAAATGCCCGTGGCCGGTTCCGCCCCGCGCGGGGTTTGGTCCGTTCAGGTTTTCGCCGATCTTGATGCAAACGCGCTGACATCCGCGACTTTTCTGGTCGAAGATTTTCTGCCCGAACGGATTGATTTCAACCTGAACGTAGGCGACGGCCCGTTGCGGCTGACCGATGTGGCGCAAGTGACGGTTGATGCCAAATATCTGTTTGGAGCGCCGGGCGCTGATCTGGCGATTGAAGGCGAGGTGCTGCTTTACGCGGCCTCTGGTCTGGCAGACTGGCCGGGCTTTGTCTTTGGCCGCCATGATCTGGTGTTCAGCAATGTGCTGAACTCTTTCGGTGGCACTAAAACGGATGCGGATGGCAAAGCGGTGATTGATATCGCCTTGCCCGTCACCGACGCGCAAAACCGTCCGTTGGAAATGCGTGTCACAGCACGGGTTGCCGAAGGGTCGGGCCGCCCGGTTGAGCGCAGCGTGACCAAGGTTTTGTCGCCATCGGGCGATATGATCGGGGTCAAGCCGATGTTCGATTCTGTGGTTGCCGAAGGCACCGAGGCCCGGTTCAATCTGGTTGGCATCAATGCCGACAGCGAAGCCACCCCGATGCAGGTGAAATGGGCGATCACCCGGGTTGATACGAATTACCAATGGTATCAATCGGGTGGGCAGTGGAACTGGGA
>JANPLZ010000164.1:0-7727 GCA_031422555.1 Cypionkella sp. | reverse complement strand
TTTGTCCCCAGCGGTGTCACGGTTGATCTGGTGTTTCGCGTTGAGCGGCTGGCGCTGTTCTTGCGGCATTTGCAGGATGCCGGAGTCGGCCGCGTGGTGTTTGCGGGGGCCGTCGCGCGTCCGCGGCTGGACCCCAGCCTGTTTGATCCGCAAACGGCACAAATGGTGCCGCGCTTGCTTGCGGCGATGCAGGCGGGCGATGATGCGACGTTGCGCGAAGTGCTTGCGATATTTATCGAGGCCGATTTTGAAATTCTGGGCGTGGCCGACATTGCCCCCGGTTTGCTGCCGGGGGCCGGGGTGTTGGCCGGGGCGGTGGTGCCGGTGCATGAAACCGATGCGGCCCGCGCGGCGTTGATCGTGGCGGCCTTGGGGGCAGTGGATGTCGGGCAGGCGTGCGTTGTGGCAGGCGGGCTGTGTCTGGGGCTTGAGGCTTTGGCGGGCACCGATGCGCTGTTGGCGCAAGTGGCGATGCTTCCCGCCGGGTTGCGCCCACATTCGACCGGCGGGCTTTTATACAAGGCAGCCAAGCCGGGGCAGGATCGCCGCATTGATTTGCCCACCATGGGGCCGCAAACCGTGCGCGCGGCGGCGGCGGCACGGCTTGACGGAATTGTCTGGGCGGCGGGCGAGGTGATCTGTCTTGATCTGCCCGCCATGCAGGCAGAGGCTGCCAAATCAGGCCTGTTCTTATGGGCGCGCTGACGTTTTTCCTGATCGCCGGTGAACCGTCCGGGGATCGTCTGGGGGCGGCCTTGATGGCGGGTCTGCGGTCTGTGCACGCGGAAGTGCAGTTTCAGGGGATTGGCGGGGCGATGATGCAGGCCGAAGGTCTGGTAAGCCTGTTCCCGATGGAAGAGCTGTCGATCATGGGGCTGGTCGAGGTTTTGCCCCGATATTTCGCCCTCAAACGCCGCATCGCACAGGCTGCAAAGGCCGCCCTTGGCGCAAATCCTGCAGCCCTCATCACCATCGACAGCCCCGATTTCTGTCTGCGCGTGGCCAGCATTGTCAAAGCCGCGCGCCCCGGTTTGCGCACGATCCATTATGTCGCCCCGTCAGTTTGGGCTTGGCGGCCGGGGCGGGCGGCGAAAATGGCCCGCGTGATTGATCATGTGCTGGCCCTGCTGCCGTTCGAGCCGCCTTTCATGACCGCCGTGGGCATGAGTTGCGATTTCGTTGGCCACCCGGTGGTGGCAGAGCCGCTTGCCAGCCCGGCCGAGCGCGCACTGATGCAAGGCAGTGGCCCGTTGATATTGGCGCTGCCCGGATCGCGGCGCGGTGAAGTGGCGCGGCTGGCCCCGGTGATCGGCCATGTGCTGGCGCGGATCAAAGCCGACTATCCGGATGCCCGCGTCGTGCTGCCCACGCTGCGCGGCGTGGCGGATCTGGTCACGGATTTAACCGCCGATTGGCCGATTGCGCCGCAGATCATCCACGATGGCGCCCGCAAACGCGCCGCCTTTGCCTGCGCCGATGTGGCGATCGCGGCCTCTGGCACGGTATCGCTGGAACTGGCGGCCAACGGTTGCCCGATGGTAATTGCGTATGACATGCACCCGGCCACGTTGTGGCTGATGCGGCGGGCGGCGTTGATTGACACGGTAACGCTGGTCAATCTGGTTTCCGACACCCGCGTGGTGGCCGAATTCATCGGCCCGCGTTGCCGCGCCGATCTGATCGCCCCCGAAGTGTTGCGGCTGCTGGCAGGCCCATCGGGGCAGGATCAGGCGATGGCGCTGACGATGCAGCGTTTGGGGCAGGGCGATGATGCGCCGGGGTTGCGGGCGGCAAGATCGGTTTTGGCGGCACTGTAGCGGCCAAAATTCTGCAAAGAATTTTTCAAATTTTTTATCTAAAAAATTTCGGCCCTAGGCCTGACGCCCGTTCCAGATCCAGCCACCGCCAAACACCCGGCTGCCTTCGTTTGCATAAAACACACAAGCCTGGCCGGGCGAGACGCCATCTTCGGCATTCAGCAATTCTACCGTTGCCTCGGTCGGTGACACTGGCCGGATGATGGCGGGGCGCGGCGGGCGGGTCGAGCGGACTTTGACCGACAAATGCCACTCAGCGCGGCTGTCAAAGGGTGCGTCGCCCAGCCAGTTGATCTCACGCAGCGGAAAGGTCCGCGTCGCCAGCGCCTCTTTTGGCCCGACGATCACCCGCCGCAGGCCCGGATCAAGTTTGACCACATAAATCGGGTCTTCCAAGCCCCCGATGCCCAGACCTTTGCGCTGCCCGATGGTGTAATGAATGACGCCGCGGTGCTGGCCCAGCACATTGCCCGCCAGATCGACAATCTCGCCGGGGTCGGCGGCCCCTGGGCGCAGCTTTTCGATCACGGCGGCATAATTGCCATTGGGCACAAAGCAGATGTCCTGACTGTCGGGCTTGTCCGCCACCGGCAGGCCATATTTCGCAGCCAATGCCCGGGTTTCCGCCTTGGACGCCAGATGCCCCAGCGGAAACCGCAGATAATCCAACTGGTCAGGCGTGGTTGAGAACAGGAAATACGACTGGTCCCGGTTGGCATCGGTTGCCATATGCAATTCCGGGCCATCGCCGATTTTGTCGCCGATCTTGCGCTGAATGTAATGTCCGGTGGCCATGCAATCGGCGTTCAGATCTCGGGCGGTGGCCAGCAAATCCTTGAACTTGACCCGCTCATTGCAGCGGATGCACGGCACCGGCGTCGCCCCCGCCAGATAGGCATCGGCAAAGTCTTCCATCACCGCCTCGCGGAAGGTATTTTCATAATCCAGCACGTAATGCGGAAATCCCATGGTTTCGGCCACCCGGCGCGCGTCGTGAATATCGCGGCCCGCACAGCAGGCGCCCTTTTTCGCCAGCGCCGCCCCGTGATCATAAAGTTGCAGCGTGACACCCACCACATCATAGCCCTGCTCGGCCAGCAGTGCCGCCACCACCGACGAATCCACCCCCCCCGACATGGCCACCACCACCCGCGTGTCGGCAGGGGATTTGGCAAAGCCAAGCGAGTTTACGGGGTGGTCACGCATAAGGGGTCCAGTGCGGCGGGTGCGAACGCGGCACCTGCGCTGCAATATAGGAAAATCCTACCTACTCTCAACCCCCGGCTTCACCGTTGATTAAGGACGTGCGCGCATTGTTCGGGGCGGATGGATAAGGAACAGCCGATGTATCTGAAGAAAGTTGACGGGCCGCGCCAGGTTGCCCTGCCCGATGGCAGCACGTTGTCACGCGCCGATCTGCCCCCCGCACAAACCCGCCGCTGGGTTGCCAGCCGCAAGGCCGTGGTCGTCAAGGCGGTGATCTACGGGCTGATTTCACAAGATGAGGCGATGGAGCGTTATGCGCTGTCGGAAGAAGAATTCGTTCTGTGGCGGCAGGCCGTTGAAACCTATGGCGAAAAAGCCTTGCGGGTGACGACTTTGCAAAAATATCGACAACTTTAGATTGTTTTTGAAATTCCTTTAGGCAGAGTAACCTTGAGTTAACCATTGAGCGCCAAAGTCATTAACGATGAAGCGCCCCAGTTCACTGGCCCAGACAAGGAATTAACGATGCGAATCTTATTGGTAGAAGATGATCCCAGCACGTCGCGCAGTATCGAGTTGATGTTGACGCATGCAAATCTGAACGTCTATTGCACCGATATGGGCGAAGACGGCATCGATTTGGCCAAACTTTATGATTACGATTTGATCCTTCTGGATCTGAACCTGCCGGATATGTCGGGGCATGAAGTGTTGCGCCAGCTGCGGCTTGCCCGGATTGACACCCCGATTCTGATTCTGTCCGGCTCGGATGACACCGAATCCAAGATCAAGGGCTTTGGCTTTGGCGCCGATGATTACCTGACCAAGCCGTTTCACCGCGAAGAACTGGTCGCCCGCATCCACGCGATTATCCGCAGATCAAAAGGCCACAGCCAATCGGTGATCAAGACCGGCATGGTGAATGTCAATCTGGATGCCAAAACCGTGGACGTTGACGGGCTGACGGTGCATCTGACCGGCAAGGAATATCAGATGCTGGAACTTTTGTCGTTGCGCAAAGGCACCACGCTGACCAAGGAAATGTTTCTGAACCATCTTTACGGCGGCATGGACGAACCAGAGTTGAAAATCATCGACGTGTTCATCTGCAAGCTGCGCAAAAAACTGGCCGAGGCGACGGGCGGGGCGAATTACATCGAAACGGTCTGGGGCCGGGGCTATGTGTTGCGCGAACCGATGGTGGCGTCGATGCCCAGGCTGGCTGTCAGCGCGTAATGTCGCGTTGATCACTGTGGGCTGGACCTTGGCCGTGCTGGCCCCTACACCCTAGGGGTCGGGCGGGGACTGGGTGGATGGCAGATCAACACGATATCGCAAATCTGACGCAGACGCAGGCTGCGGCGGAATGGGCGCGCTTGGCCGATATCTTGCGCCGGGCCAATCTGGACTATCACCGCGATGATGCGCCACGGCTGACGGACGCCGACTATGACGCGCTGAAGCGGCGTCTGGCACAGCTGGAGGCGGCGCATCCGGCGCTGACCTTGGCCGCCAACGCGCGCAGCCCCAGCCAACAGGTTGGCGCGCCGGCGGCCGATGGCTTTGGCAAAATCGCCCATTCGGTGCCGATGCTGTCATTGGAAAACGGCTTTGCCGACGGCGATGTGACCGATTTTGACGACCGGGTCAGCAAGTTTCTGGGGTTGGCGGTGGGCCTTGGCTATACGGCAGAGCCGAAGATTGACGGGCTATCGCTGTCGCTGCGCTATGTGAACGGGGTGTTGGTGCAGGCCGCAACGCGCGGCGATGGCGAGATCGGCGAAAACGTCACCGACAACGCCCGCACCATCGCCGATATCCCGCAAACCCTGAAAGATGCGCCCGAAATTGTCGAAGTGCGCGGCGAGGTTTACATGGCGCATGCCGATTTTGCAGCACTAAACGCCCGCCACGCCACCTCGGGCGACAAGATTTTCGCCAACCCGCGCAATGCGGCCGCAGGATCCTTGCGCCAGTTGGATGCCAGCATTACCGCCGCGCGCCCGTTGCGGTTTTACGCCTATGCCTGGGGCGCGCTGTCCCAGCCGCTGGCGGAGACGCAGTTTGGCGCGATCACCCGGCTGCGTGATTTAGGCTTTCAAACCAATCCCTTGACGCAGCTTTGTGACGGGCCGCAGGCCATGCTGGCGCAGTATCGCGCAATCGAGGCGCAGCGTGCCACTTTGGGCTATGACATCGACGGCGTGGTTTACAAGGTGAACGATCTGGCACTGCAGGCGCGGCTGGGCTTTCGCGCCACCACCCCCCGCTGGGCTTTGGCGCATAAATTCCCGGCGGAACTGGCCTGGACGCGGGTGCTGGGCATCGACATTCAGGTTGGCCGCACCGGGGCGCTGTCGCCGGTGGCGCGGCTGGCCCCAGTAACCGTTGGTGGCGTGGTGGTGTCAAACACCACGTTGCACAACGAAGACTATATCGCCGGGCGCGATGCGCGCGGAGCCTTGATCCGTGAGGGCCGCGATATCCGGGTCGGTGACTGGGTGCAGGTTTACCGGGCAGGCGATGTCATCCCTAAAATCGCCGATGTCGATCTGGGCCAGCGGCCCGCGGGTGCCACCCCGTTCATTTTCCCGCAGACCTGCCCCGATTGCGGATCGCCTGCACAGCGCGAGGTGGGTGATTCTGTGCGCCGGTGCAGTGGCGGGCTGATCTGCCCTGCCCAAGCCATTGAACGGCTGAAACATTTCGTCGCCCGCGGCGCGTTTGACATCGAAGGGCTGGGTGCCAAACAGATCGAGATGTTTTTCAACGATGCCGAACTGGCGATCAAAACCCCCGCCGATATCTTTACGTTGGCAGCGCGCGATGCGCAAAACGGGCTGCGACGGCTGCACAACCGCGATGGGTTCGGGGCGGTTTCCACCAAAAAACTGTTTGCGGCAATCGACGACAAACGCCGCATTCCGCTGGACAGGCTGTTGTTTTCCTTGGGAATCCGCCATGTCGGCGAACAGGCATCCGCCTTGCTTGCGCGCCATTACGGCAATTTTGCCGATCTGGAACGATGCCTGACCCATGCCCAACCCGACAGCCCCGAATGGGCAGATCTGACAGCGATTGACGGCGTGGGCGCGGTGCTGGCGGCCAGTTTGGTGGCGGCGTTTCAAAACCCAGCCGAACGCGCCGCGATTGACGCGCTGGTGGCGCAATTGCAGGTGCAACCGGTGGCCGCGCGCGCGCCCGTTAACAGCCCGGTGGCCGGCAAAACCGTGGTGTTCACCGGCAGTCTGGAAAAGATGACCCGCGCCGAGGCCAAGGTTCTGGCGGAATCGCTGGGCGCAAAAGTGGCCGGATCGGTCAGTGCCAAAACCGACCTTCTGGTCGCGGGCCCCGGGGCGGGATCAAAGGCCAAGGATGCGGCAAAATTCGGTGTGCGCATGATCGACGAAGACGGCTGGCTGGCCCTGATCGGCAAGACATGAGCCGCCCGGAACTGCTTTTTCCATTGTTTGCCACGCTGGAAACGCTGGAAGGCATCGGTCCGAAAACCGCCAAGGCGTTTGAAGGCTTGGGCGTGCTTAAACCCAAGGATCTGTTGTTTTTGCTGCCGCATTCCGGGATAGACCGCGCCCGGCAGTCGTCGGTGCGCGATGCGGTCCCGCCTTGCACGGTGACGGTAGAGGTAGAGGTCGGCAGTCATTTTGCGCCGCGCGGCAAGGGCCCCTACCGCATCATGGTGCGCGATGCGGGGCTGGAATTTCAACTGGTGTTCTTTCATGCGCGCGGCGATTATTTGCAAAAACTGCTACCTACCGGGCAGCGGCGGCTGATCTCGGGCAGGGTGGAACTGTTTGATGGTATTGCACAAATGGCGCATCCCGACCATGTGCTGCGCCCCGAAGAGGCCGCCGAATTGCCCAGCTTTGAGCCGGTGTATCCACTGGTGGCGGGCGTCACCCAGCGGCTGATCGCGCGCGCCGCACAAGGGGCGCTTGCGCGCACGCCGCCCTTGCCCGAATGGATTGATCCGCATTTGTTGGCGCGCGAAGGCTGGCCCGATTGGCGCGGCGCGGTGTCGGCAGCCCATGCGCCAAGCGATCAGGCAAGCCTTGCCACGACCCATCCGGCGCGCGCGCGGCTGGCCTATGACGAGTTGTTTGCGCATCAGCTAACCTTGTCTTTGGCCCGCGCAACGCTGCGGCGCGGCAAAGGCATGGCCAGTCTTGGCACCGGGGATTTGCAGGCCCGCGTGCTTGCCGGGTTGCCTTATGCGCCCACATCTGCACAAAGGCGCGCCATTGCCGAGATTTGCACCGATATGGCCAGCCCCTTGCGGATGAACCGCTTGCTGCAAGGCGATGTCGGGTCGGGCAAAACGTTGGTGGCGTTCATGGCGCTGTTGGTCGCGGTCGAGGCGGGCGGGCAGGGCGTGATGATGGCGCCAACCGAGATCCTCGCGCGCCAGCATTTCGCGGGGCTGGAGCCGCTTGCAGCGGCGGCAGGGGTGCGTCTTGTGCTGCTCACGGGCCGCGACAAGGGGGGAGAGCGGGCTGCCAAGCTCGCGGCGCTGGCCGATGGCCAGATCGGGGTGCTGGTCGGCACCCTTGCGGTGTTCCAGAAAGATGTGGTCTTCCACGACCTGCGCCTTGCGGTGGTCGATGAACAGCACCGCTTTGGCGTTACGCAGCGCATGGAACTCGGGGCCAAGGGGGCGGCGGCGGATGTGCTGGTGATGACCGCCAC
>JANPLZ010000163.1:0-54416 GCA_031422555.1 Cypionkella sp. | reverse complement strand
CCCGACATATACACCGGCGGCCCGTAGGACTTCAGGTGGTTGACGATTTCTTCAACCTCTTCGTCTGACACAAACGGGCCGTGGATACGCATCACTTTGCCGCCCCCCGCCATATACAGCATATCGCCCATGCCCAGCAGTTGTTCGGCGCCTTGTTCGCCCAGAATGGTGCGGCTGTCGATTTTGCTGGTGACCTGAAACGATATCCGGGTGGGGAAGTTGGCTTTGATCGTGCCGGTGATCACGTCAACCGACGGGCGCTGGGTGGCCATGATCAGATGGATGCCGGATGCCCGCGCCATTTGCGCAAGGCGTTGAATGCAAGCCTCAATTTCCTTACCGGCCACCATCATCAGATCGGCCATCTCATCGACCACCACGACGATATAGGGGATGGTCACGGGCTGGAATTCATCGGATTCGAACACAGGCTCGCCCGTGTCATCGTCAAAGCCGGTCTGGATGGTGCGCTTGAACATCTCGCCTTTGGCCAAGGCCTCGCGCACGCGGCCATTATAGCCGTCAATGTTGCGCACGTTCAGCTTTGACATTTTACGGTAGCGTTCTTCCATTTCACCCACCACCCATTTCAGGGCGACAACCGCCTTTTTCGGGTCGGTCACCACGGGCGACAGCAGATGCGGGATGCCATCATAGACAGACAGTTCCAGCATTTTGGGGTCAATCATGATCAGGCGGCATTCGTCAGGTGACAGCTTATACAGCAGCGACAGGATCATGGTGTTGATCGCCACCGATTTACCCGACCCCGTGGTGCCTGCAATCAAAAGGTGGGGCATTTTGGCAAGGTTGGCCACAATCGGCGCGCCACCGATGTCTTTGCCAAGTGCCAGCGGCAGGCGCAGGTTGCTGTCGCCAAAATCGCGGGCAGCGATGATTTCACGCAAAACCACCTTTTCGCGCACCGCATTGGGCAACTCGATCCCGATAACGGTGCGGCCCGGCACGGTCGACACCCGCGCCGACAGCGCCGACATCGACCGCGCGATATCGTCCGCCAGGCCAATGACACGGCTGGCCTTCAGGCCCGGCGCGGGTTCCAATTCATACATTGTGACAACCGGGCCGGGGCGCACCGAGACGATCTCGCCCTTGACGCCGTAATCATCCAGCACCGATTCCAGCATGCGGGCGTTTTCTTCCAAAGCTTCATGCGACAACTGATGGCGCACCACGCCCGATGGGTTTGACAGCAACGACAGCGGTGGCAGTTCATAGGCGGGGGCAGGATCGTCAAACCGCAGGCGGGGCTGGGCTTCGTTCAGGGCCTGACGCGATGGGGCGGTGGGCTTTTTGGTGGTGTGCTGCACCACGGCGCGGCGCGGTTCTTCGGTGTTGCGCCCAGCCGTCAGCGGCTGCTCATAGCCGGTTTCAAAAACCGTGCTATCTGGCCAATCCAGATCGTCGGCCTCGTCACTGCTATCGACAAAGGCATTGTGAACCGTGGTTTGCGATGTCTGCAGGGCCATAACGGGTGGCTCTGCCCGCAAACCCGCGGGGCGCGTATCGGCGATCAGGGGGACGGGGCCGCGCGGGCGGGTCAGCGCGGGTTCGCGGCGCGCAATGGCCGCGGTGACGGGGGAAAGATTTGCCAGCGGCATGGCGGTGCGGTTGCGGATCACGTCTGAAATTCGGGCTTTGATCCGGTCATCTGATGGCATGTCCGCCATACCGGCCGCTGCGGTCAAGGGCGTGTCGATCAGTTCTGGTTCCGGGTCAACCACCCGGCGCATCATGGATGGCAGCCGGGCCAGTAAGCCGATTTTTTCGCGGGGGGCCGCGTAATGCGCGGCTTCGGCCAAGGGTTCGCCATAACGGCTGTCGGCGCGCAATGTGGGGGCACCCAAGGTGGCAGGACGACCCCATGCTGTCAGCTGTGGCACCGGGTCGGCACTGTGCCGCGCAGCGTTGCGCGCGGCAGTGGCCGCGGCTGGCGGTTGCAGCCACTCTTTGGAATGATGATAGGCTTCGGGCTGATGGGCCAGAACGGCAGCGCTACGGCGGTTTTGCACGGCATGCGCCGCAACTTTCGCCCCTTTGCCCGCGGCATCGAACACCGACGAATAGGTGGCAATCAGACTGTTGGCCAAGAACCGCAGTGCAACCCGCAACTCTGTCAGATCAAAGCCGGTGACAAACAGCATCATCCCGACAAAGGCGATCCCCGCTGCCACCGAGACCAGTTTAAGTCCAATCGCAGCGCCGCCCGGAACAACGCCCAACAGCGCGCCCAACACGGTATCGCCAAACAAGCCGCCAAGGCCAAACGAGTGCGTCCATTCCGCCCCGGGCACCAGTGTGGCCCCGTAAACCGACCCCAGCGCAATGGCGATCACCGCAAACACCATGCGGCCAAGCGCGCGGTCGGCCCCGCGGTGTAGCACAAAACGGCTGCCCCATATCGCCAGCACGATGGGGATGCCCCACGCGCCCTTGCCGCCGATAATGATCAGCGTTGACGCCATCGCAGCCCCAAATCTGCCCAGATAATTGGCGGCGGGCTCTTCGGTGGCAACCATCCAGCCGGGGTCTTCAGGGGAATAACTGCCCAAGATCAAAGCAAACCCAAACGCTGCCACGATCAGGGCGATGCCCAGCAATTCGCGGCCCCGCCGTTCCAACATGGCTTGGGTGTTTTGATCCAACAAGGGATCGCGCTGCCGAACCTGATATGACGCCATTTTACCCGCCCTTAACCGTAAAGACAGTCACGCAGCTGCAAAAGCCCGTGCTGAGTTTCTGCTTTTGGAGCCACAAGCGCGACCCTGATGTAATTCTTGCCCGGATTGTCGCCGCCAACGTCGCGCGACAGATACTCCCCCGGCAGCACTTTGACCCCGGTTTCGCGCCACAGCTTTAGCGCGGCTGACTGGCCATCCTCGACGGGAAGCCACAGAAAAAATCCACCCTCGGGGCAGGTAAAGCCTTGCAAACTGGCGAAAATCTGATCTGCGATGGCAAATTTTTCCTGGTAAAGCGCCCGGCTGGCATCGACATGGGCCTCATCGCCCCAAGCCCTTTCGCTGACCCGTTGGATTGGCAGTGGCACCGGCGCACCGGCATAGGTGCGCAACTGGCGGATCCGGGCGATGCCTTGCGCGCCGCCCGCCACAAACCCCGACCGCATTCCCGGCAGGTTCGACCGCTTGGACAAGGAATGAAACGCATAGACTCGTTCGGGATCGGTATTGGTTTCGGCGGCGACCTGCAAAATACCAACCGGGGCCGCGCTGCGCCAGATTTCGGAATAGCATTCATCAGCCAGAACAATAAAATGGTGTTTCTCGGCCAGCGCCAAAAGCTGGGTCCAGTAGGCGCGGCTGGCAACCGACCCTTGGGGATTGGCGGGCGAGCAGATATAGGCCACGGCGACGCGGTTCAAAACCGCGTCAGGCAAGCCCGCATAATCAGGCAAAAATCCGGTGGCGGCGGTGGCGGGCACATAAACGGGTTCAGCCCCCACGGTTAACGCGGCCACGCCGTAAACCTGATAAAACGGGTTTGGCATCAGCACGATGGGCTTAGCCCCGGCTTTGACTTCGGGGCATAAGGCGATGCAGGCGTTGAACAATCCTTCCCGCGTGCCGTTCAGGATCATCAAGCGGTCAGGCACGATTTGCGCGCCATAGCGCCGCGCGATCCAGCCCGAAATCGCGGCCAACAATTCGGGGGTGCCTTCGTTCGGCGGATACAGCCCGAATTCGTGCAAATGTTCGGCCAGGACAAGCCCGACAAAATCGGGCATGGCGTGTTTCGGCTCGCCGATGGTCATTTGAACCGGGGTGCCGCCGGGCTGATGGCCGTCCAGCAGTTTGCGCAAACGCGGAAATGCGTAATCTGGTAGGTTCGAAAACCGTGCTGGAAACGCCATTGATGCCTCGTTTCAGGGTCATGTCGCCCCGATTACGTCAAAGGATAGCCAGATCGGGCGGTGCGGTCCAGAAAAACCCATGCAGGGCTTGGGCTTGCGACGCAAAGCTGTGACTTTTTGGCCCTGCTTTTGCGCAAATCGCGGCAGGTCAGGCCAAGGCCCGCTCGGCAGCGGCCCCCAGCCGCAGCAGCCGGTCTTCCTGCCCGGGCGCAACCATCAGGGATATGCCGCAAGACGGCTGATTTGTCGGCAGGGTCAAGGCACAAACATCCATCAGATTGCCGATGCGGGTGTTGCGCAGCGCCAGCAGGTTTTCGGCCACAAAGTAATCGGTATCGGTCAGCAAGCGCGCGGCATTTGGCGGCAAAATTGGCGATGTCGGCAGCAAAACCCCATCAAAGCCTGCGGTTTTTTGCAACCAAACCGCGCGCAGCGCCTCTAACCGCCGCCACGCCGCGATGTACTCGCTGGCCTTGATCTGCGCCCCGGACCTGAACCGTTCAAGAATGCGGGCAAACATTTTCTCGGGGGCGGCTTCGATGACGGTTTGCCAAATCGCATAGGCTTCGGCGGTAAACACCACGCCCGCCAGCGCCATCGCTTCGGACACTTCGGGAATTGCGACTTCGGTGATTTGCGCGCCCGCGCGGGTCAGCCGGGTAAGGGCGTCTTCAAACCCAAGGGCAGGACGGGGGCGCAGATCATCAAGGGCCACGGTTTTCAGTAGCAAAAAACGGCAGCCAGACAGGGTGGCACCATCCAGATCGACAGGCTTTCGGCCCTGCAATGCCGCCAAAAGCAGGGCGCAATCCTCAACCGAATGGGCAATCGGGCCGACGGTGTCAAACTTCGGACATAACGGCACCGTGCCATCCATCGGCATGCTGCCGACCGAGGTTTTCAGGCCAACCAGATCATTCCAAGCGGCAGGAATCCGCACCGATCCGCCGGTATCAGACCCGATGGCAGCGGGGGCCAATCCAAACGCAACTGACGTGGCCGCCCCCGATGACGATCCGCCCGCCACGGTGGCTTCATCGTTTATACAAGGCGGCGTCGCGGTGATCGGGTTTAACCCCAGCCCGGAAAATGCCAGTTCGGACATATGCGTTTTGCCAAGACAAACAAGGCCTTCACGGGTTGCCGTGCGCAAAACTGCGGCATCCTCGGATGGGGTTCTGCCCGCCAGCAAGGCAGACCCGGCCTCGGTTGCAATGCCGGCAGTGTCGAACAAATCCTTCCAACTGATCGGCACACCGTCCAACAAGCCGCGCCGTTGGCCGGATTTGGCCCGCGCGGCGGCCCCCATCGCCTCACCCCGCGCCCGTGTGGCCGTGGCGCGGGCAAAGATACGATCTGCCAACGGGTGCGTGGCGATTTGGTCCAGAAAAAACTCGGTCAACTCTACCGGGTTGATGCGACCCGTTGCGATGTCACGGCCAAGGTCGGCAGCGGTCATGTTGGACCAAAGTTTGCTCATGCTGTCCCCGTAAGTTTGGCAAAAGGTAGCGGCAAGGCGGCGCATGGACAATCCTGCATCGGCGTTCATAGTGGTGCGATGGAACAAGATGCAGATGTTTTGATCGTTGGTGGCGGCTTGAATGGCCCGGCTTTGGCGCTGGCGTTGGCGATGGGGGGGCTGCGGGTGACGGTGATCGACGCCCGGCCTGCACCAGCGCGGGCGCAAACCGGGTTTGATGGCCGCACATACGCGCTGGCGATTGCGTCAAAGCGGCTGTTGTCGGTGATTGGCGTTTGGCAGGGATTGGCTGATAAAGTGCAACCGATCCTGAAGATCAAGGCCAGTGATGGCGTGGTCGGGCGCGGGCCGTCGCCGTTTTTTCTGACCTTTGATCACGCCGAGATTGCCGAAGGCCCGATGGGCTTTATGGCCGAGGATCGCCACCTTTATGCGGCCTTTCTGATGGCGATGGCCGATGCGCCTGGGGTGACGCTGTTGTCGGGCGAAACCGTGACCGAACAGTCGGTCGATGCGGGCGGGGTGCAGTTGGGTTTGGCATCGGGGCGCCAGTTGCGCGGCCGGGTCGTCATTGGCTGCGATGGCCGCGGGTCTGGCACGGCGGCGCGGGCCGGGATTGCCCGCATGGGATGGGCCTATGCCCAGACATCGCTGGTGACGGCTGTCTCGCACGCGCGTCACCATGAAGGCACAGCGCATCAGTTTTTCACGCCGTCCGGTCCGCTGGCGATTTTGCCGCTGGCGGGTGGGTTCACGTCGTCGATCGTGTGGAGCGAAGAGACAAAGACCGCAGCGGCCATTCAGGCCCTACCGGACGCCGAATACCTGGCGGCCTTGCAGGCGCGGTTTGGCGATTTTCTGGGGGACATTGCACTGGCTGGCGATCGCTATACCTATCCGTTGTCACTTAGTCTGGCACAGCGGTTTGTCGCCCCGCGGCTGGCCTTGGTGGGCGATGCCGCCCATGGCGTGCATCCGATTGCGGGTCAAGGCCTGAACCTTGGGTTCCGCGATGTCGGCGCGTTGGCCCAAGTGATGATCGAAGCCCAACGGCGCGGCGAAGATATCGGCGCGCTTGATGTGCTGGAGCGGTATCAGCGTTGGCGGCGGTTTGATGCAACTGCGCTGGCCATGGGCACTGACGGCGCCAATCGCCTGTTTTCCAACGATAACCCGATTTTGCGCGCCGGGCGGGATTTAGGATTGGGCATCATAAATGCGATGCCAGCCCTGCGCCGCGGCTTTATGCGGCAGGCGGCGGGGGTTTCGGGTGATTTGCCAAAGCTTTTGGCGGGGCAGGCGATTTAAGTGATTCTTTGGCCCTGATACCGGATGGGGGTTTCACACCCCCACGGCGCAATGGCGGGGCCATTGGCCTTCCCCCGTGGGATATTTTTGAACAGATGAAAAAATTTTAGGCAAACTTTATCGACGCGGAAAGAGTGTGCGCGGGCCTATTCGGCGCGACGTGGTCACTCCAGTGCGCGCGCCTCGGATACCAACATGATGGGAATGCCATCACGGATCGGGAAGGCAAGATTGGCGGGCTTTGAGATCAGTTCATCGGTTTTGGCGTCATAGGCCAAGGTTGCATGGGTCACCGGACAAATCAGCCCTTCAAGCATGCGGCGGTCTGGGGTGGTAGTATCGGTCATTGCAACACATCATCCATTGATCCGCCGCCACGCAAGGAAAATTCGATCAAGGTGACCAGCGTTTCGCGCCGGGTTACCAAAGATGGCGCTTCCAGCAAGGCTTGTTTGTCTTCGGGCGCGAACGGCAACAACATCGACAGCGAATTGATCAGCAGTTCGGTATCGGCATCTTGCAGTCCCGACCAATCGGTGCCCATGCGTTGCGATTGAAAAAACCGGGCCAGCAAGGCAAAGAAACTTTCGCGGTCAAGGCCCGCGTCCGCCTCATCCGCGCCTAGGTCGCGGGAAAATGCGGTCCATTCCACGCTGCAGCGGCGATAGGGGGTAAAGCCCTGCACCTCTTCGCGCAAACGAAACCGGGAAATCCCGGTTAGCGTGACCATATAGCGGCCATCTTCGGTTTCGGAAAAAGCAGTCAATCGCCCGGCACAGCCGATCGAAGACAGGCGTTTTTCGGCCGAACCGGGCACATCGCGCGGTTGGATCATGCCAATCAGGCGGCTGGGCGTTTTCATGCAATCTTCCAGCATCGCCAGATAGCGCGGCTCGAATATATGCAGCGGCAGCCGCGCGCGTGGCAGCAAAAGTGCGCCCGGCAAAGGAAATACAGGGATCGTGTCAGGTAGATCGGAAATTTTCATCATGTCTTTGCAAATAGGACGCCCACGGCGTCAGGCAAATATCATCGAGGACAGACGACGGCGTCCGGCCAAGACGATAGGGTCTTGCGGCTTTAGCGCGTCAAAGATCGTAAACAGTTGCGCGCGGGCGGCGCCGTTGTTCCAATCCCGGTCCAGCTTGAACAGCCCAAGCAAGGTATCAACGGCCTCTTGGGGTTTCTCTGCGGCAAGCAAGGCCAGTGCCAGATCGAACATCACTTGCCGATTTGTTGGTTCGGCCAGATGGGCGGCGCGCAATTCATCTTCGGGGCCAGCACTGGCGGCTTGGCGGGCCAGATCCAACTGCGCGCGCACGGCGTCGATTTCTTTGGCTTTGACAATCGCGGCGGGCACGGTTTCCAGCAGGTGTTGGGCCGCATCAAGATCGCCCATCGCCAGATGCGCACGGATCAACCCGCTGTAGGCCATCACATTTTCAGCCTCTTCTTCCAGAACGGCGGCGAAGGTTTCGGCGGCATCGGCGAACTCGCCATCCGTCAACATGGCCTCGGCGGCCAGAATTGCATCGGCAAGGCCGCCATCGGGTTCGGGCGCAAGGGCTGCCATCTGCTCGACAAAGCGTTTCACCTCGGATCCCGCGACCGCGCCCTGAAAGCCGTCGGCAGGTTTGCCTTGCCAAAACGCATAGACGGTTGGGATAGACTGAATGCGCAATTGCGCAGCAAGCGCTTGATTTTGGTCAACGTTGATCTTGACCATGCGCACCCGGCCCTTGGCGGCGGTGACAGCAGCCTCCAGTTGCGGACCAAGGGTTTTGCACGGGCCGCACCATGGTGCCCAGAAATCGACGATCACTGGCACAAGGTTTGACGCCACTATCACGTCCTGCAAAAACGTAGCCTCGGTGCTGTCTTTGATAAGATCGGGCGTGGTGGCGGGGGGGGCTGTGGGCTGATCCGTGATCCCGAACATGACGTCCTCAACTGCTATTGGCGTTGACCTTATATGGGCGCAGGGGGCAAGAAGGTGAAGGGGCAACATACGATTTTGCGGCAGTTGCCAGGCATTCGGCTGCCAACTTCGCCCCCGGGCTAAGGCCTGATCGGCGCAAACAGGAGATTTCGCATGACAGTTCTGCTGACCTTTGGCGACAGCAACACCCACGGCACCCCGCCGATCACCAACGTTGGGGTTTATGCCCGATTTGATGCAGCGACGCGGTGGTCCACGCGGGCGGCGGCGGACCTTGGGTGGGATTTGGTGGAAGAGGGCCTGCCGGGCCGCACGGCGCAGTTTGATGATCCGGTGATGGGCAGCCATATGAACGGCCAGGTTGGGTTGAAAATCGCGCTGTGCAGTCACGGCCCGATTGATTTGCTGACGATCATGTTGGGCACCAACGATGTGAAGGCGCGGTTTTGTGCGACGCCGGAAATCGTAACAGGCGGGATCGCATCTTTGTTGGACATCGCCCAAGGGGTGGAGATGCAGACCCGGCATGGGGGATTTCAAATATTGTTGATCTGCCCGCCCCCGGTGGTGGAAGTGGGACCATTTCGCGGTGAACTATACGGCGGGGCGGCCATATCCGAACGGCTGCCCGCGTTATATGCTGCCTTGGCGCAGGTGCGCGGGATCGGATTTTTGGACGCAGGAAAGGCGATAAAGGTCAGCCCGGTTGACGGGGTGCATTACGATGCCACCAGTCATCTGGTTTTGGCAAAGGCGGTGGCGGGGGCTTTGCGGGGCATGGTTTGATGCAAGGCAGAAGGGGGGGGGGCACGTTCGAGGCTGCGCTGGCAGGGCCGTTGCAGCAACCCGGGGAATGTTTTGGAACAGAAAGAGAAAATTTTATATATTTTTGAACAGGTTGAGCCTATTGGCCGGTAGGGTCTGGCCTTAGGGTCGTCAAATCGGACCAACCACAAAGGGCTGCCAATTTTTGTGGCGAATGTTCGACGCCCACCGCCATATTGGCGCGGAATTGCGCCGATACGCGGTTGCGCCAGCGGTCACGATACAGATGCAAACCGGACCGGCTTATCTTGACAATAGGGGTGCGCAGGGGCAGGTCAGCCTGCCATTTGCGCTGCATATAGCGATAACATTCTGCAAAATCCGCTTGCAACGCTTCGTGGTAGCGGTCGTTGTGAAGGGTGGGCAGCGCACCCGCATAGGCGCGAAGGCCGCGTGATCGGGCGGTTTGCACGATATCCGTGCCATACATGTGCCATCCCGGCGCGCTTTCGTCAAAACGCAAGCCCGCGCCCCGGCGCATGACAATCAGCAGCTCGTCAAAAGACTGCACTTGGGTCGGCTGCATCGGCACCCGGCCGACGATCTGACCAAGTGACGATGACCAGACCGGGCCAATATGCGCCGCATCAAACCCGACACCAAATGCGCCAAACAGCGCCCAGTTCGGATCAACTGCCTGCACCTCGGCCAGCCGATCGGCCAGCAGGGTATCCCAGCCAAGTGGCAAATAAACATCGTGGTGGGCAAAGACCACAACTTCGGCGGTGGTTGCATCAAGGGCGCGGTTATATGCAATGGCCGCAGACGGCGCGTTGCGTTCAACATGCAGCACGGTGCCTGCCGAAAACAGCGGCGACTGCGCCAGATTGGCGTTCAGGATCGTGTCGGAATTGCTGGCGCAGACGATCACCGGGTTCATCACTGGCCTATATTCTGGGAAAACAAAGACAGAAGCTGCGCGGCCTGAGTATCAATATCATGCCGCACCAGCACTCGCGCACGGGCCGCAAGACCCATTTGCGTCAGCGTTGCAACCGGCGTTTGCGCCAGTTTGACGATGGCGGTGGCCAAGGTGGCGGCATCGCCCGCGGGCACCAGCCAGCCGGAATCGGGCGTTACCAATTCGGGCAGCCCGGCAATCGCGGTTGCAATGATCGGGCGCGCGGCTGCCATGGCCTCCATCACCACGACCGGCAGGCCTTCGGCAAAGGACGGCAAGATCAGTGCCGATGATTGATCTATCGCCGCGCGCACGCCAGATTCTGATTGCCAGCCCGCAAGGGTAACGTGCGCCCCAAGCGCATGGTGTTGAATTGCGGTCTCAATTTCGCCGCGCAATTCGCCGTCCCCGACCAAAGTCAGGTGCAGCGTCGGTGCAGATTTGATCGCGGTGGCCATCGCCTGTATCAGCAAGGGAAACCCCTTCTGGCCCGCCATCCGGCCAACCGCCACCAGCTGCGGGGTGGTGGGCAAAGCGGTGGTTTGGGCGAACCGGTTCGGTTCAATGCCGCAATGTATGACGTGCAACTTTGGCCAATTTTCCGGTGGCGTCCAGCGCGACAACTGGCTGCGTCCAAAGCTGGAAACAGCAACCGCAAAGACCGAATTGGCGATTTTCAGATCAAGGTATAGGGCTGCGGGGGCGTCAAACTCTTCGGGGCCATGCGCGGTGAAACTATAGGCGGGGCCACCCAAAGCCCGCGCCAACATCGCCACAGTGGTGGAATTGGTGCCAAAATGGGCATGGATATGGGTGATGCCCTGTGCCGCAGCGATCTTTGCCAGACAGGCCGCTTCCAGCAGGTAAATCAAATGCCGCAGCCGCCCGCCGGTGCCCGCAACACCCCCCGCGCCGCGCTTGCCGCAGTGCATCGCCAGCCGAAGGGCCCGGAATGATTGCATCGGGTGACGGATCATCCACGCCGATCCTTGTGCCAACATCGCAAGGGGGCCAGATTGCAACAAATGCAACGTTTTGTCATCTTCGGCCAGATCAGCGGCGTCAACCAAACCGGCGCGATCTGACCGCATGGCAAAGCGCTGCACCGGCACGCCCTGCCGTTCCAGCGCCAAAATCTCGCGCCGGATAAAACTGTGCGAAGCGCGCGGGTAGGTGTTCACAAGATAGCCAAGTTTCACAACGGCACCAATCATGGATAGGCTGAACATTTAACCACAGCTTGGGGCAAGAGTAAGCCCGAAGCTGGGCAAACCATATGCATTATCAGATGGGCGCAAGAAGATGGGCGCAATAGCAGTTTGGGCAGGGTTTGCAGCCCGCTGATTGACGCCCTATGCCGCTTTGCCTAGGGTCCGCATTAACAAAGGGGCGCAAATGCCGGATCCTGCACCACAATCCGCGCCAGCCCCCGGGTTGTTTGCCCGCGCCATGCGAGGGTCTGCCTTTACCGCAGGATCTTATGCCACAAGCCAAATTCTGCGATTGGCGTCCAACCTTATCCTGACGCGGTTGCTGTTGCCCGAGTCGTTTGGCCTGATGGCTTTGGTTTCGGTGGTGTTGGTTGGCCTTGCGATGTTTTCCGATGTGGGCATCGGCCCGGCGATCAGCCAACATCCGCGCGGCGATGAGCGCAGCTTTCTGGATACGGCTTTCACCATCAACGTCGCGCGCGGTGGGCTGCTATGGGTGTTAACCTGTGCTTTGGCCTATCCGATGGCGGCGCTATACAACGCGCCCGATTTGACACTGCTGTTGCCTGTGGCGGGGATAACCTTGCTGGTCGCAGGGTTTAATCCGACGCGGATCGACACGGCGAACCGGCATTTGCTGCTGGGGCGGGTGACGCTGCTGGATCTGATTGCCCAGATCATCGGTCTTGTGGCGATGGGGGTGCTGGCCTTTGCCTTGCAATCGGTCTGGGCTTTGGTGATTGGTGCAATCCTTGGTGCAATTGCCAAGCTGGTGATCCTGTCTGTTTGGCTGCCGGGGCCGCAAAACCGTTTCGGATGGGACCAAGATGCCGGGCGCGACTTGGTCCATTTTGGAAAATGGATATTTCTGTCAACGGCTTGTGGGTTTCTGCTCTCCCAAGGCGACAAGGCGATTTTCGGGGTTTACCTTAGCCTGCAAGAGTTGGGCATTTATAACATCGGCTATTTTCTGGCATCGTTTCCGGTGCTTTTGGCCGGTGCTGTGGTGGGGCGGATCATGATACCGCTGTACCGTGATCATCCCCCGGCGGCGTCACGCGCGACTTTCATCAAAATGCGGCGCTTGCGGTTCGGGGTGACGGGAACGGCGTTGGTCTTGCTGGCCGGGCTGGCATTGACGGGCAACGCGCTGGTTGGCGTTTTGTATGATGCCCGCTATGCCGCGGCGGGGGCGATTGTGGTGGCAATTGCCTGCATGCAGATGCCGGGCGTGATCGGCATGACCTATGATCAGTCGGCCTTGGCGGCGGGCGACAGCCGGACGTATTTCTTGCTGATGGCGCTAAGGGCTGTGGTGCAGACCGCTGCCTTTGTGATTGGAGTCGCTATGGGTGGTTTGATGGGTGCGCTGCTGGCCCAGGCAATTGCTGCGCTGATATTGCACCCGGCCATTGTGCTTTTGGCGCGCAAGTACCGGGCATGGGACCCGCTGCATGACGCGGTGTTTTTTGGGCTGGCGGCGGGACTTGCGGCTTTGGCGCTGTGGTCGCAGGGGTGGATATTTGCGCAGGCTGCAGTCTGATTGCGGGTAGGAATTGGTTGATTTCTGGCGTAGCAAAGCAGTGGAAATTTTTGTGGACCAGTGATGATGCGTATTGAGAAAACCGCCATAGCAGATGTGTTGGTGCTGACGCCCGCGCGGTTTGGCGATGATCGCGGGTGGTTTTCGGAAACGTGGAACGCGCATCGGTTGGCGCAAGCCGGGTTGGCCGTGGATTTTGTGCAAGACAATCATTCGATGTCATCAACGATTGGCACATTGCGCGGGCTGCACTATCAATCGCCACCGCATGCGCAGGATAAATTGGTGCGCTGTTCGTACGGGGCGATTTTCGATGTGGCGGTCGATGTGCGACAAGGCTCGCCCAGCTATGGCCATTGGGTTGGGGTGGAATTAAGCGCGCAGAATGCCAAGCAACTGTTTGTGCCGCGCGGATTTTTGCACGGCTTTGTTACGCGGGAAACCGATACCGAAGTGCAGTATAAATGCAGCGATGTTTATGCGCCTGATTGCGATGGCGCTATCCGCTGGGACGATCCTGATATCGGTATTGACTGGGGGCTGACCGGGGCGCCGGTTTTGTCGGCCAAGGATACCGCTGCCCCGTTGTTGCGCGATTTTGCATCCCCTTTTGTCTGGACGCCACAGCTATGAAACTGTTGGTGACAGGTGGACTGGGGTTTATCGGGTCAGCCGTGGTGCGGTTGGCAGTGGCGCGGGGGCATCAGGTGGTCAATCTGGATGCGATGACCTATGCCGCCTGCCCGGAAAATGTGGCAGGCGCGGCGCGGTCAAACCTGTATGCGTTTGAAAAGGCTGACATCAGGGATCGCACAGCGCTGGACCGGATTTTCACCGAACATCGCCCCGATGCGGTGATGCACCTTGCGGCGGAAAGCCATGTTGACCGGTCGATTGACGGGCCAGCCGATTTTATCGACACCAATATCACTGGCACTTTCAACATGCTGGAGGCTGCCCGCACCTATTGGCAAGATCAGGGCAAGCCTGCGACATTCCGGTTCCATCATATCTCGACCGACGAAGTGTTTGGCAGTTTGGGTGACACCGGGCAGTTTACCGAAGACACGCCTTATGCGCCGAACTCACCCTATTCGGCGTCCAAGGCGGCCAGCGATCATCTTGTGCGGGCTTGGGCGGAAACCTATGGCCTGCCGGTTGTTCTGACCAACTGTTCCAACAACTACGGCCCGTTTCATTTCCCGGAAAAGCTGATCCCCGTGACCATTCTGAACGCCTTGGCGGGGCGGCCGATTCCAATTTACGGCGCCGGGGTGAACGTGCGCGATTGGCTTTATGTCGAAGACCATGCCGATGCGCTGCTTTTGGTGCTAGAAAACGGCTTATTGGGCCGCAGTTATAATATCGGCGGCGAGAACGAGGCGCGCAATATTGATATCGTGCGCAAGATCTGTGCCATTCTGGATGAACTGGTGCCAGACGCGGCACCGCATGACCGCTTGATCACCTTTGTCACCGACCGCCCCGGCCATGATTTGCGATACGCGATAGACCCCAGCCGGATTCGGACTGAATTGGGCTGGCGGCCTTCGGTGACTTTGGATCAGGGTCTGCGGTTGACGGTGCAATGGTATCTGGAAAATGCCGCCTGGTGGCAGCCTTTGCAGGCACGCGCAGGTGTCGGGCAGCGGTTGGGTGTCAAAGCGTGAAGCTGTTGGTTTTTGGCCAGACCGGGCAAGTGGCGCAGGAACTGGCGCGGCGGTTGCCCAGTGGGGTCATGGCACAGTTTTTTGCACGGGATCAGGCAGATTTGCGTGATCCTGCCGCCTGTGCTGCGGTGATCTTGGCGGCAAACGCGGATGTGGTGATCAATGCTGCGGCGTGGACGGCGGTGGACAAGGCTGAAACCGATGCGGCCGCGGCGATGGTGGTGAACGGCGATGCCCCTGCGGCCATGGCGCGGGCCTGCGCGCAGCGCGGGCTGCCGTTTGTGCATATTTCCAGCGACTATGTGTTCGATGGCGCGGGCGAGCAGCCATTTGGGGTTGATCATCCGACACAGCCTTTGGGAGCTTATGGGCGTTCAAAACTGGCAGGAGAAACTGGCGTGCGCGCGGCGGGCGGGCGTGCGGTAATTTTGCGCACCTCGTGGGTGTTTTCGGCGCGGGGCGCAAATTTTGTAAAGACCATGCTGCGGCTTGGGCAGGGTCGTGACAGCCTGTCGGTGGTGGCCGATCAGATTGGTGGGCCAACGCCCGCAGCGGCGATTGCGGATGCGGTTTTTGTCGTGGCCCGGGCGCTGAAAGATGGGGCGGCGGGCGGCACCTATCACTTTTCGGGCGCACCCGAAGTGTCTTGGGCGGGGTTTGCGCGCCAGATTATGGACCGTGCGGGGTTGGCTTGCGTGATAAAAGACATCCCGACCACCGCCTATCCAACACCCGCCAAACGCCCGCTGAATTCGCGGCTGAATTGCGATAGCTTTGTGCGGGATTTTGGCGTGGCGCGGCCCGACTGGCGGGCTGCATTGGACGATGTGATACAGGAGCTGACGGCATGACCCAGACCCAAACCCAGACCCAGACCCAGACCCAGACCCAGACCCGCAAAGGCATTATCCTGGCAGGCGGATCAGGCACACGGCTTTGGCCGATCACTATGGGCGTCTCAAAGCAATTGCTGCCGATCTATGACAAGCCGATGATTTATTATCCCCTGTCGGTGCTGATGTTGGGCGGCGTGCGCGAGATTGCCATCATCACGACGCTTGAAGATCAAAGCCAGTTCATCCGCCTGCTGGGCGATGGCAGCCAATGGGGGTTGCAGCTGACTTACATCGTGCAACCAAGCCCCGATGGTCTGGCGCAGGCCTATCTTCTGGCGCAGGATTTTCTGGCGGGCGCGCCCAGCGTGCTGTGCTTGGGCGATAATATTTTCTTTGGCCATGGTTTGCCCGAAATGCTGGCAACGGCTGCGGCCAAACCCCACGGCGGCACAGTGTTTGGCTATCGGGTGTCTGATCCTGAACGCTACGGCGTGGTCGATTTTGATGCCGCTGGCAATGTGCGCCAGATTATCGAAAAGCCTGCCAAGCCGCCGTCAAACTTTGCCATCACCGGGCTTTATTATCTGGACGGGCGCGCGCCTGAATTGGCGGCGCGGGTCAGGCCCTCGGCACGCGGCGAGTTGGAAATTGCCGATCTGTTGGAAATTTACCGCGCCGAAGGCAGCCTGACCGTGGAACGCATGGGGCGCGGTTTTGCCTGGCTGGATACTGGCACGCATGGCAGTTTGCTGGACGCGGCCAATTTTGTGCGCACACTGCAAGCCCGCCAAGGCCTGCAAGTTGGCTGTCCCGATGAAATTGCCTATCGCGCCGGGTGGATTGATCGTGCCGCCCTGATCGCGCGGGCCGAGATTTTTCGCAAAAATGACTACGGCAGATATCTGCTGGGTATTGCCGACGAATAAACCAAGCCACCGTCAGCCGATGACCGATGCCGCAGCGATCAGGATAAGAGTCGTGACAGCCGCGATGAGGGCAAATCGCGGCAAGCCGAAAATGGGCCGGGCCGGATCATCAATCAACCGTAGTGCTGCGTTGCCGACCGGGCCTTTGGGCGCGCGCATTTCGGGGATGCAGATGACCGGTTGCAGATCAAGCTGACGTTGCATCTGGGCAGCGGTGCGCACCACGGGTTTTGCCAGATCAAGCAAGAACGCCACCATCAGCGCGCCGATCAAACTGACAACCGATCCTGCCATGGCGATCTTTTTGCCGCCGTTTCCCAGCGGATAGTCGGGTGTGATCGCGCGTTCCAGCAAGGTAAACCGTTCCGCCTGCTGGCGTTCGGCCAACCGCTGAGTGGTTTGGGCTTCGGCCATGCGCTGTGTCACGACATCGTATTGCTCTTGTATCTGCGTCAGGCGACGTTCAAGGCCGTTCAATACCCGCTCGACTTCGGGTGTCGCGGCAAGGGCGGTTTGAATTGCATCGCGCCGCGCCGATATGGCCGCAATCTGGGCATCCAGCACATTGGTTTGGGCGGCAATATCTTCAAGTTGACGGCGATCGGTTTCGCGCAGATTTTGCTTACGCTCGATCACCGCGCGCTGCCCTGCAAGCGCCACCCGGTCTTGATCAACCTGCCGCAGATCATCATCAAAATCGGCCAATTCGTCACGACGCTGTTCGCGCAAGGTGGGCAAGGCATCGGCGTTTGCTGCTTTATAGGCCGCAATTTCGGCTTCTAAAGCGGTGACATCTTTCCAGATCCGAGCTTCTTCTTCTTTGAAGAAATTAACGCCTTCACTGGCGCGTTCCCGTTGGCCTGCCGCACTTTGATCCAAGATCCCTTGGGCAAAATCATTGGCCACACGGGCCGCCAATTCGGCACTGCCCAGTTTTGCATAGACCAAAATCGCCGAAATGCTGCGCGCCTGACCGAATGACTGACCCGCCGCACTGTCAACGGCCTGAAACGTCACGGCCTGGCGCAGAAGCAACACTTTGTCATCGGTCGATTTGTTCGGCAGATCAGCAAACAGACCATGCCGGTCAATCATCGCCACCAGATTTTCGCGGGTGGTCAGGCGTTGCTCGATGGTTTGCAATACTTGCGCGGCACCACCGGCCAAAGGGGCCGCTGCATCGGTCGAATTCGCCAGCGCAGGGCTTTGGATTTGAATTACGGCAGCAGTTTCAAACACATCGGGCCGCGACTTTGCATAGATCACAGCCGCGATCATGCCCAGCACGGTGATGCCGATGATCAGCCAGCGGCGGCGCAACACCAGCCCGATCAACTCTTCCAACGATTGAATCTGTCCCATGCGCGCGCGTCAGCCTTTTGCATAACGGTAGCGACCCGCGCTGAAGTCCTGCGCGCGGTTCAAGACCACCCCGATCAACGGAATGCGCCCCTGCAGCAGATTTTCACAGTCGCGGATTTCATCTGGAGTGGTCATGGTGCCATCGGTGACCAGCAAAACCGCATCAAGACACGGTGCCAGCGCCAGCACATCGTCGGTTACCAACAACGGCGGCACATCGTAAATCACCACTTCGGGATCAAGTTGTTCCAGCATCGCGGCCAGTGCCGAAACGGTCTCCGGATCGTGCAGGGTTTCTGATGCTTTTTCGACCGCGATCGCATTCATCCCCAAGGCAAGTGTGCGTCCATATCGGCAAAATATGCTTTCCAGCGGCTGTTCTCCCGATAGAAACTCGGACAGCGCATGACCGCCGCTGATGCCCAACAGGCGGGCCAGATCGGGGCGACGCAAATCAAGGTCCAGCAGGGCGGTGCGGCTGGAGGGGCGGCGCGACAAGCTGAGGGCCAGATTCGTCGCGACAAAAGATTTGCCGCAGCCATGGGTTGGCGATGACACCGCGATGCGTTTCCAGCCTTTTTCCGCCAGCCCGTGCAACAAGCGTGTTCGCAGCATATCAAAGGCCACAGCCGCCGGATGATCGCTGGCATCCAGAAACAAACCGTTTCCTGCCAGCAAGCCCGGGGACAGCGTCACCGGCCCAAGTGATTCCCAAACTTTGGCCGGGTTGGCAAACGGGCTGGGCAGCGGCTGGGCAAAAATTTCACGGCCCAAGGCCAGATCAAGCGTGACCGGTGGCTGTGTGGGCAACGGCCCGGCGCGAAACAGGGAAACGCCCGCCCCCCGCGCCCCCGCCTTTGTGCCAGTTTTATTGGCGGTCATGCCCGAAAACTCCACATCTGCGGGGCCAACTGGCCGCGGCGTCAAAATCATGTGTCTGGACATCAAACAGACAGGCTCCTGCGCGGCATGGCCCAACCGGGCGGCAAGCGTTACTACAAGGTCTTGCCTGACGACAAGAATGACGCCGCTCGCATCAATAGCGACCAAAGCAGCCTTGCTTTGGATCACCGTTTAACCCGGTCGGGCCCCCGCCCAGTTTTGCAAGGTGTAACAGACAGTTGGGTGAAATGAAAGACTTCCACCAAAATTGGCCCCATGGTGTTGGCCCGTTGATCGCCCTAGGATGAGCGGGCAAATGCCTGTGAGATTGCCGTGACATGCCTGATACGCCCCGCCCTGTAATCGACGCGGTTGTCATTGGTCGCAACGAAGGCGCGCGACTGGTTGCCTGTTTGCAGTCCTTGTCGCCCTATGTGCGCCGGATCGTATATGTTGACAGCGGATCGTCGGACGGCTCTGTAGCTGCGGCGCGCGCGATGGGGGTTGATGTTGTTGCCTTGGATATGGCAACTGCTTTTACCGCCGCGCGGGCCCGCAATGCCGGGTTGGCGGCGCTGAATGCGCCCGATTTTGTGCAGATGGTCGATGGCGATTGCAAAGTTGATCCGGGTTGGCTGACGGCCGCGTTGGCAGCCTTGGGCCGGCACCCGAAAGCTGTGGTTGTTTGCGGGCGGCGGCGCGAACGTTTTCCCGAAGCCTCGGTTTACAACCGGCTGATTGATCTGGAATGGAATACGCCGCTGGGGTCGGTTGCCGCCTGTGGCGGCGATGCGCTGATGCGGTTTGCCGCGGTGATGGAGGTGGGCGGATACCGCGAGGATTTGATTGCCGGTGAAGAGCCGGAGTTGTGTTTGCGCTTACGCGCGGCGGGTGGCGAGGTTTGGCGTATCCCGGCAGAGATGACCCTGCATGACGCCGCGATCACGCGGTTTGGCCAGTGGTGGCGGCGCACAATGCGCGCGGGCCATGCCTATGCGGCGGGGGCCGCACTACATGGGGCAGGGGCAGAACGGCATTGGGTCGTGGAAACGCGGCGCGCCGTGCTTTGGGGTGCTGTGATGCCAGCGGGCATTTTGGCGGCGGTTTTCATCACCCCGGTCGCAGGGGTTCTGGGTTTGATTTACCCGGCCCAAATCGTGCGACTGGCACAAAAAGGCGGCTGGGCATGGGCGTTTTTCACTGTGCTGGGAAAATTTGCCGAAGCCGTGGGGGTGCTGGGGTTTTGGTGGGCCAAAGTGCGCGGTAAGAAACCGGCGCTGATAGAATACAAGTAACGTTGGCCCTGCGTGACATCGCCAGCCCTTAGGTTGATCGCAGCCTGACTGCCTGCAGGATTTGCCCCGGCAAAATGGCCGCGCAGGCGGCATAGCGCGGGATCAGCCGATTGGGGTCGGTCAGGGCCCGCCACGCCCATTCCATTGCAATCTTGCGCACCCAGACCGGCGCGCGGCTTTGATCGCCCGCAAGAAAATCCAAACCCGCCCCAATCGACGCAAACCCGACCGTTGGGGCCATTTGGCGGCCACGGGCCGCAAACGCCTCTTGTTTGGGGGCACCCAGTGCCACAAAACACAGCCCAACCTGCAGCCGCGCCAGATCGGTCAGAATTTGGTCGGCCAACGGCCCGGTTGGATCAAACCCCATCGCGGGCGCGTGACATAGAACAAAAGTCAGGCCTGGCACCGTTTGCAAAAGATGGTTGCGCGCCGCGTCCAGCGATTGCTGGCTGCTGCCCACCATGGCCACCGATGCGTTTGCTGATGCCGCGACCCGCGCCAGCGGTTTCACCAGATCGGCGCCGGGCACCAACGCCACGGGCTTGCGGGCCAGTCTTGACAACCAGACAACTGGATTGCCGTCGGCCACGATCAAATCCTGCGCGCTGTAAGCCTGACGGAACGCGGCGGAATCGCGCAATTTCACAAGGTGATCCAGATTGATCGTCGCCAGCGCAAAGCCTTGCCGGGCCGCCAGACGCGACGCGACGGCCGCCAAAAGCGCGGCCTCATCGGCGATATTGACGATAATTTCAGACGATCCGAACCGGAACTTCACCCAGCACCTCTTACATTGCCTGAAACACCTATCATGGGGCGCGGTCGGTAACATAGGGGGGCCGCGCATGCCGGTGCAAACACTGTGTTTCCCAAAACACCCGCGCTGTTGGCCGCCAACCGGTTTGCAGGGTGGATGGGTCACGTGCATTCAAAGCCGCCAGACCCGGTGCAGACCCCGCCGATTTCAGGCGACCCGCCCGATGATGGCTCTGCCCCAATAAATGTGATAGCCACCGCAAAACAACGCCACCCAAAATTAACGCATCGAAAGCGCCAATCCTCGTGCCAACGCCAAACGCCTTTGCCTATCTGATGATCGCGCTGTGGCCCTTTGTAACCTGGGTATTGTGGCGGCAACTGGATGCTGGGCGGGCGTTGATCTGGACGATTTTGGCTGGCTATCTGGCCTTGCCACCCTTGACTGCGCTGGACTTGCCGTTGATCCCGGATCTTGACAAAGTGTCGATCCCGAACCTGATGGCGTTGTTTTGTGCGGTGTATCTGGCCAGAGACCGGATCAGTTTTCTGCCCAATGGAATTTTGGGCAAGATATTGATTCTGATTTATATTTTGTCTCCTTTTGCAACGGTTCTGACCAATAACGATCCGCTGATCTTTGAACAGGCGACAATTCAGGGCATGCGCCTCTACGATTCCGTGGCTGCCGTGGCAAATCAGGCGATCGCTTTGCTACCGTTCTTTTTGGCCCGCCGCTATCTTGGCACACCGGAAGGCATGCGCGCCATTTTGGTGGCGTTGATCTTTGCGGGGCTGGTCTATTCGGTGCCGATGATGATTGAAAGTCAGTTGTCACCGCAGTTGAACGTGTGGATTTACGGCTTTTTCCAGCATGATTTCTTTCAAACCATCCGGCAAGGCGGCTATCGTCCGGTGGTGTTTTTGCCGCATGGGTTGTGGGTCGCGTTCTTTGCGCTGATGTGCATGTTGGCAGCGACAATCGTTTTTCGCACTGCGGCCCCCGAGGCGCGGCCCAAGGCGGTGATGGTTCTGGGGTATCTGTTTGCCATGGTTTTGGTCAGCAAAAGTGCAGGGCCGCTGGTGTATGCCTTTGGGGCGGCCCCGCTGATCTTGTTTGCCAGCGCAAGGGTTCAAATTGCGGTGGCGGTGGGGCTGGCCACGATTGTGATGATCTATCCGCTGCTGCGCGGGGCGCATCTGGTGCCGCTTGACGATATCATGGCTATCGCCAACGGCTTAAGCCCCGAGCGGGCGGCGTCGTTGCAGTTCCGGATCGACAACGAAGAGCTGCTGTTGACGCGCGGACAAGACCGGCCGTGGTTTGGCTGGGGTGGGTATGGGCGCAGCTTTATGCACGATCCCGTTTCCGGCGAAATCGTGAACATCGCCGATGGGGCTTGGATCATCGTTTTGGGCATTTACGGCTGGATTGGCTATCTGGCAGAGTTTGGCCTGACCGCGTTGCCCCTGTTTTTGCTGGGCCGCGAAGTGCTGCTGCAAGACAAAGCCAGCCTGTCACCCTATGTGACGGGATTAGCGCTGATATTGGCGGCAAACATGGTTGATCTGCTGCCCAATGCCACCCATATTCCGTTTACGTGGCTGATATCTGGTGCCTTGTTGGGCGAGGTGGAACGGTTGACGCGATTGCGCAAGGCCAAAGCGGTCAACGCATGGCAGCAAAAACGGCATGCGCCTGCGCCCAAACGAACAGTCATCTGACACAAAATTCCGATTGCTGGACGTCGTGCCAAGTGTCGGCAAGGACTTCGCCAAGGCTTTGGCCATCGGTTGCCAGAATTGCCTTATTCCACGCCCTATCAAGGCCTTAATGCCGATTTATACCACGCTTGTTCATCCCGGTAAGGCGATCCATTTGGCTGTTTTGGCGGGGTATGATCGGGTTGGTTTTTGAGTTAACTTAAACAGCCCGCGCGCTTGGGGCTGTGACGGATTTTGGTAAGGAACACGCGGTTCTATGGGCGATGACGTCGATCTAACGGGCATCAGCGATAGCGATATCGCGGTGGTTGGCATGGCCGCGCATTTGCCGGGTGCGGCGGATATTCACCAGTATTGGTCTAATCTGCGTGATGGGGTCGAATCGATCCGCGTGCTGTCTGATGCTGACCTGCTGGCAGCGGGTGAAAGCCCGGCGCGGATGCAAAAACCGAACTATGTGCCAGCGGCGGCGGTGTTGGACGGGTTTGAAATGTTCGACGCCGATTTCTTTGGCTTTTCACCCAAAGAAGCCGCCATTCTTGACCCCCAGCATCGCCAGTTTCTTGAAGTGTCGTGGGAGGCACTGGAAAACGCAGGCCATCCGCCCGAAAATTTTCCCGGCACCATCGGCGTTTACGCGGGCTGCGGCATGGGCAGTTATTTCTATTTCAACATTTGCTCCAACCCCGACCTGGTCGATCAGACCGGCATGTTCCTGCTGCGCCACACCGGCAATGACAAAGATTTTTTGTCCACCCGCGTCAGTCATATCTTCGATCTGAAAGGCCCGTCGATCAATTTGCAAACAGCGTGTTCCACATCGCTGGTCGCGGTGCATTTCGCGTCTCAGGCGTTGTTGAACGGCGAATGTGACATGGCTTTGGCTGGCGGCGTCACCATCGAGTTGCCGCATGCCCATGGGTATTTGTATACCGAGGGCGAGATTTTGTCGCCCGATGGCCATTGCCACGCCTTTGATAATCGCGCCATGGGCACGGTTTTCGGCTCGGGTGCCGGGGCGGTGGTGTTGCGACGGGCGCGCGATGCTGTGCGCGACGGTGATCATATCTGGGCCATCATCAAAGGTTCAGCCGTCAACAATGATGGCGCCGCCAAAGCGGGGTATCTGGCCCCTTCGGTGGATGGCCAGGCCCGCTGCATCGCCGAGGCGCAGGTGATTGCCGGGGTTACCGCCGATACCGTTAGCTATGTCGAATGCCACGGCACCGGCACTTATCTGGGCGATCCGATCGAAGTGGCAGCCCTGACGGCCGCATTCCGCGAAACCACGGAATTGGTGGGATCGTGCAAAATCGGGTCGGTCAAAACCAATATCGGGCATCTGGATACCGCCGCGGGCATCGCTAGTCTGATCAAGGTCGCGCTGGCGCTGCATCATCGCCAATTGCCGCCCAGTTTGGGGTATGACACGGCCAACCCGGCGATTGATTTCGAAACCTCGCCCTTTCGGGTAAATGATCGCCTGACCGACTGGGCATCAGATGGCCCGCGCCGCGCCGGGGTGAACAGTCTGGGTGTGGGTGGCACAAACGCGCATGCGGTGCTGGAACAAGCGCCGGTCCGGGCACTCTCAGACCCCAGCCTGTGGCCATTTCAGCCGCTGGTTATTTCTGCCAGATCAAAAACCGCGCTGGATGCGGCGGCCCTGCAGTTGGCGGCGCATTTGCGCGCGCATCCTGAACAACCGCTGGCCGATGTGGCCTATACGCTGAAAGAAGGCCGCCGCGCCTTTGACAAACGCCGGGTGATCGTGGCCGACAGCCATGAAACCGCCGCCGCCTTGCTGGAAGGCGGCGATCCGCGACAGGTGTTTTCCCACAATTATCTGGGCGCTGATCCGCAAGTGGTGTTCATGTTTCCGGGCGGCGGCGCGCAGTATGCGGGCATGGCGCGGGATTTGTATGAAACCGAGCCGGTTTTTGCCGATTGGATGGACAAGGGACTGGCGGTTCTGCAACCGAACCTGAATTACGAGATCCGCGCGCTTTGGCTGCCCGCGCCGGGGCAGGAAGCTGACGCCAATGCACGGCTGAAACGCCCATCGGTGCAACTGCCGCTGATCATGATCACCGAATTTGCGCTGGCGCAGTTGTTCCAAAGCTGGGGCGTTATGCCGTCCGCGTTGGTCGGCCATTCGATGGGTGAAAATACCGCCGCCTGTCTGGCGGGCGTGATCAGTTTTGAAGACTGCATCGGGCTGGTGCATTTGCGCGGGCAATTGTTTGACACCATAGCACCCGGCGGCATGCTGTCGGTGCCACTGGCCGAGGCCGATTTGCGACCGCTTTTGATTGGCGATCTCGATCTGGCTTCGGTGAACGCGCCGGGCTTGTGCGTGGTGTCCGGGCCAGATGCCGATTTGCGGCAGTTGGCGGCAAAGCTGGCGGAAACCGGGATCGAGACCCAGCGCGTGATGATCGACATCGCCGCGCACAGCCGGATGCTGGACCCAATTCTGCCGCGGTTCGAGGCGTATCTGCGCGGCATCAACCTGCACGCGCCCCGGTTGCCGGTTATCTCAAACGCGACGGGTGTGGCGTTGACCGATGCCCAAGCCACTGATCCTGCCTATTGGGTGGCACATTTGCGCAATACGGTAAATTTTCAGGACTGCATCGCGACGCTTGCCGCAGACCCGGGCCGGGTTTTTGTTGAAATGGGCCCGGGCCGCGCGCTTACGTCGTTGGCGCAAGCAAATGGTGTGGCGGCGGCGCAACTGGTGCCCGCGTTGCGCCATCCGGACCAAAAGATCGCCGATGACGCCTGGCACCTTGGGGCAATTGCCCGGTTGTGGGCCTGCGGTGTGGCGGTCGACTGGGCACCGATCTGGGGCGGTGCGCGGCGCAATCGGGTGGTGCTGCCAAACTATCCGTTTCAGCGCAAACCTTACTTCATCGCGCCCGGCACCGCGCGGGCAGCCCCGGCGCAGGCCCTGCCAGACCGCGTTGCAGATATTGCCAACTGGGGGTGGAAGCCGCTATGGCGTCAAGCCGCGACCGGATATGACCTGAACGCCGATCTGGCCGATACCGCGCCGCAAAGCTGGTTGATTTTTGCGGATACCGAAGGTCTGGCGGCGGCTTGTGCCAGCTGTTTGCGCGGCGCAGGCCACCGCATAAGTCTGGTGCGGGCGGGCGACAACTTTGCCCGCGATGGTGAGATGGATTATCATCTTGCCCCTGAACGCGGGCGCGAAGGTTACGATTTGCTGATCCGCGATCTGGTGGCGCGTGGGCACACGCCCAGCCGGATTGCGCATTTTTGGCTGGTCACCGCCAAGCCCAGGTTTCGCGCGGGGTCCAGCTTTTTTCACCGCAATCTGGAACAGGGCTTTCATTCGCTGCTGTTCTTGGCGCAGGCAATCGGCGATGAAAACCTGCCGCGTCCCTTGCATATGACGGTGGTGACAACCGGGGCCGCGCAAATCGCAAGCGAAGGCTTGCCCTGCCCGGAAAAGGCCACGGTGCTTGGTCCGGCGCGGGTGATCCCGCAAGAATTGCCGGGCTTTGGCGTGGGACTGCTTGATCTGGTTTTGGCAGTGCCGGACCGCCGGGGGGCAGGTGTTTCGCAAACCTTGGTTGATCAGATTTTGGAAGAGATTTTGGCCAAACCCGCCAGCCGGATCGCGGCGCTGCGCGGGGACAGGCGCTATGAACAGGGGCTGAAACCGGTCGTCTTGCCGCAAGAGCCGTTCAGCCTGCCCACAGGCGCGCATGTGGTGATCACCGGCGGATTCGGGGGCATCGGGCTGACGATTGCCGAAGACATCATCCGGCGGTTTGGCGCCAAGATCACCCTGATCGCGCGGCGCAGTTTGCCGGATCGCAAGGCGTGGCCCGCATACCTCGCCGCACATGAGCCAACCGATCCGATTGCTCGCCGGATCATGGCGTTGCAACGGCTGTTGGCGCTGGGCGGTGAGGTGTTCGTGGCCGCTGCCGATGTTTGCAACATGGAAGACATGCGCAATGCCGTGGCACAAGGCGTTGCCCTTTTTGGCCCGGTCGGTTGCGTTATACATGCGGCCGGCGTGGTGGATGACGGCCCGTTGATGACCAAAACCTCGGCGCAGGTCGAGGAAGTGTTTGCGCCAAAACTGCATGGCACGTTGGTGTTGGATCGCTTGTTCCCGGATGGGTCGGTTGCGGTGATGGTGCTGTTTTCGTCAACCTCCACCCAGACTGGCCCGGCGGGGCAGATAGATTATGTCGCCGCGAATGAATTTCTGAACGCCTTCGCGCAGTCGCGTAGCGCGGGTAAAACCCGGGTGATCGCGCTGAACTGGGGCATCTGGACCGGCGTTGGCATGGCAGCCGAAGCGCTGTCCGACCGTATTGGTCTGCGCCCCGATGCGCCCAAACTGCCGATCACCGCAACCTTGCTGGATGAAGCGACGTTTGACAAAGACGGCAACCGGGCGTTTTTGGCCCAGCTTGATTGTTCGCGATGGATCTTGGACGGGCACCGCACAGCGTCGGGGCAGGCGTTGGTGCCGGGCACCGGATATATCGAAATTGCCGCCCAAGCCCTGCACCACGCGGGCGAGCCGGGCGGGTTTGAGTTGCGGGATTTGTATTTCTTTCGCCCCTTGGACATCGCCGATACGCAAACCCGCACCATCCGCGCCCGGCTGATCCGCAGCGATGAAGGCTATGGCTTTGATCTGGCTTCAGAAGTCACGGTCAAGGGGCGGACGGGCTGGCAATTACATGCAACCGCCCGCGCCATTCCGATGGTGGCAGCACCGGCGATGATTGATCTGGCCACGATTGCCGCCCGACTGCCCGCGCCCGAACGCGGCACGGGATTGATCAGCCCTCAAGAACGGCATCTGAAATTTGGCCCGCGCTGGCGGGTGATCACCTCGCGCAGCATGGCGGCTGGCGAAGGGCTGGCGCAGCTGGAATTGCCCGATGCTTTTGCCGCCGAGGCGGACGCGTGGCTGCTGCATCCGGCCTTGATGGATATGGCAACGGGCTGGGCGATGGATCTGATCGACGGCTACCGGCCCGATCATCTGTGGGTGCCGGTGTCGTATGGCAGGATTCGGGTTTTTCGGCCCCTGCCTGCGCAGATTTTCTCGTGGGTGCGCAATGCCGCCGCCAACCGTGCCAGCAACCCGACCGCCAGTTTTGATGTGACGCTGGCTGCGGCGGATGGCACGGTGTGCGTTGAAATCGAGGGCTTTGTGATGCGGCGGCTGGACGGCGTGCTGGCATTTGCCCCCCCCGACCCGCGCGAATTGGACTTTCAGGATGCAGCACCGGTTGCCGCGTCGTCGCCCGCGCAAGATCGGCTGCTGCATGCGTTTGCGCAAGGCATTCGCCCCGATGAAGGCGGCACGGCCTTTGGTCGGGCAGTGGCCGCAGGGCTGTCGCAGATTATCGTGTCATCGCTGGATTTGCCCGCCCTGATCCGGCAAACCGCCGAGGCAGAGGCCGCAAAATCTGAAGGCCAAACCTTTGCCCGCCCCGATCTGGACACCGCCTATGTCGCGCCGCGCAACGATATCGAACGCAGTCTTGTCGGTTTCTGGCAAGAGTTGTTGGGCGTGGCCCAAGTGGGCGTTGAGGATAGTTTCTTTGATCTGGGCGGCCACAGCCTGATCGCGGTGCGGCTGTTTGCGATGGTGAAAAAGGCTTTTCGCGTTGATTTTCCGATCTCGGTATTGTTCGAGGCCCCGACAATCGCGCGCTGTGCAGGACTGATTGTGGAACAGATCGGCGAGGGTGCGGATAGGGCAAGCGATTTGGCGGGCGACACAGAAAAACCTGTCGCCACCGCGCGCCGTTTCACCCATCTGGTGCCGATGCATCAAGGCAACGTTGCGCAACGACAACCGTTCTTTCTGGTCGCGGGCATGTTTGGCAATGTGCTGAACTTGCGGCATCTGGCCCAGTTGTTGGGGGGGGATCGCCCGTTTTATGGGCTGCAAGCCCGCGGCCTTTACGGCGATGCAGCACCGCACGATAGCCTGCCACAGGCCGCGGCCGATTATATTGCCGAATTGCGGCATGTGCAGCCGCATGGCCCTTACCTTTTGGGCGGGTTTTCCGGTGGCGGCTTGACGGCGTGGGAAATGGCGCAGCAGTTGGAAGCCATGGGCGAAGTTGTGTCTGTTCTGGTGTTGTTGGATACGCCTTTGCCGATGCGGCCAAACCTGTCGCGCGTCGATAAAGCGTTGATAAAATTGGCAGAGTTTCGGGCGCGTGGGCCGGGGTATCTGCTGGATTGGGCCCGCGCGCGGTGGGCGTGGGAAATGCAAAAGCGGCGTGGCGTGTTGGCTGACAGCGCGCCTGCGCAGTTTCACAATGCCGCGATTGAGGCGGCGTTTCGCGCCGCTTTGCCCGGATATGTGATGGCGCCGCGGGGCGGGGCGACCGTTCTGGTGCGCCCGCCTTTGGATTTGCACTGGCGCGTCAGTCGCGGCAACTGGGTGTCGCGGGCCAAGGAATACGTCTTTGCCGACAACGATCTGACCCGGTTTGCACCGCAACTGCAGGTGATCGAAGTGCCCGGCGACCATGACAGCATGGTGCTGGAACCCAATGTGCGTGTTATGGCAGCACGTTTGCGGCGGGTGATAGACGTGGCCGAAACCATCGTCGGTGGCACGGTGCCCGCAACGGCACCTCCTTTGGCTGCGGCGGCAGAGTGACGGATATGCCCAGTTTGTTGACCGTGATCTTGAATTGGCGCACACCCGAGATGACCCTAAGATCGGCCGAGGCGGCGTTGCTGGCGCTGGAAGGTATCGACGGTGCCTTGGTCATTGTTGACAACGCGTCCGGGGATGGGTCGTTCGCGCAGCTAAGCCAACAGGTGGCGGCGCGCGGCTGGGACAACGGGCCGCAATCGGTGCGGGTTTTGCAAGCCGGTCGCAATGGCGGCTTTGGTGCGGGCAACAACCTAGGCATTCTGGCGGGCCTGCCGGGCGGGGTTCGGCCTGATTTTGTATATATCCTGAATTCCGATGCCTTCCCCGATCCCGGCGCAATCGGGGCGCTGATGGCGCATTTGATAACCCACCCTGAAACCGGTTTTGCCGGCAGCTATATTTACGGCAAGGATCATCAGCCGCACCGCACAGCGTTTCGGTTCCCGTCCGTTCTGGCCGAGTTCGAAGCGCAGGTCCGCTTTGGCCCGATCAGCCGGTTGCTGCGCCGCCATATCGTGGCCCAGCCGATCCCCTTGGCCAGTTGCCGGGTGGATTGGCTGGCGGGGGCCAGTCTGATGATGCGGCAATCGGTGTTGGACCAGATCGGATTGTTCGACGAGCGGTTCTTTTTATATTTTGAAGAAACCGATCTGTGCCGCCGTGCCGCCCGTGCCGGTTGGCCCACCGATTACGTTGTTGAAAGCCGGGTCATGCATATCGGGTCGGTGTCTACCGGCATGAAGACATGGCCACGCATCCCCGGCTTTTGGCTGGACAGCCGATTGCACTATTTCGTGAAAAACCACGGGCGGGCCTATGCCACCGCCGCAACAGTGGCGCATGTTACAGGCGGGGTTTTGTGGCGGCTGCGGTTGCTGATACAACGCAAAGACCGGGTCGATCCGCCGCAGTATCTGCGCGATCTGGTCTGGCATGGTCTGCGGGCACTGGTTGTGGCCAGCATGCCAAACCGCGCCAAAGACCGCCCAAAAACACCGGCAAGGACGCCCTGATGACCCAGTTTTCGACGATTTTGATCGGTGATGAGGCGCTGACCTGCCAGTGCGGCCAGATGCTGCTGGACCGCGGCCACACCATAGCGGCGGTCGTTACCCGCAACGCCGAAGTGCGGGATTGGGCAATTGGCCGGGGGCTGCGCGCCGAAAATCTGGATGCAGATTTAGCCACACGACTGGCGGGCGTGCAGGTTGATTGGCTGTTGTCGATTGCCAATTTGCAGATAATCCCCACACCGGTTTTGGCCCTTGCCCGCAACGGGGGGGTCAATTTTCACGATGGTCCGTTGCCGGGCTATGCCGGGTTGAACGCGCCGGTCTGGGCGATTTTGAACGGTGAGATGCGGCACGCCATCTCGTGGCACTTGATGGCCAACGGGGTGGACGAAGGCGATGTGCTGGTGTCGGCTTCGATTGACATTTCCCCGGATGACACCGCCCTGACCTTGAATGCCCGCTGTTTTGAGGCGGCGGTAAACAGCTTTGCGCCCTTGCTGCAGCAGTTGGAAACCGGCGTGTTACAACGCCATCCGCAAGATATGTCTTTGCGGCATTTGTATTTGCGCAGTGACCGGCCGGCCGCGATGGGGCGGATAGATTTTGCCCGCACTGCAGATGACATTGTTCGCTTGGTGCGGGCGCTGGATCATGGCCGCTATTGGAATCCGCTGACCGCGGCCAAACTGGCGACGGCGACTGCGGTGCTGGCGGTGCAGACCGCAGGGCATGCCCCCGGGTCAGGAGCGCCGGGGCAGGTTTTGTCGGCAACGGCGGATGGGTTGGTCGTGGCTTGCGCGGATGGCGCGGTGCATTTGTCGGGAATGACCTGTTTGGCCAAGGGGGCGACGGTTTCAGCGGCGTCAGTTGCGGATAAAATGTTGCCCCTGCTTGCCAAAGCCAAGGCGGATCATTTGACATCGGCGCTAAAGGCTGTTGCGCTGCGTGAGCCATACTTGCGGGCGCAGTTGGCGGATTTGTTGCCGCAGGCTTTGCCAACGGCCAACACGGCCAGCACGGCCCTGGCGGCGGTGGATTGGCAAGTTCTGCCGCTGGATTTGACGGCGGTGCCCGAAGCGCTGCGCTACGGCATTCTGGCAATGGCGGCGGCGCGCGCGACGGGGCAGGCGGTTGCTGATTTCGCCTATTCTGCGGTGCCGTCAGCCGCCCCCGGCTATCTTTCGGATTGGGTGCCGTTGCGGGTAGAGGCGTCGATCAGTGTTGGTTTGGCGCAAAAGACCTTGTCAACGGCGATGGCCTTGGCCGGCAAAACCCCCGGATTTCCGCTTGATCTGATGGCGCGCGATACCAGATTGGCGGCCCTGCCGTGCCCGCAGCTTGGCCTGTCGCTGTGGGGTCCGATTGCGGGCACTGTGGTTACCCTGACGGCGACGGCGTTTCATTTTGACGCAGCCCGGCTGCCCGCGCGACACGCGCAGGCGCTGGCGGCGCGGATCACCGCAGTTGCGGCAAAAATTGCAGCCCTGCCCGAAATTGCGCTGCTGCAAGACGCCGATGCCCTGACAGACGCTGAACGTGCGCAGGTCTTGTATGGCTGGAATCAGACCCAAACACCGTATGATGCAATTTGCATGCATCAGGCGTTCGAGGCGCAGGTTGCCAAAACACCTGATGCCACCGCCTTGGTGTGTGACGGCGACGCCCTTAGCTATGCCGCGCTGAACACCCGCGCGAACAAGGCCGCCCATGTGTTGATCGGCCTTGGCGTTCGGCCTGGAATGCTGGTGGGCCTGTGTTTGCATCGCAGCCTTGATCTGGTCGTCGGGGCCTTGGCGATACTGAAGGCGGGCGGCGCCTATGTGCCGATGGACCCGGCTTATCCAGCGGACCGCATTACCCTTTTCATCGAAGATTCGGCAGTTTCGGTGATTGTCACCCAAAGCGCGCTGCGGGCCAGTTTGCCTGCAACGTTCCTCCACTTGGTGTGCCTTGATACCGATACGCGGCTGGAGTCCGCGCCAGTGGCCAATCCGCAAACCGCGGTGATCCCGGCCGATCTCGCCTATGTCATCTATACCTCCGGCTCTACCGGGCGGCCCAAAGGCGTGATGGTCGAACATCGGAATGTGGCAAATTTCTTTGCGGGGATGGTCGAACGGATTGCCGCGACCAATGGTGTTTGGCTGGCGGTGACATCGCTGTCCTTTGATATTTCGGTGTTAGAGCTGTTCTGGACATTGGCGCGCGGCTTTAAGGTGGTGCTGACGTCGGATGACAACCGTGTCTTGGTATCGGCAGGCACGATCTCATCTGCGCAAAGGATGGATTTTTCGCTGTATTATTGGGGCAATGATGATGGCGTTGGCCCCAAGAAGTATGAATTGCTGCTGGAAGGTGCCAAGTTCGCCGATGCGCATGGGTTTTGCGCGGTCTGGACGCCAGAGCGGCACTTTCACGCCTTTGGTGGCCCCTATCCTAACCCTTCGGTGACCGGCGCAGCCGTTGCGGCGGTGACCAAAAACATCGGCGTGCGGGCCGGGTCTTGTGTGGTGCCGCTGCACCATCCGGCGCGGATTGCCGAAGATTGGGCGGTAATAGACAACCTGACCAACGGGCGCGCAGGCATTGCCGTGGCCAGCGGCTGGCACCCCGATGACTTTGTCTTGCGCCCCGAAAACACCCCACCCCATAATAAAAAGGCGATGTTTGACGCGGCGGATCAGGTGCGCCGGTTGTGGCGTGGCGAAAAGGTTGATTTTCCCACCGCGGATGGCGGCAGTTACGGCGTCATCACCCAACCCCGGCCGGTTTCAAAAGAATTGCCGATATGGGTGACCACGGCTGGGAACCCCGAGACGTGGAAAGAGGCGGGGCAAATTGGTGCCAATGTGCTGACGCATCTGTTGGGCCAGACGGTTGATGAAGTTGAAACCAAGATAAAGCTGTATCACGCCGCATTGCGCGAGGCCGGGTTCGATCCGGCCAGCCGCGTTGTTACCATGATGCTGCACAGCTACATCGCCGCTGATCGGGAAACCGCGCGGGAGGTGGCGCGCGCGCCGATGAAGGACTACTTGCGCTCGGCTGCCGCGCTGATCAAGCAATATGCGTGGGCTTTTCCAGCCTTCAAACGGCCCCTAGGGGTCGCCAAACCGATGGATATTGATATCCAGTCGCTGGCGGCTGATGAAATGGACGCAATCCTCGATTTCGCCTTTCAGCGCTATTTCGACGAATCCGGCCTGTTTGGCACCGTTGACGATGCCTTGGCGCGGGTAGAGCAACTAAAGCGCATCGGCGTTGGCGAGGTGGCCTGCCTGATTGACTATGGCATTGCCCCCGATGTGGTGTTGGCGGGGCTGGTGCCGTTGGCGCAGGTCGTGGCCCGTGCCAATCTTGAAGATGGCGTCGCAAGGGACGATTTTTCCATCGCGGCCCAGATCGTTCGACACAAAGTAACCCACCTGCAATGCACCCCGTCGATGGCGCGGATGATTGCGATGAACGACGGCGCGCGGCAGGCCATGGCGGGGGTGAACACGCTGATGCTGGGCGGCGAGGCGCTGCCTGCGGCTTTGGTGGCTGATCTGCGCGCGATCACTCAGGCGCGCATTATGAACATGTATGGGCCAACTGAAACCACGATCTGGTCATCGACCGAAGCGGTTGGCGACCTTGAGGGCGTGGCGAATATTGGGACGCCTTTGGCCAATCAGCAGATGTATGTGCTGGACAGCGCGCTTAATCCGGTGGCCCCCGGCATCCCGGGTGATTTGTGGATCGGCGGGCACGGCGTGACGCGCGGTTACTGGCAGCAGCCAGATTTGACGGCGCAGCGGTTTTTGCCGGATCCGTTCGTGCGTGCAGATACCGCGGCCCCTTGGGGCGCGCGGATGTATCAAACCGGCGATCTGGTGCGGTGGCGCTACGATGGCAAGATCGACTTTATCGGTCGTTCTGACGGGCAGGTCAAATTGCGCGGCTATCGCATCGAGTTGGGCGAAATCGAACAAGTGCTTGATCGGCAACCCGGCGTCAGCCAAGCTATTGTTTTGATGCGCGAAGATCCCCCCGGTGATGTGCGTCTGGTGGCCTATTATACTGGTGCGGCCACGCCTTTGGATTTGCGCACAGCCTTGGCCGCGCGCCTGCCCGACCATATGGTTCCCGCTCATTTTGTCCAACAGTCCGTGTTTGCCCTGACGCCGAACCGCAAGGTGGATCGCAAGGCGCTGCCTGCACCCGTTGCCGCAATGGCCGGTTTCACCGCCCCGTCGACGACCATCGAGGGCCAGTTGGCAGCAATCTGGAGACGTGTTTTGGGGGTTGACCGGGTTGGGGCCAAGGACAACTTCTTTGCTTTGGGTGGCCATTCTCTGTTGGCTGTGCAGTTGCACCGCGAAATCCGGGAAACCCTTGTCACCGCCAAGCTGTCGATTACCGATATTTTCCGCTTTCCAACGCTTCATGCCATGGCCGCGCATATCGACGGTGCAGCGCCACGGCTTGCCCGCGCCATACCCCCCCAAGGGGCGGGGCTGGCCGATCGGGCCGATGCGCGCGCGGATGCGATGGAGCGCAGGCGCGCCATGCGGCAAGCCCGACTTTAAGGCGATTTACAAGGCGCTTTCAGACCGTCAGCAAGGCATATGAAATCAACGACCGCTCTTGCAGCAACGTTGTATAGGTGGTCGATGTGATGCCGCCGCCGTTGCATTCCAGCGCAGGATCGTAAACGCGCAATGTTGTGCTGCTGCCATCGGCGGCATGAGAGCCGCGCGCGCCAACAATCACGATATAGGGGCTGGTGCTGATTTTTCCGCGCCCACCGCCGCGGTTTGCCGATTTCAAAGCCAACACGACTGGCCCCCGTTGCAAACGGCTGATCAAGGTCGCTACTGGCCAGACTTGCTGGGGCAGATATTTCAATCCAAGCGCGCGGGCCAATTCAAGATGGCCATCAACGCCCAAATTTCGCGCCGTTTGCGCCAGCAATCCCCCCGCCGGATCAAGCAAGGCCTTGGGCGTGGCGAATTGTATTGCCCCGATATCAATGCCTTTCAGCATCGCAATCGCCGCAATCCAGCCGGTCTGCGCCGTTGGCTGCACCACATACTGAACATTATGCAAAATCGGTCGTGAGGCCTCTGTTTCATAGATTGCATCAAGGGTGCAGGGGCCCGCGATGCCATCCTCTTCCAGCCAATTGGCGCGTTGAAACGACCGCAGCGCAACCTGAGTTTGCGGCGTGATCAAACCGTTCACAATAAGGTTCGGGCTGGGGTTCAGGCGATTGTTCAAGGCAAGTTGCAGGTCTCGCACAAACGGGCCAGAAGAGCCAGGGCGCAAGACAACATTCCGCATCAAAAGCCTCCGGTTAAATAAAATTTTTCCAAAAACTGAAATACGCGGGCAAACTTATACTCACAATCCTAGGTGAATAACCTAGACCGCTCAAGCATTCGTTTCAAACAATATGATGCGCGGTCATCCGCCGGTGCCGCGCCTATTTAGGCCGTTGCAACCGGGCGTTTTATGGCAGATGCCGCCTCAATCACCAAAGGTCGCAGTCCAGCGCCACCGCCGTCCAACACCTCGTATAAATGCCGCCGCATCCGGGGTTCCCAGAAATCATTGATATGAGATGCCAGTAAGGTCAGCCCCTCGGCGTGGGGTTTCGATTCCATGAAAACGGCGATCTGATTGGCCATATAAATCAGCTTGGCGTGAGGTCCGTCATGCGACATTGGCGGCATCCTTTGCAATGCGGTGCGTGTGGGTAAAGGCCTCGAACCGATCAGGTCGGGCCAAAGCGATCAGGGTGATCCCGGCTGCATCTGCCACATCAACAGCAAGGGCTGTGGGCGCCGACACGGCAATCAATACCGGTGCGCCAATGGCGGCCACTTTTTGCACCATATCAATAGAAACCCGGCTGGTCAGCAGCACCGCGCCGGGGGGATGCGCAACGCGGATCAGATGTCCGGCCAGTTTATCCAAGGCGTTATGGCGGCCGACATCTTCGCGCACCGCGAACAGGCCATGAGTGAAAAAACCTGCGGCATGCACGGCGCGGGTGGCATCATGGAGGGGCTGTGCGGCCGGTAATGCTGCAACCGCCGCCATAATTTCGCCGGGCGTCATGGTAAAATCACTTGTCGGAACCGGGGCCATTTCGCGCGTGGCCTCGGCAAGCGAGTCGATGCCACACAATCCACACCCAACCGGCCCTGCCATCGTGCGGCGACGTTTGGCCAGCGTGGCCCCGGCGTCAGTGTCCAGCCAGATCTGCACATCGACGCCAATTTCAACTTGGACGATGTCAACGGACTTGATCTGCGCTGGCTGCGCAATCCCTTCGGTCAACGAAAATCCATAAGCAAAATCAATCAGATCAGCAGGCGTAGCCATCATCACTGCCTGCGTTGTGCCGTTATAGGACAAGGCTACCGCAACCTCTTGCGGCAGCGCGCGCATGGTCTGAACGACCGAGTTGGCCCGGAAAGACAGCGCTGCTACAGGCCGCTGCGTTTGCATCACTCTGCCGCAGAAAGGATGCGCCGCGACAGATTTGCTTGGGCGTTGTAATCTTTTTGCCAATCCGTCGGCCCGTTGCTGGGTGATATCTGAACGGCTGTTACTTTATACTCGGGACAATTGGTTGCCCAATCCGAATAATCAGTCGTAATGACATTGGCTTGGGTGTCCGGATGGTGGAACGTGGTATAGACCACTCCCGGATTGACCCGATCCGTTATTGTGGCGCGCAAAGTTGTCTCGCCCGCGCGGCTGGCAAGGCGGACAAAATCACCATCCTTGACACCGCGGGTTTCAGCATCATGCGGATGAATCTCCAGCAGGTCTTCCTCATGCCAGATCACATTTGCGGTGCGCCGCGTTTGTGCACCGACGTTATACTGCGACAAAATCCGCCCGGTGGTCAGCAAAAGAGGAAAGCGTGGCCCCGTGCGTTCATCGGTTGCCACATATTCCGTGTTGATAAACTTGCCTTTGCCACGCACGAACGCATCGACATGCATCAGCGGCGTGCCTTCCGGCGCATCGGCATTGCAAGGCCACTGAATCGACCCCATTTCCTCAAGCCGATCATAGCTGACACCGGCAAAGGACGGTGTCGTCATCGCGATTTCATCCATGATCTGGCTGGGATGGGTATAAGTCCAACCCGCGCCCATCGCATTGGCCAGCAATTGCGTCACTTCCCAATCGGCATAGCCATTGCGTGGCGCCATCACTTTGCGCACACGGTTTATGCGGCGCTCGGCATTTGTGAACGTTCCTTCCTTTTCCAGAAAGGTCGATCCGGGTAAAAACACATGTGCGTAATTTGCGGTCTCGTTCAAAAACAAATCATGCACAATCACGCAATCCATTGCGGCCAAACCGGCGGCCACATGCTTGGTGTCCGGATCGGATTGCAAGATGTCCTCTCCTTGGCAATACAGGCCCTTGAACGTGCCTTCGACGGCGGCATCCAGCATGTTGGGAATGCGCAATCCGGGCTCGTTATCAATTTTGACGCCCCATAGTGTCTCGAAAATGGCGCGCGCACCGTCATGTTTCACATGACGATAGCCGGGCAATTCATGCGGGAAGGACCCCATATCGCAGCTGCCCTGCACGTTGTTCTGACCCCGCAGCGGGTTCACGCCAACGCCGGGACGACCGATATTTCCGGTCAACATCGCCAGGTTGGCAATGCCGATCACGGTCGTAGATCCTTGGGAATGTTCTGTAACACCAAGACCATAGTAGATTGATCCATTGCCACCCAAAGCATAAAGCCGCGCCGCTGCGCGCAGCTCGTCTGCGCTGACGCCGGTAAGCAATTGCACTGCTTCGGGGCTGTTTTGCGGTTGGGCTATGAATTCAGCATAGTCCAGAAATTCATCCCAGTCACACCGTTCGCGAATGAAGGCTTCGTTAAACAAACCTTCAGTCACAATGGTATGTGCCAGCGCCGTTACCACGGCGACGTTGGTGCCGGGCGTCAGGGCCAGATGGTGTGACGCCTTGACGTGAGGGCTTTGGACAATATCGGTGCGGCGCGGATCAATCACGATCAATTTCGCACCGTTGCGCAGCCGCTTTTTCAACCGGCTGGCGAACACGGGGTGGCCGTCGGTTGGATTTGCTCCGATCAACACCACAACATCTGTTTGTTCAACAGAATCAAAGTCCTGCGTGCCTGCTGATGTGCCCATTGTCTGGCCCAAACCATAACCGGTGGGCGAGTGACACACCCGGGCACAGGTATCCGTATTATTGTTCATAAACACGGCACGCGTAAGTTTTTGCACCAGATAAGTTTCTTCGTTGGTGCAACGGGACGAGGTGATAACCCCAACCGAATGCCGCCCATGGGTTGCAATGATCCCGTTCATCCGGTTTGCGGCAAAGGCCATCGCCACCGCCCAAGACACTTCTTGCCATGGGTCATTGATGTTTTCGCGGATCATCGGCTGCAAAATGCGGTCTTTATGGCTGGCATAGCCATAGGCAAAGCGGCCCTTGACACAGGAATGGCCGCGATTTGCCTTGCCGTGTTTGTAAGGCACCATGCGCACCAATTCATCGCCGCGCATTTCGGCTTTGAACGAACAACCAACGCCGCAATAGGCGCAGGTGGTGATCACCGATCGTTCGGGCGTGCCGATTTCGATGATGGATTTCTCTTGCAGCGTTGCAGTCGGGCAGGCGGCAACGCAGGCCCCGCAAGACACGCAATCCGAGGCAAGGAAGTTATCCCCCGCCATGCCCGCCGACACCCGGCTGTCAAATCCGCGGCCCTCGATGGTAAGTGCGAATGTTCCCTGAACCTCTTCGCAGGCCCTAACACACCGGGAACAAACAATACATTTCGCCGGATCATAGGTGAAGTAGGGATTGGAGTCGTCCTTGGCGATGTATTGTGGGTTGGGTTTTCCAGAGGTGTCTTTCGCCTTGAAATGGGTTTCAACCGCCTCATAACGCACATCGCGCAGACCAACTGCGCCCGCCATGTCTTGCAATTCACAATCACCGTTGGCCGAGCAAGTCAGGCAATCAAGGGGGTGATCCGAGATATACAGCTCCATCACCCCACGCCGAAGCTGTTTCAACCGGGCGTTTTGGGTCGTCACTTTTAATCCGGGGGCGACGGGCGTGGTGCAGGACGCCGGAGTGCCATTGCGGCCCTCGATTTCCACCAGACACAGTCGGCAAGAACCAAACGCATCAATACTGTCGGTGGCACAAAGTTTTGGCACCGAAATACCGATTTCCGCAGCGGCCCGCATGATAGAAGTACCTGCCGGAACGGTGATGTCAAAGCCGTCAATAGTCAATGTGACCATTTGTTTGCTTTTTGCCGCGGGTGTGCCGAAATCACGGTCTGGAATGATAAAATCTTTCATTCAGCGGCTTCCTTTGCGGTGTTAAAGTCATCAGGGAAATGGGTCAGGGCCGACAGCACGGGGTAGGGGGTAAAACCACCCAGCGCGCAAAGTGAACCCGCCTTCATCGTCGCGCAAAGATCCGTCAACAGCGGGATAGCCGTGGCGTCACCCCGCGCGATGCGGTCAACGGTTTCAACACCGCGCACCGCACCGATCCGGCACGGCGTGCATTTGCCACAAGACTCAATGGCACAAAATTCCATTGCAAATCGGGCTTGCCTTAACATGTCGGCGCTATCATCGAACAGGGTCAGGCCGGCATGGCCGATCAGGCCCTCTTTGCCAGCAAATTCTTCGTAGCCAAACGGTGTGTCGAACAAAGCACGCGGGAAATAGGCCCCCAGTGGCCCGCCAACTTGCACGGCTTTTACAGGGCGGCCCGACGCAGTGCCACCGGCGATGCTATCGACAATGTCGCCTAAAGTCAGGCCAAACGCGATTTCATACAGGCCGCCAAATTTCACATTGCCGGCAATCTGCAGCGGAATTGTGCCGCGAGAGCGGCCGATGCCAAACTCTTTGTAAAACGCCGCCCCTTTTTCGAAAATCACCGGGATCGTCGCCAGCGAGATCACGTTGTTAACCACTGTCGGCTTGCCCAAAAAGCCTTCGAGTGCGGGCAAGGGCGGCTTGGCGCGGACAACGCCGCGCTTGCCTTCCAGACTATTCAGCAGACTGGTCTCTTCGCCGCAAACATAGGCCCCGGCACCGACGCGAATTTCGATATCAAAACTTCGCGCCGCGCCGCAAATCGTCTGGCCCAGCACACCCGCGCCTTGTGCAATCTTGACCGCATCTTGCATCACGCGAATGGCAATCGGGTATTCCGAACGAATATACACAAATCCTTTGGTGGCACCGGTGGCCAGCCCTGCGATGATCATGCCTTCGATCAGGGTAAAGGGATCGCCTTCCATCAGCATCCGGTCGGCAAAGGTGGCGCTGTCGCCTTCGTCGGCATTGCAGACAATGTATTTTCGATCAGCAATGGCTTCTGAAACCGTTTTCCATTTGATGCCGGTCGGAAAACCGGCCCCGCCGCGCCCACGCAAGCCCGATGCCGTAACCTCGGCGACGATATCGGCATTGGTCATCGCCAGCGCGCGGGTCAGGCCCGAAAGGCCGCCTTGTGCCTTGTATTCATTCAAGGAAAGTGGGTCGATGACGCCGACGCGGGCAAAGGTTAGCCGGGTTTGCGCGGCCAGCCACGGCAGATTTTCGGTTGGCCCAAGCGCCTTTTGATGGGTGGCCAGATCGGCGAACAGGGCGGGCACATCGGCAAGTGTCATCGGGCCAAACGCCAGCCTGCCACGGGGCGTTTCCACCTCGGCCATCGGTTCCAGCCAGACCATTCCGCGCGATCCGTTGCGGACCAACTCAACCGCAACACCCAATTTTTCGGCCTGCGCCAAGATCGCATCTGCGATGTCATCCGCACCCAAGGCCACGGCCACACTGTCCAGCGGCAGGTAAATCTTCATGTCAGCCCCCCAAGGACGGCGTCCATACGGGCGATGTTGACCCGACCCAACAGTTTACCGTCAACCATGGCCGCGGGTCCGCAGGCACATAGGCCAAGACAAAACACCGGGTCCAGCGTCACGGCGCCATCTGCCGTGGTTTGATGCCAATCGACGCCGAGCGTCTTTTGCACATGTGCCGCGACCGTGTCTGCGCCCATGGCCTGACAGGCCTCGGCGCGACAAAGTTTCACCACATGCCGACCAGCAGGCTGTTCGCGGTAATCATGGTAAAAGCTGACGACGCCATGCACTTCTGCCCGGCTGATATTCAAATCCTTGGCGATGATCGGCAAGACCTGTTGCGGCACATAGCCAAATTCGGCCTGAACCGCGTGTAAAATCGGCAAAAGCGCGCCTTCAAGGCCCCTATGCGCCCTTAGAATCTCATCCAGCCGCTGGGTGGTTTGCGAGGAATCAAGCATCAAGACAACCTTTTGATTGGATGCCTGTTAATAGCCAAAACGATAGGAAAATCAATATCAATATACCGTTAAACAATAGTTTTTAGCTATCGACTGGGTACTGCCCCTAATCGCGCGGCCTCGTCCATCAGCGCCGACAGCAGCGGCGTTTGCGGCTCGCGTTTCGGCGCAATCAAACCGACCAGATGTTCGGCTTCGGGCTCGACAATCGGGATCGCCATTAGTCCCTGACCTGCGAACATCTCGGCCAGTTTTCGCGGCACCACAGATGCCCATTTGCCCGACCGCACATGCGCCACCAACGCGATGGTAGAATTGCTTTCGACCGACGGCGCCGCGCGCGCGCCGGCATCGGTCAGGTGCTGGTTCACGATGCGTCGGTTTTGCATATCCGAGGTCAGAAGGCACAAGGCCAAGCCCGCCACTTCGGACCAACTTACGCTGGACCGCGCCGAAAGTGGCGTGTCTTCGGCGCATAAAAGGCGATAAAATTCAACATACAAAGGCACTTGGGCGACGCGACCCAATGGCTCGTTGTCCAGATAGGTGATCCCCGCATCCAATTCCAGACTTTCGATCCCCGCCAAAATCTCGGCACTGGTGCGCGACAAGATGGTGATCCGCACGTTGGGATGACGGGCCAGAAATGGCGTGGTCAAATCGGCCACCATCGGCAGGGCGGTGGGGATAACACCCAAACGCAGGTTGCCCGACAGCCCGGCATGCACATTTCGCATCTCGTCTTTCAGCGCGCGCATATCGCCAACAATCCGCCGCGCCCAATCCAGCACGCGCTGGCCTTCCGGCGTCAGACCCTGAAAGCGCGAGCCGCGAAACACCAGTTGCACGCCCAATTGATCCTCTAACTGACGGATAGCACCAGACAGGCTGGGTTGGGTCACCCGGCACACTTCGGCTGCGCGGCCAAAGTGCCGCTCATTTGCCAGGGCGATGAACATTTCTAGCTTGTCAATCATCGCCGCACGGTGGCGGGGAATGGGTGGGCTGGCAAGGGCTGTGACAGGGGGCCACAGGGATAAGTGGGCCGGAATGAAAGGCGCAGGTTGTGCAGGCCGGGGGCAACGCCTAGGTTTGCCGCATGATGAAATTTATTCCCTTTGTAAAAAAGCCCCCCCTAGTGCCGGTGATCCGGCTGACGGGGATCATCGGCGGTGGCCGCACTGCGCTAAGCGATGCAGGGCTGGCGCCCTTGATCGAAAAAGCCTTCAGGATGAAGCCCGCGGCGGTGGCTTTGGTGATCAATTCGCCCGGTGGATCGCCAGTGCAATCGTCGTTGATCGCGGCGCGGATCAGGCGGCTGGCGGATGAAAAAGGCATCAAAGTGCATGGGTTTGTCGAAGATGTGGCGGCAAGCGGCGGCTATTGGCTGGCCTGTGCCGCGGATGATATCTGGGTTGATCTGTCGTCGATCGTGGGGTCGATCGGGGTAATTTCGGCCTCGTTCGGGTTTCCCGATCTGTTGGCGCGGCAAGGGGTAGAGCGGCGCGTGGTGGCTGCGGGGCGGTCAAAAAGTTTTGCCGACCCGTTTTTGCCGCAAAAACCAGAAGATATTGACCGTATCCGCGCGCTGCAGACCCCGATTCATGCGGCGTTCATTGCCCATGTAAAGGCGCGGCGTGGGGCGCGGTTGGCGGATGCTGATTTGTTCAATGCCGATGTTTGGGTCGGGCAGGGGGCGGTTGATACCGGGCTGGTCGACGGGGTGGCGCATTTGGTGCCGCATCTGAAGGCGGTTTACGGCGAAAAGGTTCGGCTGGTGCCGTTGGGCCAAAAGCGCAGTTTGCTGTCGCGCTTTGGGCTGAACTTCGCCGCCGACGCCATGGCCAGCGTTGAGGACCGCGCGCTTTGGGCAAGGTTTGGGCTGTAGATGATCAAAGCCGTCATCGTTTTTCTTGTGCTGATGGCGGGAATTGGCATGCTGGGCAACGCCTTGTTTCCGGGGGCTGTGGCGCGACAGGTCAAATCGCGTCTGGCAGGAAAAATTCGGTTTGGGGCCGCAAAACCGGCGAGCTGCAGGGCCTGCGGGCGCTATGTGTTTGGGTCTAAGGGCTGCGATTGCGGGAAAAAGGGCTAGACATGCGGGCATTGGTCACCGGGGCGGGCAAAAGACTGGGGCGCGCGATGGCGCTGTATCTGGGTGCGCGCGGCTTTGATGTGGCGGTGCATTATGCCACCTCGAAAGACGAGGCAGAGGCAGTTGTGGCCAGTCTTGCAGCTTTGGGATGCCGCGCCAACGCCCTGCAGGCCGACCTGTTGGAGGAAGCACAGGTTGAAACCTTGATCTCCCGGGCAGCAAACACGTTGGGCGGGCCGCTTTCGGTGTTGGTCAACAACGCCTCTATTTTTGAATATGACACGCTGCAAACCGCAACGCGGCGCAGTTGGGATCGGCACCTGCAATCTAACCTGCGCGCGCCGTTTGTGCTGATGCAAGGCTTTGCGGCCCAAGTGCCGCCCGCGGTGCCAGATGCAGCGGGCGAGCCGGTGGCCCAAGGGCTGGTGGTGAACATGATTGATCAACGGATCGAAAAGCTGACACCGGAATTCATGAGCTATACCTTGGCCAAAATGGGCCTGTGGGCGTTGACCCAGACCGGCGCGCAGGCCTTGGCACCGCATGTTCGCGTCAACGCCATCGGTCCTGGCCCGACGTTGCAAGGCGTGCGGCAATCGGCCGAACATTTCGCCAAACAGCGCGCCGCAACGATTTTGCAGCGCGGCGCAAACCCGGCGGATATAACGGCAGCATTGGGATTTTTTCTGGATGTGCCGTCTGTCACCGGTCAGTTCATCGCCGTTGATGGTGGCCAGCGTTTGGCATGGCAAACCCCGGATGTGCTTGGGGTTGAGTGACGCCACGTCCCCTTGGTAGAAAAGTTGTCCACTTTTCGATTCTCTGTCACAGCAGCGTTACAAATTCTTAAGCCTTATCAGGGATTTGCCCCAGTGAAGAAAAAATATATAGTTAAATCAATAATTTGCGAATGTGCCTAAATATTAGGCAAATGGTCGAACGGGGCCAAAAACAAGGAAAAAACCACTGTCGCAAAATCTTTTCCGCAGAGTTATCCCCAGAAACGGTGGACAGGTTTTTGCTTGCTCCGCGCCTTGGATCGGTGCAGCAAATGACTAGAATCGGACATGCAGGCAAAGGTGTTACCGGATGAGCGATGACGCGCCGCTTGGGCATGGGGTTATTCAGGGGTATCTGAAAACGCTTGACGGATCGCCGGGAGTGTACCGGATGCTGAACGCGGCATCCGAGGTTTTATATGTCGGCAAAGCCCGCAATCTGAAGGCGCGGGTGTCTAATTATGCGCGGGCTTCCGGTCATTCGGGCCGGATTGCGCGGATGATTTCCGAAACCGTTTCGATGATGTTTTTGACCACACGCACCGAAACCGAGGCGCTGCTGCTAGAGCAGAACCTGATAAAACAGTTGAAGCCGCGCTATAACGTGCTGCTGCGGGATGATAAATCGTTTCCCAATATCCTGATTTCTACCGAACATGACTTTCCGCAGTTGAAAAAACATCGGGGCAAACGGTCAGAAAAAGGGTCGTATTTTGGTCCTTTCGCCTCGGCGGGGGCGGTCAACCGCACGCTGAACCAATTGCAAAAGGTGTTTTTGCTGCGCAACTGCACCGATGCCATGTTTGAATCGCGGACCCGGCCCTGTTTGCAGTTTCAGATCAAGCGTTGTGCCGCGCCCTGCACGGCGCGGATTGATGCCCCCAGCTATGCCAAACTGGTCGCGGATGCCGAGCGGTTTTTGCAAGGCAAAACCACCACCGTGCAGTCAAATCTGGCGGCAGAGATGTCGGCAGCATCCGAAGCGATGGAATTTGAACGCGCAGCCGCATTGCGTGACCGCATCAAGGCGCTGACCCAAGTGCAATCATCGCAAGGCATCAACCCGGCCTCGGTGCCCGAAGCTGACGTTATCGCGCTGCACCTAGAAGGCGGGCAGGCCTGCGTGCAGGTGTTTTTCATTCGCGCCAACCAAAGTTGGGGCAACCGCGATTTTTACCCGCGCACCGGGTCTGGTGCGGATGAGTCGGAAATTCTTGAGGCGTTTCTGGCGCAGTTTTATGATGATAAAGAACCACCGCGGCTGATCTTGCTGTCGCATCAGGTTGAAAACCCCGATCTGGTGACACAGTTGCTATCAGACCGGGCGGGTCGAAAAGTAGAAGTCGCGGTGCCGCAGCGCGGTGAAAAGGCCGAATTGGTCGAAAATGCTGCCCGCAACGCCCGGGAAAGTCTGGCGCGCAAGATGGCCGAAAACACCACACAGAACAAATTGCTGGCAGGTTTGGCCGAGGCGTTTGATCTGGACGCACCGCCCAAACGCATTGAAGTTTACGACAACAGCCATATTCAGGGCACCAACGCGGTGGGCGGCATGATTGTTGCCGGGGTCGATGGCTATCTGAAATCGCAGTATCGCAAGTTCAATATCAAATCAGACGCCGGGGCGAATTCTGACGATTTTGGCATGATGAAAGAGGTGCTGACCCGGCGGTTTGAACGGCTGATCAAGGAAGACCCGGGGCGCACGTCGGATGCCTGGCCAGACTTGTTGTTGATCGACGGCGGGGCGGGGCAGGTATCAGTCGTGGCGTCGATCATGGCCGAAATGGGCGTTGACGATATTGCGATGGTCGGCGTGGCCAAGGGCGTTGACCGCGATGCCGGAAAAGAAGAATTTCACCGCGCCGGGCAGCCGGTATTTGCTTTGGCGATGAATGATCCGGTGCTGTATTTCGTGCAACGCCTGCGCGATGAGGCGCACCGCTGGGCTATCGGGGCGCATCGGGCGAAACGCGCTAAGGCGATTTCGATCACGCCATTGGATGATATTCCGGGCGTCGGGGCCACGCGCAAGCGGGCTTTGCTGGCGCATTTCGGCTCGGCCAAGGCAGTGGCGCGGGCGGGGGTGTCTGATCTGACCGCGGTGCCGGGCATATCCGAAGCCATGGCCACGGTCATTGCCGATTTCTTCAGCACTAAGGGCTAGGGCCTAGCCTTAGGTTACGCGCTGCCCTTGGGAATGGGCGAACGGTTTTTCGTCCTGCAATTTTGTGGCGGGTGTTCCCTACGTCACAAGCGTTGACAAATATGGTTTGAAACGACTAGCCGGATCTCTAAAGCTATGATTTAACGTCTAACAATGTGAAAGTGCGGCTGATTTCAGTGGGTTTTGTTGTGTAAACGGGTCGTGCCAAGCGGCAATCTTCAAACCAACAAGGTAATCAAAATGAAAATCAATTCCGGCCTGCGCCTTGCACTTGCGTTGGCAGTTCCGTTCCAATTTGGCGCGACCACGATGTTTTTCCCAACCGAGGCAGCGGCCAAAACCATGACCGGCACCAACCTGTCGCGGGCTTTGGGGGCAATCATTGTTCCGGTGAACGCCGAAACCATTAAAAAGTTCAAAATAAAAGGTGTAACTACCGGCGTGATGGTTGTGTCGATGCAACCTGACGGGGCTGCAAAAGACGCAGGCCTGTTGCCCGGTGATGTCATCACCAAAGTGCTGGGCATGGACATCACCGATTTGGTGACGCTGGACGAGATCGTGTTTTTTGCGCTGGACGAGGATGTGACAGAGTTCAGCTATAACCGCTGGCGCGATGGCAAAGAGGAAGTGCTGAAATACACCGTCACCCTGGACGACGTTAGCAAGCCCATTGATGCAGCATCTATCGCCAGTTGGACGTTTTTTGATTTCGACGGCTTTGACTATAATGGCTATCTGTCTGAATATTCAGTTGAATTGACCGAAAGCTATGACCTTTCGCAAGCCATGGTCGAAGACTATGCGGTGGTTGACGAGGAAGCGGAAGAAATAGCACCGGCGGAAGGCGACGCTGCGGACGAAGCTGAAGGCGAAGCTGCGGACGAAGCTGAAGCTGAAGCTGAGGGGGAAGCTGAGGCAGAAGGCGAAGGTGCGGGCGAGGCAGAGGCAGAGGGCGAGGCTGACGAAGGCTGATCGCACCCTTTTCAAACATAAACTGGCGCAGTCCCTAATGATTTGTGGGGCTGCGTCATGTGGGTGGAGGTGGGGTTAGCGTTTCAACCGACAACACCGTTGGTAAGTGCCGGGCGATTTCGGTCCAGCTATCGCCATCATCCTTACTGGCGAAAACCGATCCGGTGTTGGTGCCGAAATACAGCCCGGTTGGCGTGGCTTGGTCAACGGCCATCGCCTGTCGCAACACGGTAAAAAAACAATCCTTATCGGGCAGGCCGTTTTGCAAGGCAGCCCAAGTCTCCCCCCCATCGCGAGACCGCCAGACCGCCGCCGACGCACCTGGTGGAAAGCGGCCCTGACTGTCACCGTTCAACGGAAACACCCAAAGCGTGTTCGGGTCTTGCGGATGCACCGCAATCGGAAAGCCAAAGGTTGAGGGCAAGCCCGCCGCGATACTGTGCCAGTTGCGCCCCCCATCCGGGCTGCGATAGGCGCCGTGGTGGTTTTGCTGATACATCAGATCGCCGGCACCGCCGGCCCGCACGATGTTGTGCACGCAAATGCCAACCTCGCCACCATGGTCGTGCGCGTTCTGCGCCGCGGTTTCGTGGTTTGATCGTCTGTTGCGCGGCACCCATGTTTTGCCGCCGTCTTCGGTGGCATGAACGCCCGCCGCCGAAATGCCGACCCACAGCTTTTGATCATCCGCAGGGTCGCTGACAATGGTATGCAGCACCAGCCCCGCCGCCCCCGGCTGCCAGTGTTTATGCGCGGGGTCTGCCCCCAAAGCCTGCACTTTGGTCCATGTATCGCCGCTGTCCGCACTTTCATACAGACCCGCAGGTTTAGCGCCGGCGTAAAGCCGCGCCCCAGTGCGGCCCAAAGACCACAAAGTGACCAAGTCGGGATCACCCGGATTGGCCACCAACCCTGTGTTGGATTTGGTCCACGAGGCCCCCGCATCCGCTGATCGCCAGACATGCGGGCCAAACCATTCACCGCCGCCCGCCGCCCAGATCGTGCCCGTTGCCGGATCACCGATGACGTGGTTTATCGGTGCGCCGTCACAATGTGGCCCCGACACAGCCCACCGCTCCGCCCCATCGGGGTTGGTCAGTATAAACAGTCCCTTGGTGGTTCCCAAAAGTATTTGAACATGATCGCGCATTTGCCCACCCGTTTCAAAATCTGCAGGCAGGCTAGCACAGCGGTCAAAAGCTGTCGTAAATTTCTTCGGCGTTCAATGCGAAATGGGGACCGTTTGCACGGCCCCCGTTTCAAATTTGCTGCAAGTGGCGGATTATGCCAGTGCGAGGTTGATCGCGGATTCGCGACCGTCACGGCCTGCTTCGATGTCGAAGGTTACAGCCTGACCATCATTCAACTGACGGATGCCAGCGCGTTCCATCGCGGACACATGGACGAACACGTCCTTGTTGCCGTTTGCTGGTGCAATAAAGCCGAAGCCCTTGGTTGCGTTAAACCACTTCACGGTGCCATTAGCCATCGTGAGATCTCCTAGTTTGGTATGCCATCCGCGATATGCGATGGCTTGGCTTAGTCACTTCAAGATCGATAACTAGCCCGCAAGGAGACAGATTTTTCGACAGATAGCGTTTTCGCCCCGCACACATGCGCTTTTTTTGCGTTTTATACAAGGGGGGGCCAAAAAGAATCATCTTAAGGTGGAGGGAAGTCGCCGATCCCGCGCAGCGCCCGTTGCCGCAAAGGTCAGTCCTGCGCGCGGCCGTAATAGGCGTAATCCTCGGTATTGATTACGATACGGATACCAGCCCCAATATGTGGTGGCACCATCACGCGAATGCCGTTCGTACAAATCGCAGGTTTGTAAGACGATGAGGCAGTTTGACCTTTGACGACGGGTTCAGTTTCCGAAATTTCCACGGTCACCCGCAGTGGCAATTCCAGCGCGATCGCCACGCCATCATAGGTTTTCAGAAAAACCTTGATGCCTTCGGACAAAAACACCTTGTCGTCGCCAACCACATCGGGATGCACCGCGAATTGTTCGTAGGTTGTAGGCTCCATAAAGTGAAAGCCTTCGCCGTCTTCATATAGAAAGTCATACTCGCGGTCATCGACGTTGGCTTTTTCCACCATTTCCGTGGTGCGCCAGCGTTCCGCCACTTTGACGCCGTCCGAAATCCGTCGCATATCGACCGAAGTTGTGGGCGTGCCTTTGCCGGGGTGAAAGTTTTCCGCTTTCAACACGGCATATAGTTTGCCGTCCACTTCAACCACATTGCCCTTGCGCAGGCTGGAGGCGATGACTTTCACGAACGCTGTTCCTTGTTCTGCTGTCGCACCCAAGGTATGGGGCGCAAACCGTTGTTGGTGCGTCTAGCCTATCTTTATGGAAATCTCCAGATGAAAGCCGATATGTCCCAGACGCCTTGGTGGATGCCGCAGCGCCACGTCGATCGCCGCGCCGGATTGATGGCGCGCAACCGCGTTCAGACTGCAATGCGCAGTTGGCTGGCGGAGCGCGATTTCGTTGAAGTCGACCCAAGTGCGTTGGCTATTAGTCCGGGAAATGAGGCGCATTTGCACGGCTTTGCCACCGAGGCCATCGGCAATGATGGGGCGGCACGGCGGATGTATCTGCACACCAGTCCGGAATTTGCGATGAAAAAGCTGCTGGCGGCGGGCGAGATGCGCATCGCTGCCTTTGCGCATGTCTGGCGCAACCGCGAACGCGGCGCGTTGCACAGCCCTGAATTTACCATGCTGGAGTGGTATCGGGTTGGCGAGGCATACGATGTGCTGATGGATGATTGCGTGGCGTTCTTGCGTCTTGCGGCGCAGGTGGCGGGGGCCGCGCAGTTGCAGTTTCGCGGGGCCGTTTGTGATCCGTTCGCGCCACCAGAACGGCTGTCGGTGCAAGACGCCTTTCTGCGCTATGCCGGGGTAGATCTGTTGGCGACGGTGGATGCCAACGGCGCGCCGATCCACGCGGCGCTGGTGGCACAACTGAACGGCGCGGGCGTGCGACACGCGCCCGATGACACATGGTCGGATATGCTGGCACGGGTGCTTGGCGAAAAGGTAGAGCCGCATCTCGGTCAGGGCCGCATCACCATTCTTGACCGCTATCCCATTGCCGAAGCGGCTTTGGCGCGGCCGGCCGCGGATGATGCCCGTGTGGCCGAACGGTTTGAGGTTTATGCCTGCGGTGTGGAACTAGCCAATGGCTTTGGCGAATTGATCAATGCGGGTGAACAGCGGCGTCGGTTTGAGTTGGAAATGGACGAGAAAGCCCGCGTTTACGGCATGCGCTATCCGCTGGATGAAGATTTTCTGAACGCGCTTGCCCTGATGCCGCAGTCAAGTGGCGTGGCGATGGGTTTTGACCGGGTGGTGATGCTGGCCGTAGGTGCAGCCCGGATTGACGATGTGATCTGGGCCCCGGTGGCGGGGTAAAACCGTCACATGCGCCGATGGTCAGGCGCATATTTCGCCCTTCCCCCCGGCCCCCAAGCTGGGCTACGACTGTGGTATGAAATGGTCCATACCCAACACCCTGACCGTTATCCGATTGCTTGCGGCACCGGGTGTTGCGGTGATGTTTTTGTATTTTCAGCGTCCTTGGGCAGATTGGTTTGCCCTGACCCTGTTTGTTGGAGCGGCAATCACCGATTGGTTTGACGGCTATCTGGCGCGGCTGTGGAAACAAGAAAGCAAGTTCGGCACCATGATGGATCCGATTGCCGACAAGGCAATGGTGGTGATCGCGATCATGGTTTTGACGGGTTATTCGGGGATGAACCCCTGGCTGATCCTGCCCGCCACGATCATTTTGTTCCGCGAGGTTTTCGTGTCAGGCCTGCGCGAATTTCTGGGGGCCAAGGCGGGCTTGCTGCGCGTGACCAAGCTGGCCAAATGGAAAACCACGGCGCAGATGGTGGCGATTGCGGTGTTGTTTCTGGGCACCGGGCTGGAATATCTGAACGGCGTGGCGATGCAGGGCATGACACCCGAGCAATATGCCGAAGCGGTGTCAGCCGGGGTTGCCGATCCGATCCGCGCCTGTGGCAAACGCGACTGCGCGTCGCTTGCGGGCGATGTCGGCATGGTGCTGATGTGGATTGCTGCGGGGCTGACGGCCCTGACCGGCTGGGATTATTTCCGAAAATCGCTGCCCTATCTGCGGGAAGACAAATGATCGACGTGCTGTATTTTTCTTGGGTGCGCGAACGCATCGGCGTGCCGCGCGAACAAGTGGCAACGACGGCGACAACGGTTGCCGGATTGGTGGCAGAACTGGTGGCGCGCGAAGATCGCTATTCGGCGGCATTCAGCGATCTGGCGTCCTTGCGAGTGGCACTTGATCAGGAATTGTCGGATTTTGATGCGCCCTTGGCGGGCGTCCGCGAAGTTGCGTTTTTTCCGCCAATGACGGGTGGCTGATATGCGCCTTTTGGTTCAAGAGCAGTCCTTTGATTTTGGCGCGTTGTCCGCAGACTTTGCCGTCCAAGCCGGAGATCAAGGGGCGGGGGCGGTTGTTACGTTTTGCGGCATCGTGCGCGATACCGTGGGGCAGTTATCGGCCATGCAGATTGAACACTATCCTGGCATGACCGAACGCGCGATTGCGGTGATGATGGATCAGGCCGCCGCCCGCTGGAATTTGACCGATGCGCTGGTCATTCACCGCTATGGCCAATTGGCGCGGGGCGAGATGATTATGATGGTCGCCACCGCCTCTGCGCACCGCGCGGCGGCGTTTGCGGCGGCTGATTTCCTGATGGATTATCTGAAATCCCGTGCGCCGTTCTGGAAAAAGGAAATGACGCTGCAAGGCGGGGCCTGGGTTGCGGCAAAAGCCGATGATGAGGCGGCGCTGGCCCGCTGGTAGCCGGGGTTTACCGCCCGATATCATCCATTTTGCACCAACCGCCATTAATGCCTTGGCCAATGCCCGCAACTTCGGCAAGATCATGCGCTTAGGCCGGGTGAATTTTTCTGGCCAAGCTGATGTAAACAAAATTTACATGCCTATATGCAGGCAGTTACTTCAAACGGAGGGTTCCATGGCCGATTTCGACGCGCAGATCAAAGAAAGTCAGGCACAGGTTGCCACAGCGCAAGCGAAGATTTCAGAAGTGACCGGCCGGATTGAGGCCGCGCGCGCCAAGCTGGACGCAGGCGAGACGTCAATTGACATCGAAAACGCCACCCTGACCGATGTGCATCAGCACACCGATCTGATGAACGCCAACATCGCCGAACTGATCATGGGGCTGGATGACGTCACCGCAGGATTTTCCAAAGACTTTGACGAAATGCGGTCAAAAACCGGGATGGAAAGTTTTATCGGTATTTTTTCCGATGCCAAAGCCGATTCCATGCGGCAAGAACGCATGCGCACCGCATCGATTGACAGCAAGCTGCAGGATTTGATTGGTAAATCCGACATCATCGTGCGGCTGCTGCAGGGGCAGTTGGATTTGCTGAACACCCAAAAGACCCGGGTAGAGGTGAATTTGGGCGAAACGCTAACCGAGCGTGAGGCGACGGTTGGCGCATTGGAATCGGTTCGTGCCGAAATCGCTTCGATGGACCCCAAGATCATCGAATTGGAAAATAAGATCAGCGTGGAACAAGACGCCGCCGTGCGCACCAAGCTGGAAACCGATCTGGCGGGCATGAACGCCCGGTTCAACGCACTGGTGCAGGACGAACAAGTGCAACTGGCAAAAAGCCAGACGCTGGAGCGGTATATCGAAAAGGGTAAAACCTGGGTAGATTCCTTAACCAATCAGGCGGCCACCCAACTGGTTTTGATCAACAAACTGCAAACCGACACCAAACAGCGGGTGGTATTGTATGACGCGCTGACCAGCAGTTTGAAAACCGCCCAGCAGCAGGATGTGGCGCACCGGATCAACGAAATCGGCGTGAAAACCGATCAAGAGGCCCAAGCCGCGATGGCGGCCATTGGCTCTGCCACCAATGACCGTATGGCCGACATGCTGGAGGCACACGAAGGCCACATGGTGTTCGCCCGCGCGGTGTTGGAACAAAAAGCCAAGGCCGACGAACGCTTTGCCCGCCGCTTTGCCAAGATCGTCGAGAAACACGACAAGAATGCGTATGGGGAATGACGGGTGGCAGCGGTCAAAGATCAACTTACCGACGACCACCAAGAACTGTATGACACGCTTACAGCGCGGCGTTATTTTGCCAAGTTTGAACGCATCACCGGGCATCTGCTGCAAGTGGCCGGAGAGGTGGAATCCGAAGGCCGTCTGACCCGCACCGAAGCGCGGATATTGGGGCGGTATCTGACGGCGCTGACCGCGACCTTTGCCGCGTTAAGCTATAAATACCTGATGACGGGCCGGGCGGAAGGGGCGGCCAAACTGACGTTTGATCGCCACGACTCGGGCTTTCCGGTGGCGCAAGAATTGATGATGATGGCGCTGGATAGCGCTCAGGTTACCAAACATCTGGGCGGCATGGCGTCAGAGGCCGAGTTGAAAGACCGCATGGTGCGCCAGATTGTGCGCGATCTGACGGTGCCCACCGCGTTGCAATTTGCCCTGTCGCAGCGCCTGTATTACGAGGCGCTGGCCACGGGCGGGTTGTTCAACGCCCGCAACGATCCCGATGTGCAATGGATCGCGGATGTCCGCCACAACGGGGCCAAGCGCAAACATTTCCTAGCCCATTGGGCGGTCTATGACACGCAAATGAACCTGCCAGTGGTCTATCTGATGGATATCGAGGACAGCGGCAAAAAACCCTTGCCGAACGATGACAGGCGCTGGCCGCTGCTGCAATCGCA
>JANPLZ010000162.1:0-17832 GCA_031422555.1 Cypionkella sp. | reverse complement strand
GTATAGCCATGATCAAGATGTGCCACCACCGGCACCGACGCCTGTTCTGCCAGATGCCGGAACATCTGACCCAAAAGCCGCAGCGGCGTGTTGGCCCGGCAACCCGGCCCGGCCTGCAAGATGACCGGCACGCCTTCGGCTTCGGCGGCGGCCACATAGGCGCGCATGTCTTCCCAGCCAGCGGTGACCAAACCGGCCACGGCATAGCCGTTTTTCAGCGCGGGCTGCAGAACATCGGAAAGGGTTGCAAGGGTCATTTGAACTTCGCGATCATATCCTTGATGCCCGGAATCGTTTCCAATTGCGCCGCGTGGGTCGGTTGGAAATACTGCACCAAGGGCCGCTGGCTTTGGCCCGCCAGAATCGTGAAATAATACATCTCATACCCCGGAAGCACGGCGCAGGGGTGATAGCCCGCATCAAGGCAAATCGTCGAGCCGTCCATGATATGATAGGCATCGCCGGGCTTGTTATCTTCGCGTTGCAGCATTTGCAGACCCGAGCCGTAATTTGGGCGAAAGCGGAAATTATAGGTCTCGTCGTGGCGGGTTTCCAGCGGTAGCCGGTCGGTGTCATGCTTGTGGCTGGGAAAGCCTGACCAGCCGCCTTGCCCCACGGTGAACAATTCACTGACCAACAGGCGGCCGACGCGGCTGTGGTATCTGGTGCCAAGGATATGCTTGATCTTGCGATGGGTCTTGGTTTCATCACTGCCGTATTGCACAAAGTCAATGTCGGCGGCGCGCACGTCGAACGGGTCCAGCACCTTGTCATAGCGCCCACCCGCGACGAAGGTTTCGGTGGCGTCTGACGTGCAGATGATGGTGACCCGCGCACCGACGGGCGCATAAACGCCCTCGGGTTCGCCGTCCCACACATCAGCCCCGCGATTGCCGACGGACGCAAACCGCAGCCCTTCAATTTCAATATCCACGGTGCCGGTAGCTGGCACGATGCAGGTCTCATAGCCCGGCACCTGATATTCAAATGCCTCGCCCTTTTTCAGTTTGATGATGTTGAAATAGTTCAGCGGGACCAGCGCGTTGTCGATATCGACGATCGGTTTGTTGTGATTGTCGTGGGGGGCGATGTGCATGGAAGCAACCTTTCAATGTCTTTTGGTGCAGGCGTGCGAGGCAAGAAAGTCCTCTAGCTCGGACGCTGTTGGCATGGCGGGCGCACAGCCGGGTCGGGCCACCACAATCGACGCGCAGGCCGAACCGCGCAGGATTGCTTCGGGCACCGGGCGGCCTTCGGCAAGGGCTGTCATCAGGCCCGCCATGAAACTGTCACCAGCCCCGGTGGGTTTGACCGCATCGGCGGGGAATATCCCTGTCCTGATCTCTTCTTCGCCCGCAAAAGCGATCGAGCCGTCGGGCCCAAGTTTATAGACCACAATGCTGGCACCTGATGTCGCCAGCCTGCGGGCCGTGTCCAGACCCTTGGCGATATCCCCGGCCATAAAGCCGAATTCCTCGTCATTGCCGACGATGATATCCGACAGCGCCCCGGCCCGCGACAGCACCTGTTGTGCCTCGATTGCCGTGGGCCAGCTATAGGGGCGGTAGTCCACATCGAACACGATGGGCAATCCGGCGGCGCGGGCCAGATCGACGGCGCGAAACGCCGCACTGCGCGACGGTTCTGCGGCAAATACCGTGCCGGTGGTGATCAGCGCACCGTAGCTTGGGTAATCCACCGCTTCGACATCGGCGATGGTCATCTGAAAATCGGCGGCGTTGTTGCGGTAAATTACCGATTGGTGTTCGCTGATGCGTGTTTCATAGACGGCAAGCGACGTGCGGGATTCGCCCTTGATCGCGCGCACATGGCGGCGGTCGATGCCATACTGGTCCAGTTGGTTCAGGCAATACCAGCCCACGGAATCGTCTGACACGCAGGTCATTAGTGCTGCCTTGCATCCCAGCCGGGTCAGGCCCGCCGCGATATTGGCCGACGACCCGCCAATGGCCACCATCATCATGCTGGCATCTTTGGTGCGGGTGTTGATCGGGGTCGGGGTCAAGTCCATCCCGACCCGCCCGATCACCAGAAAACTTTTCCTGCCAAGCGTTTCCAGTCCCATTACACACCTTTTCGTTGCAAGGGACGCGACGCTTCCCAATCTGCGTGCGCCCGCGTCACCTCTGGGTCGTCCGAGATTTCCGGCGTGCCACATTCCCACCAGGTATGGCCTTCTTTGGTCCAACCTTCAAAGGGATCAACCTGCATGCAAATAACGGTGGTTTTGGTCGCGGCCTTGGCGCGCTTGAATGCGTCGATCAGGTCTGCCGGGGTTTCGACGGTTTCGGCAATGGCCCCTTGCGCCCGGGCATGGGCGGCAAAGTCTACGGCGAACGGGTGTGGAATGGTCGGGCAATCGGCCAACAGGTTGTTAAAACTTTGGTTTCCAGAGTTGTTCTGCAATTTGTTGATAACCGCAAAACCGCCATTGTCCAGCACAAGGATGATCAGCTTTTTTTCGCTAAGCACCGAAGAATAGATGTCTGAATTCATCATCATGTAAGATCCATCGCCAATAAAGACGATGGTGTCTTTGTCGGGTTCGCGCTCGGCTTGGGCAATCCGCGCGCCCCATGCCCCTGAAATCTCATATCCCATGCAGGAAAAGCCGAACTCGACGTCCACGGTGCCGGTCTCAAGCGTGCGCCAGTTTGCGGTAACCTCGGCTGGCAGGCCCCCTGCGGCGGCAACCACCCGGTCGCGCGGATCACACGCCGCGTTCACAGCACCAATCGCCATGGCATAGGAATTAGGCCGGTTGCCTGACGCCACGTTTTGGGCGACATAAGCATCCCATTGGGCGCGGTGCCCCTTGGCCGCGTCAACCCAGACTTGCGGTGCGGTATAGCCCGCCAGATGATCGCCCAAAAGATCAAGCGACAGTTTGGCGTCGCCGACCACAGGCATCGACATGTGTTTGCCCGCATCGTGGCGCGCCGCGTTGACGGCGATGATGCGTGCCTCTTTTGAAAACGCGGTCCACGATCCGGTGGTAAAGTCCTGCATCCGCGTGCCGACAGCCAGAATAACATCCGCCTCGGCCGCAATTGCATTGGCCGAATTAGAGCCCGTCACCCCAATTGGGCCGATGTTCAGCGGATGGGTCGCCCGCAAGTTGGCACGGCCCGCGATGGTTTCCACGACCGGAATCTGGTGCGCTTCGGCAAAGGCGGTCAACTCTGCCACGGCGCGGGAATATTGCACACCGCCACCGGCGATGATCATCGGCTTGCGCGCGGTTTTCAGCAACGCCACAGCATCGGCGACCTCACGGGCATCCGGCGTCTGGCGGCGAATACGGTGCACATGCTTTTTGAACCACGCCGTCGGGTAATCAAAAGCCCAGCCTTGCACATCTTGCGGCAAACCCAAAAAGGCCGGGCCGCAATCTGCGGGGTCCAGCATGGTGGCGATGGCGTTGGGCAGTGACTGAAGGATCTGCGCGGGATGGGTGATGCGGTCCCAATAACGCACCACCGGCTTGAAGGCATCGTTGACCCCAAAGGTTGGATCGCCAAAATTCTCCATCTGCTGCAAAACCGGGTCGGGCAGGCGGGTCACATAAGTATCACCGCACAAGAGCAGCATCGGCAGCCGGTTGGCGTGCGCCAAGGCGGCGGCGGTCAGCAAATTGGCGGCACCCGGCCCCGCACTTGCGGTGCAGAGCATGAACCGTTGACGCAGCCATTGCTTTGCATAGCCCGCCGCTGCAAAGCCCATGCCCTGCTCATTCTGGCCGCGATAGAGCGGCAACTGATCGCGCGCGCTGTACAGCGCTTCGCCCAGACAGGTGACATTGCCGTGCCCGAAAATACCGAATCCACCGCCACAAAGTCGCATTTCCTGGCCGTCGATTGCGATATATTGGTTTGCAAGATAGCGGATGATGGCCTGCGCTGTGGTCAGGCGAATGGTGTTTTCGCTCACGTCCGAACGTCTCCTGTTGTGGCGATTGCGGTGCGAATGCACTGCGTTTCGTACTTGTATTAGATAAGCTCTTTGTATAAATATTTTGCAACCGGTTGCAAGCTAGAAGTGGACAGGACGCAAGAATGGCAGAGATAGGGATTGGGATCATTGGTGGCGGTTACATGGGCAAGGCTCATGCCGTGGCAATGCTGGCGGTTGGGGCTGTTTTTGACACTGTCCTGCGGCCCCGCCTTGAAATGGTTTGTGCCACCACTGCCGACAGCGCCGAAGCCTATCGCAAGGCCTATGGTTTTGCACGCGCCACAGCAGACTGGCAGGTTTTGGTCAGCGATCCAAAGGTCGAGGCCATTGTCATCGCCTCGCCGCAAGGCACGCACCGGGCTGCAGCCGAGGCCGCCTTTGCCTTGGGCAAGCCGGTATTTTGCGAAAAGCCGATGGGGGCGTCACTTGAGGACAGCCGTGCCATGGTGGCGGCGGCCGACGCAAGCGGCTGCGTCAATATGGTGGGGTTCAACTATATCCGCACCCCCGCAAGCCAACATGCCCGCAAGCTGATTGCGGATGGCGTGATCGGCGATGTCACTTGGTTTCGCGGCGAGCATACCGAAGACTTCCTTGCCAACCCGCAATCCCCGGCAACCTGGCGCACGACAGGGATGGAAAATGGCACCATGGGTGATCTGGCCCCGCATATGATCAACGCCGCCCTTGCCCTGTTGGGGCCGATTGACCGCGTAATTGCCGAAGTGGAAACCGTGCACGCGGAGCGCCCCGGCGGCACTGTTACCAACGATGACCACGCCCAGATGATGTGTCGTTTCCAAAGTGGCGCCATGGGGCAGATGTATTTCAGCCGCATCTCTACCGGGCGCAAAATGGGCTATGCCTATGAGGTTACCGGAACCAAGGGCGCGATCCGGTTTGATCAGGAAGACCAGAACGCGCTGTGGCTGTACCGCGCCGAAGGCCCCGAGGCCAACCGCGGTTTCACCAAAATTCTGACCGGGCCAGCACATCCAGATTACCTGCCGTTCTGTCAGGGGCCGGGGCATGGCACCGGCTATCAAGACCAGATCATCATTGAAGCGAAGGATTTTCTGGAGGCTATTCACATCGGCCGGTCGATCTGGCCAACGTTTCGCGACGGATTGATGGTCAACCAGATCGTCGCCGCAGCAATCGCTTCTTCCGCCACAAAAACATGGGCGCGCGTTGCCGCCTTCTGATGCCTTGAAAGGATCAAACATGACGATCAGTATCGGCAATGCGCCGTGTTCGTGGGGCATTGAATTCCCCAGTGACCCTAGCTATCCAAGCTGGCAATCCGTTCTCGATCAATGCGCGGGGGCAGGTTACAAAGGGATAGAGTTGGGTCCGATTGGCTATATGCCCGAAGATCCAGCCATCCTTGCCCCGGCGTTGGCCGCCCGCGATCTGGCAATCATCGGCGGCGTGGTGTTCCGCCCGTTCCACGATGCGGCCAATTGGGACGAGGTGCTGGATGCCGCACGTCGCACCTGCACGGCCCTGGTGGCGCATGGTGCGCAGCATCTTGTGTTGATCGACAGCATCTCGCCGCGCCGTGCCCCAACGGCAGGTCGTGCGGCCGAGGCAGAGCAGATGGACAAGGCAGAATGGACGGCCTTTCGCGACCGGATTGCCACCGTCGCCAAGATCGGCAGCCAAGAGTATGGCCTGACCGTCGGCATTCATGCCCATGCGGCCGGCTTTATGGATTTTGAACCAGAGCTGGAACGGCTGCTGGCAGAGGTCGATGAAAGCATCCTGAAGATTTGCTTTGATACCGGCCATCACTCCTATGCCGGCTATGATCCGATCGCGTTCATGGACCGCAACATGGGGCGGATTTCTTACATGCACTTCAAAGATATCGACCCAAAGGTAAAGGCCGATGTCGTGGCAAACCGGACAGATTTTTATACCGCCTGCGGTCAGGGGATCTTTTGCAATCTGGGCAAGGGCGATGTTGATTTTCCCGCGGTTCGTCAGCGGTTGCTGGCGGCGGGATTTCAGGGGTGGTGCACGGTTGAACAAGACTGCGACCCGTCGATGCCCGGCACCCCTCTTGAAGATGCGCGCGCAAACCGCGAATACCTTCAATCACTTGGTTTCTAAGGATATATTGACATGAAAAAGCTGAAATGGGGCATGATTGGCGGCGGCGAAGGCAGTCAGATCGGGCCAGCGCATCGGTTGGGCGCGCAAGCGGATGGACATTTTGAATTTGCCGCAGGCGCGCTGGATCACCGGCCCGACGCCGGGCGCGACTATGCCATGCGTCTGGGGATTGCGGCGGACCGCTCATATGGCGATTGGTCAGAAATGCTGGCGGGCGAGCGGGGCCGCGACGACCGGATTGATCTGGTGACCGTGGCCACGCCGAACGCCACGCATTTCGAGATTACCAAGGCGTTCCTTGAGGCGGGCTTTAACGTGCTGTGCGAAAAGCCGATGACCATGACGGTGGAAGAAGGCGAAGAGATTGTGCGTGTGGCGGCGGCCACTGGCAAAATCTGCGCGGTGAATTATTGCTATTCCGCCTATCCGATGGTGCGGCAGGCCCGCGCAATGGTGCGCGCCGGCGAGATGGGCAAAATCCGTCTGGTGGTGACGAATTTCAGCCACGGCCATCATGGCGACGGTGCCAACGCCGACAATCCGCGCGTGCGCTGGCGCTATGATCCGGCAATGGCGGGGGTCTCGGGCCAGTTTGCCGATTGCGGCATTCACGCGCTGCATATGGCTGGCTTTATCTGCGATGATACGGTGGAAAAGCTGTCCGCTGATTTTGCCTCGACAATTTCCAGCCGGGTTCTGGAAGACGATGCCATGGTCAACTTTCGCATGGCGGGCGGCACTGTCGGGCGCCTTTGGACATCGTCGGTGGCGATCGGGCGGCAGCATGGCTTTGAAATTCAGGTGTTTGGCGAAACTGGTGGGCTGCGCTGGGCGTCAGAGCAGCCCAACCAGTTGATCTATACGCCGGTGAACGGTCGCACCCAGATCATTGAAAAGGGTGAGGGCGGCTTGCACGCCGAAGCCCAGCGGTTGTCGCGCGTGTCTATTGCCCATCCCGAAGGCTTTCCGCTGGCGGTTGCCAATATCTATTGTGAACTGGCCGACTCGATCCGGGGCCAGACCCGCGACGGTTTGCCAACTGCGACCGATGGTGTGCGGTCGATGGCGGCGGTTTATGCGGCCGTGGCCTCTGCCAAGGCCGACGGTGCCTGGACGGATGCGCGCCCGCCGATGTTTCGTTAACCCAACCCGTTTGCGCCCGTTGCTTGTGGCAACGGGCGCAACGTGCCGCGCTCCACAATATGGCAGGCAAATATCCGGGCCTCTGGCACCCGCGCCAGATCGCCGAGCATGGCTGTCATCAGTTCAATCGACGAATGGACGATTTCCGCGATGGGCTGGCGGATCGTTGTCAGGTTGATGTTGTTCCAGCCCGCCATTTCCATGTCGTTCAGCCCGATGATGCCAATGTCCTGTGGAACCGACAACTGGCGATCCTGAATGGCCGACAGCGCGCCGATCGACAACACATCGTCGCCGCAAAAATAGGCCTCGGCGCGGGGGCCGGCCAGAAGCGTCAGCATTTCGCGGCGGCCTGCGTCAAAGGTATAGGCGCTGGCAAAAGACTGGCTGACAATGATTTCAGGATGATTGGCAAGTTCGGACACGAAACCCTTCAGGCGATCCTGAGTAGAACTTGCGGCTTCCGGCCCGCCCATGAACCCGACCCGACGGTAGCCACGCGCCATCAAACTGCGCGCGGCAAGGCGCCCCGCCTCGATATTGTCAATCGACACCACATGCACCTGCGGCGCGCTGGTCACGCGGCCAAAGGCATGGACCACCGGCATACCAGCGTCGCGAAACGCCAATCCAAAGCCCGGCGGCAAGGTTGACGATGCAACAACGACGCCGTCCACCGAATATTGCCGCAGCAGCCGCACCGAATTTGCGGGATCGGTTTCATCGGTCAGATTGACCAAAAGCGGCCGCAGTCCCTTGTCCTGCAAGGCGCGGGTGAACAGGTCAAACACCTCTAGAAAGATCGGGTTGTGAAAGTTGTTCGACACCAGACCGATCAGTTTCGTGCGCCCGGTTGTCAGGCTGGAAGCAAGGACATTTGGGCTATACCCAAGGTCTTGCGCCACTTTTTCCACGCGTTTGCGCATCTTTGCCGAAACCGAAGCCCCGTCTGTGAAGGTGCGCGACACGGCCGAACGGGACACACCCGCGCGCTCTGCCACGTCTTTCAATGTCGGCGCCATGGCTTTGGGTCCCTGTGTTGGCTTGCCCTTTTATAGCGCAGCCATCCGGACAAAACACCCGGCAATTTCAGAGCGGTTTATGCAACCGGTTGCAAAAATCAAAAATCTGTGCTTAGCTGGATTCGGGGGGCCTGATGTGAACGGCGTTCCGGCACAGGATATGTCTAACAGGGAGAGAGCAATGACTTCACTTTTCAAGAAACTGGCCATGACGACAGCGCTTTTGGCAGCGCCGATGCTGGTCGGAACGCAGGCTTTGGCCGAAGGCGAACGCTATGTCCTGGTCAGCCACGCGCCCGACAGTGACAGTTGGTGGAACACCGTCAAAAATGGCATCAAACTGGCGGGCGATCAGATGGGTGTCGCGGTCGAATACACCAATCCGCCCTCTGGCGATATTGCAGACATGGCACGGTTGATCGACCAGGCCGCTGCGTCCAAGCCCGACGGCATCATCACCACGCTGGCGGATTTCGAAGTGCTGAAAGGGCCGATCCGGGCTGCCGTCGATCAGGGCATTGACGTCATCATCATGAACACCGGCACCCCCGAACAGGCGCGTGAAGTCGGCGCGTTGATGTATGTGGGTCAGCCGGAATATGATGCAGGGCTTGCCGCGGGCATGCGTGCCAAGGGCGATGGCGTCACGTCCTTCGTTTGCGTCAACCACGCAATTCAGCAGCCGACCGTTGGCGAACGTTGCCGCGGCTTTGCCGATGGTCTGGGTGTGGAACTGGGCGACTCGATGATGGACAGCGGAACCGACCCGGCTGAAATCAAGAACAAGGTGCTGGCCTATCTGTCGGCCAATCCTGATACCAACGGTATCCTGACGCTTGGACCGGTTTCGGCTGATCCGACCATTGCCGCGCTGAAGGAAAACGGCATGGCCGGCCAGATCTATTTCGGCACCTTCGATCTGGGTGAAGAAATCGTGACGGCGATCAAGGACGGCACGATCCAGTGGGGCATCGACCAGCAGCCCTTCCTGCAGGCCTACCTGCCCGTTGTGATTTTGACCAACTATGACCGCTACGGCGTTCTTCCGGGCAACAACATCAACTCTGGTCCCGGCTTTGTGACCAAGGATGGTCTGGGCAAAATCGAAGAATTCGCGGGCGAATACCGCTGATTTCAATCGAAGTGGGGCGGCCGGTAGATACCTGCCGCCCTTTTTCTGAACTTTCAGCCGTCCTGCAGGGGGAAACAGATGTCCGAAACACCCGCACCGTCACACAGCGATGAACGCGTCAAATCTAGGTCGCGGTTTCGACAAGCGTTGATCGGCCCCGAACTTGGCGGCATTTGCGGCACCATTCTGGTTTTCGCGGTCTTTCTGGTGACGGCGCACGATTCTGGCATGTTCAATGCCGCGGGTGTGCTGAACTGGTCGGTTGTGTCTGCCCAATTCATGATCATTGCCGTCGGCGCCTGCCTTTTGATGATCGCAGGCGAGTTTGATCTTTCGATCGGGTCGATGATCGGCTTTGCCGGCATGATGATCGCAATTTTAAGCGTCAATATGGGGTGGCCGATCTGGCTGGCTATTCTGGTCACGTTCGGGGTGTGTCTGGCGATTGGTGCGCTGAACGGCTGGCTGTGCGTGCGCACCGGTTTGCCCAGCTTTATCGTTACGCTGGCATCCTTGTTTATCCTGCGCGGGTTTACGATTTTTCTGCCGCAGACGCTTGTGAACAAAACCATCATCAGTGGCGTGCGCGAGGCAGCCGAGGGCGACTGGCTGGCCCCGCTGTTTGGCGGCAAGATCCTGACGGGTTTTTTCCAGTGGATGGGCGATGCGGGGTTGATCGAGACATTCGCCCAAGGCATCAACAAAGGGCGTCCCGTGGTCGATGGCATTCCGATGCTGATCGTCTGGGCCTTGGTGCTGGTGGCGTTTGGCCATGTTCTGCTGACGAAGACGCGCTTTGGCAACTGGGTCTTCGCCTCTGGCGGCGATGCGGAATCGGCGCGCAATTCCGGTGTGCCGGTGAACAGGGTCAAAATCTGCATGTTCATGTTCACCGCGTTTTGCGCCACCGTATTTGCGACCTGTCAGGTGATGGAATTCGGCTCCGCGGGGGCGGACCGTGGCTTGCTGAAGGAATTCGAAGCCATCATTGCGGTGGTGATCGGCGGCGCTTTGCTGACGGGTGGATATGGGTCGGTGCTGGGGGCGGCGCTGGGCGCGCTGATCTTTGGTGTCGTGCAGCAGGGGCTGTTTTTTGCGGGCGTCGAAAGCTCGTTGTTCCGGGTATTTCTGGGCATCATCTTGCTGTTTGCGGTGGTTTTGAACACCTACATCCGCCGCCTGATCACCGGGGAGAAATGAGATGACGACCAACACCAACTCCCCCCTTCTGCAGATGAAGGACATCGAGAAACATTTCGGGGCGGTGATTGCCTTGGCCGGTGTGTCGATTGATCTGTTTCCCGGTGAATGCCATTGCCTTTTGGGTGACAATGGTGCCGGGAAATCGACGTTCATCAAGACCATGTCCGGCGTTTACAAACCAACGCGGGGCGAGATCTTGTTTGAAGGGCGCCCGATGCAATTTGGCGATCCGCGCGATGCGATTGCGGCGGGCATCGCCACGGTCCACCAGCACCTTGCGATGATTCCCTTGATGTCGGTTGCCCGGAATTTTTTCATGGGCAACGAGCCGCTTCGTAAGGTTGGTCCGATGAAATTCTTCGACCACGATTTCGCCAACTCGGTGACCATGGACGAAATGCGCAAAATGGGCATCAATCTGCGCGGCCCAGATCAGGCTGTCGGCACCTTGTCCGGGGGCGAACGGCAGACCGTTGCAATTGCCCGCGCGGTTTACTTTGGCGCAAAAGTGCTGATCCTTGATGAGCCCACGTCGGCGCTGGGGGTGCGCCAAACCGCAAACGTGTTGGCCACCATCAACAAGGTCCGAAAGCAGGGGATCGGCGTTGTTTTAATTACCCACAATGTGCGCCATGCGATGGCGGTGGGCGACAGGTTCACTGTCTTGAACCGCGGCAAGACCATGGGCACGGCGTTGCGGGGCGAAATCGCGCCCGAACAGTTGCAAGACCTGATGGCCGGTGGACAAGAGTTGGTGGAATTGGAAGGCAGCCTTGGCGGAACTGTCTAAGCTGACAGGTTTGCCGGCCTGCAGATGCCATGCGGTTACATTTTGCGCGGCCGTCCCCCTATTGGCCGCGTTGCCCCGGGATTGGCGGGCAAGGCGGCTAAATCCTCGCGCAATTCACTTTGTGCCAGCGGCGACAAGCATCTGGCAGGGCCCCTCGAACCGTCCCGCGCTTTCAAACGCGCCAAGTGCATCTTCGATTTCGGCCCAGGCATCATCTTGGTCTTGTTCCGACAATCCACCCAGCATCTGATGCAGGGCGCCAAAGGATTCTTGCTCGAATTGCAGACATTCCAGCGCCGAGTTCAGCCGGACCGGGGCGTTGACCCGTTCCACCTGCACGTCTTTGAACCCGGCGTCGGTCAGGCGCTTGGCAAGCACTTGGGGATCGCCAAGGCTGAAAGGACCGGGTTGCCCCGGCAAGGGCGCAGGCAAGGCCGCGCGGCGGCGAATGATACCGACGGGTATTGAAAAGAAGCCGTTCAGATCGGCACTTGCGTAAGTTATCGCCCCAACTTTGCCGCCTTCACGCAACTGGTCATGCATACCTGCAAGCGCCTTTTGCTGATCTGGAAAATAGATCAGTCCAACCCGTGAGATGACCGCGTCAAACGGCGCACGCTTGATTTCGTTCAGCGCTTCACCGTCCTTGACCATGGTTTCGACATTGTTGAACCCGGCCAACCTTGCATTGGTTGCAGCATAGTCCAGAATGCCCGGTGATATATCTGTGGCCAGAACATATCCTGAAGGTCCGACGCGGCGGGCGGCTGACAGGGTCTGCTCGCCCGCGCCTGCGGCCACGTCCAACACCCGGCTGCCCTTTTGTACTCCGGTCATGTCGAACATGGTTTCGGTCACCGGACCAAGCCAGCGCGTCAGAAGGGGTGACCAGCGGTTCCACGCTGCAGCCGCGCCATCCCATTGCGTCCGGGTGGTCTGCTTGTATGCGATCGGGTCAAAAGTCTTTTGAACGGTTGTCATCGTAGTCTCCCTGATTGTCGATTTTTATTGAACCAAGGCTGACTGACGCCCAATGTTCGGTCAATTCGCCATAAACCGGCTTGGCTTTTGCAAATTTGCACATCGAAAGGTTCAGCAGATGCAGTGGGATGATCTGAAAATATTTCTGACCATCGCGCGTGAGGGGTCAATCAGCGGCGCGGCAAAGCGGTTGGCGGTTCAGCACTCGACGGTGTCAAGGCGGCTGCGCAGTTTGGAAGAGCGGCTGAATACCCGCCTGATTGAACGCAAGACATCGGGTTATGCCTTGACCGAAGCAGGCGAACAATTGAAGATTTCAGCCAGCAAGATCGAAGTCGAGATTCTGGAGTTTGAAGGCGCGCTGGGCGGCAAGGACGGTGGGGCATCAGGCGAACTTCGGGTGACCGCGATAAACAACATGGCGTCAACAATTCTGATGCCGATTTTTGCGCGATTCAGCATGGCTTACCCCGACATCAAATTGCATATCCAAGTCAGCAACAAGTTCCTCCGGCTGGCCGAACGCGATGCGGACATCGCCATTCGACTGACCAATACGCCCTTGGATACGCTGATCGGCATACGTCTGGTGACGGTGTCGTCAGCGGTTTACGGCGCGCGCGGCTATTGCGCGGATGTGTTGGCAGGCTTGGCCCAAGAGAAATGGCTGGGGATCGAATGCTGCGGCTTCCATATTTCGTGGACCAAAGATGCGTGCCCAGAGCATCCGCACAGCCTGTATGTCGATGATACTTTGTTGACGGTGGCTGCACTGCGCGAAGGGGCGGGACTTGCGTATCTTCCATGTTTCATGGGTGACAGCGCGCCATCGCTTGTGCGTTTTCGTCCGCCGGAACAACAGCACGACTTGGGTTTGTGGCTGCTGTATCACCGGGATCTGCGCCGCACAAAGCGGGTTCAACTGTTTCGCGATCACATGCTAAGCGAGGTCAGCAAAGCCGCTCCGTTGTTCGAAGGGCGCGTGCCGATCCGGTAGCCCTCTCGTCAAGACCTCCCCCGCAAACCTTCGACGCGGGGGTTACTGGGTCACATGGCACAAACATCCGGCCAAGTCGCCAAGCCCGTGTGCGCGCCAAACTTGCCCGGCACTTGCGCGGACCACCAGATCATCAAGGCTGCTGCCCTTCCGGCGCATGCCAACAGGATAAACGCGGTCAAGACGGGGCTGGCAAGTCACCGCTTGGCTGCCGATCAGGATTTGATCGTGCAGAACTGCAAGACCCGGCGCTGGCGTTTTTTTGTGGCGTGCAGACCGCAGGCCCATTTGCCGGCCTTCACCGCGGCAGCCGCAGTCGGTTTGCGCCCGCGGGCACCGCATCAAGCCTTGCATCACCGCCGGTTTTCCTGTCCGGCTTTGGGATCAAGAGATCACCGCAGGAATCCACCGTGTTCAGCACCTGGAAGCAAGAAAAGATCACCACGGCCCTGATAGATGAGGCGCAGGCCGTTGCAGACAGGCTTGCGGGCGCAAAGCTGCATATTGTTGACAGCCACGCTGCAGCCGCGTGCTTTTGGGCCAGTTTTCATGCCGCGAATGGGCTGATCCTGCATGACATGGCTGATTGGAAACCGGCGGCTGTCACCCGCTTTGCCGCAGGCGCACTCACGAAAATCGCGGCCCTGCGCAAACAGCGCGCCTATGACAGCAGCGATGGCCTTGCGATCTGGATGCACACAGCACGGGCCATATCAGAGCCCCGGATTGCGCCCGCAGTGCGCGATATCTGGCGCCAGATTGCGGCGGCAGGCCCCAATGTGGATGCAATGGTTGACGATTTGTTGCAAGAGGCGGGTTTGCCGCCAAACCGCAGGCGCGATGCGCCAAAGGGTTTTGCCGCCCCCTAACACCCCGATCCTTGATGCCAAAGTCGAGGTGGATCGGTCGCTGCACGGACAACCCTGCGACCCGGCCTGTCATGTGCGCAATGTCTTGCCCACCGCCGCCCACCCTTGCCGTGCCGCGGACGGAACCTGCCCGCACCACAGCCATCCGGTCAAAATGGCCGATGTGGACTTGGCGCATTTTCGTCAGATGCCGGGATAACTCCGGGCGCTGGCAGGGGCAGGGGCGGGCAGCACAACCGGTCGGGCATATGGACCGCCGCGCTCAACGCCTGTTTTCAGAAAAGGTTGATTGCCCAAGTCACACAGGCTAGGTCGGTTTTGGACAAAAGGATTTTTCCATGACCAAGATCGTGAATGCCCCAATTCCCGAACGCAGGCGCGGTTCGGGTGTCAAAGTGGTCTATGATCTTTTGCGCGACGAGATCCTTGATCTGACCTTGCCACCGGGCAGCCCGATTGACGAAGTGCAGCTGGCCGAGCGGTTTTTGATGTCGCGCACGCCGATCCGCGAGGCGCTGGTGCGCTTGGCGGGGGAGGGGTTGATTGACACCTTGCCCAATCGGACGACGATGGTGTCGAACATTGATTTTTTGAATCTGCACACGTTCTTTGATGCGATCACGTTGATGTATCGCATGACGACACGGCTGGCGGCAGAACATCACCGCCCAGAAGATCTGCCGATCATCCGCTCCCATCAGGTTGAATTTGCACGGGCTGTGGCGGCGCAAGATGCGCTTGCGATGATCGCGACCAACCGCGATTTTCATGCAGCCATCGCCGAGGCGGGCCGCAATCCGTATTTTACCGCGCTGTTTTGCCGATTGCTGGATGAGGGCCGGCGCATCTTGCGGCTGTATTACCAATCCTTCGACGACCGGTTGCCGCAGCGTTATGCGGATGAGCATGAAGAGATGATTGCAGCCATCGCAGCCCATGACATTGACGCCGCAGACCGGCTTGCCAAAAGCCATGCCGATCAGATTGTCCGCCAAATTCAGCAGCTTTTCGCTCGTGACCAAAGACAGAATATCGCGCTGTAAGGCCGGCCTCATTTTTGTCGACAATTAGTATGCAAGATATATACTGCGGGTGTCTCAGGATTCGCGGCTGATTTTCCGTGCTGCGCGGATCCGTCAAAAGCAAAAGGCGCATGAGGAGAACGCAATGAAATCCGCGATTTTTTCCGGGGTTATTCCGGCCCTGATGACCCCGTGCAAGGCCGACCGCACGCCCGATTTTGATGCCCTTGTGCGCAAGGGCGAATATCTGGTCGCGGCGGGCATGTCTGCGGTGGTCTATTGCGGATCGATGGGGGATTGGCCGCTTTTAAGCGATGCGCAGCGCATGGAAGGTGTCGAGCGGTTGGTCAACGCCGGGATCAAGGTGATCGTTGGCACCGGTGCAGTGAACACGGCCTCTGCCGTGGCCCACGCCAGCCATGCGGCAAAAGTTGGGGCGCAAGGATTGATGGTTATCCCGCGGGTGTTGTCCCGCGGCCCGTCGCTTGCCGCACAGCGCCACCATTTCAAGGCGATCTTAGGGGCCGCGCCCGATCTGCCAGCGGTTATTTACAATAGCCCGTTCTACGGCTTTGCCACCCGCGCCGATCTGTTCTTTCAGCTGCGGGCCGAACATCCGAATCTGGTCGGCTTCAAGGAATTCGGCGGCAAGGCCGACATGCGCTATGCCGCCGAATTCATCACGTCCGGCGATGATGAAGTGGTTTTGATGATTGGGGTCGATACCGGCGTTTTCGATGGCTTTGTAAACTGTGGTGCGGCGGGTGCCATCACCGGCATCGGCTGTGTGTTGCCGCGTGAAGTGATCACCCTGTGCAATCTTAGCCGTGCGGCGGCGGCGGGTGATATGGAGGCACGGGCGCGGGCGCTGGAACTTGAGGCCGCCCTGTCGGTGCTGTCGTCATTCGATGAAGGTGCCGATTTGGTGCTATATTTCAAACATCTGCTGTGCCTGCTGGGTGAGACGGACTATGCCTTGCACTTCAACGAAACCGACGCGCTGACCGACAGCCAACGCGGCTATGCGACGGCACAGTTTGCCTTGTTCAACACCTGGTATGCCACATGGAACAAGCAGCCCGGCGCGGTGGCAAAATACAAAGCCTAGGCGCGCATTGGCCGTCCGGACAGCGCCAGCTTGTTAGAATTATTTTGTATACTCTATGTATTTTTATTGATTTGACTCGGTTGAAAGCGAATACTGACGCTACGTCACCCAAGATTCCAAACTCAGGGAGCAAGATATGAAAACCACCATTTTTGCCTTTGGCCTGTTGGCCGTCACTGCCTTTAATTCGGCGGCAAATGCCGACAAGCTGGATGAGATCATCTCGTCCGGCGTTCTGCGCTGTGCTGTTGTTCTGGATTTTCCCCCCATGGGATCGCGCGACGCCGATAACAACCCGATCGGCTTTGACGTAGAGTATTGCAACGATCTGGCCAAGGCGCTGGGCGTGACCGCTGAAATCGTGGAAACACCCTTTCCGGAACGGATCCCCGCCCTGATGTCGGGCCGCGTTGATGTGGGGGTGGCGTCAACCTCGGATACGTTAGAGCGCGCAAAAACCGTTGGCATGTCGGTTCCTTATTTCGCGTTTGAAATGGCGGTCACGGCGAATGACAAGTCGGGCATCACGTCTTTTGACACGATGAAGGGCAAAATTGTCGGGGCAACCGCCGGCACCTATGAGGCCATCGCGTTGGAAGCGCAGGTCAAAGAATGGGGCAGCGGCGAATTTCGCCCCTATCAAACACAGGCTGACGTCTTTTTGGCGCTGACCCAAGGCCAGATTGATGCGACGGTGTCCACCTCGACCGTGGCGCAAGCCAACATCAAAACCGGCAATTTTCCCGGCATCACCGTTGTTGGGCTGGCCCCGTTTGATACCGATTATGTGGCGCTGTTTACGCTGCGCGAAGAATATGGTTTCATCAACTATCTGAACCTGTTCGTGAACCAGCAAGTGCGCACCGGTCGCTATGCCGAATTGTATACAACGTGGATTGGCGGCGCCGAAGTGCCAAACTTGACCGTAAACGGCGTATACCGCTGATCTGATCATCCCGTCGGTGGCGCAAGGCTATGTGTGCCACCGATACCTTCTGGCGTGAAGTGAGACGGCGATGCTGAACTATACGTTCCATTGGAACCAAGCCATCAAAGCACTGCCGCAAATGCTTGAAGGTGCGTTGGTCACGCTGGAAATAGCGGTTTTGTCGATGGCGATCGGGTTGATCTGTGCCATCGGATTGGTTTTATGCCGCCAGTCGGGAAACCGTATTCTGCGTGGGTTTGCAACTGTCTGGGTCGAAGTGGCACGCAACACCCCGGCGTTATTTCAGATTTATATGGCACATTTCGGATTGGGCAATTTCGGCATCCATCTTAGCCCCTACACCGCGCTGCTGGCGGGTATCACGTTTAACAATGCAGGCTATCTGGCAGAGAATTTTCGCGGTGCGCTGAAAGCCATTCCTGAAACACAACCCCGCGCCGCAAGGTCATTGGGGCTATCATCGTTGCAGGCGTTTCGTTATGTCGTGGTGCCACAAATGTTGCGGGTGGCGTTTCTGCCGATG
>JANPLZ010000161.1:0-56909 GCA_031422555.1 Cypionkella sp. | reverse complement strand
TTTTTTGCCGATTTGTTTTTCCGCCACCGCTATGGCCACCGCGCCGTGGTGCTGGAAACCGTGGCAGCGGTGCCGGGCATGGTTGGGGGTATGCTCACCCATCTGCGGGCGTTGCGCCGGTTTCAGGATGATCGCGGCTGGATCAAAACCCTGTTGGACGAGGCAGAAAACGAACGTGCCCATTTGATGACCTTTATTCAGGTGGCCAAGCCAAACTGGTTTGAACGTGCGCTGATCATTCTGGCTCAAGGCATCTTCTTTAACGGCTTTTTCATCTTCTACATCCTGTGGCCCCGCGTGGCGCACCGCTTTGTCGGCTATCTTGAGGAAGAGGCCGTCTATAGCTATACCCAGTATCTGGCTGATATTGATGCCGGACGGGCCGAAAACGTGCCTGCTCCGCAGTTTGCCATCGACTATTGGAAACTGGCCCCCGATGCGCGGTTGCGCGATGTGGTGATCGTGGTGCGGCAGGACGAAGCCGGGCACCGCGACGTCAATCACGGCTTTTCCGATGAAATGGCTGGGCGTGGCGGCGATCTGACGGCGGCTGAATAAGCCTGCGTTAAGGCTTTCTTCACCATGCGCGTGGCAGTCTGTGCCAATGACCAAGCCGCGCGCCTTTCACGAAGCCAACCTGCCCTTGTTCACCCCCGCCGGGGATGAAGATGAGGCGGGCGGTGTGCCGATGGCAGGCAAGTTGCCGTCGTATATCGGCGATCACCGCAAACGGTTGCGCGACCGCTTCATGCAAGGCGGGGCGGCGGCGATGCCGGATTACGAATTGCTGGAACTGGTGTTGTTTCGCGCCATTCCACGGCAAGATGTCAAACCGCTGGCCCGGCAACTGCTTGACACATTTGGTGATTTCAACCGGGTTATCACCGCCGCTCCGGCGCGGCTGGTGATGGTCAAGGGCGTCGGCGATGCGGTTGTGGTCGAATTGAAACTGCTAGAGGCGGCGGCCCAGCGCATGATGCGCGCGCGGGTGATGAATCGGCCGGTGCTGTCGTCGTGGGATGCTTTGCTGGATTACTGCCACACGGCGATGGCGCACCGCGAAACCGAACAGTTTCGCATCCTGTTTCTGGACCGCAAGAATGTGCTGATTGCCGATGAAGAACAGGCCAAGGGCACCGTCGATCATGTGCCGGTCTATCCGCGCGAAGTGGTCAAGCGCGCGCTGGAGCTGAATGCCAGCGCGTTGATATTGGTGCATAATCATCCCTCTGGCGACCCTACCCCATCGGATGCCGACATCACCATGACGCATCAGGTGCAAGATGCGGCCCAAGTGTTGGGCATCACCTTGCATGACCATCTGATCATCGGCAAATCGCGGGAATTGTCGTTCAAGGCCAAGGGCTATCTTTAGCGCCGGTTAGGGTGCCGCCACAAACGCCGGTTTCAACCACAGTTCTACCCGACGGTTCAACCGCCTGCCCGGCCCGGTTTCATCGCAGGCCATCGGCAATCCCTCGCCAAAGGCGACAATCTTGGGCAGCAGATCGGCGGGTATCGACGGGGCGGCGATTTTCAGCGCCTCCAGCACTGCGGCGGCACGGGCTTGCGATAACGCCATATTGTCTTTGGCCGGGCCAGACCCGTCCGAAAACCCCGCCAGATACAGGGCCTGATCCTGAAAAACTCGGGCTTCCAGCAGCCGCGCCAAATCAAGCAGATTTTCGCGCGACGCGGTGTCCATCTGATCAGAGCCATCTTCAAACCGGAACGTCAGCGACAGCCGATCCGCCCCGTCCATCAGATCAACCAACCGTTTCAGATCGGCCAAGGTTGTCTCGTCCCCTGCGCCCTGAATGGCGTTGATCAGCCGCAAGCCATCTGCCGTCATCGGTTGGCGTTCGGGTGCGCGATCAATATAGCCTGCCTTTGCAACGGCGGTTTGCGCGATGGGAAGGGCCAGAAATTCCAAAAACTCGCGCGCCATCAGCGGCAAACGGCGGCGCGGTGTCAGCAGATACAGCGGCAATGTCAGGGGATAATCCTGCGCCTTTACCGCCAGACGGCTGGGCAACAACGGAAATCCGCAACTGTCTGACAGCGGCAACCGCCGCGCCGCCGCTGCCGCGGCCTGACCCGTCACCGCCAGCGCCCATGGATCTTTCACCACCGCCGCCGACAGTTGTGCCAGATTGGCATGCGTCACCTGTGCTGCAACCTTGCGACCCAGCCGGGCCGACAGCGCGCGTTGCAAATCAGACCCGGGTTCCAACCCATGCAAAACCAGCGGCATATCCGGCCCGCCTATCTGCGCCCAGTTTGTCACCTCGCCCGCCAAGGCCTTGGCCAGATCAAGCGTCGAAATCCCCGGCAGCGGGTTGTCCGGGGCCACAATCGGAATCAGCGCATCCATCGCCAATGCCCGCGCACCCAAATCCGGGGTGGTTTCTGAAGACACGATCATATCGGCCCCGTCAGCCTTTATCGCCGCGCGGGCCTGATCCGGCGACATCGGACGAAAAGATATCTCGGCCAATACTTTACCCGTTGCGGGGTCTGTCAGAATCGCCGGACCGCCCGGACCAGCAGGAGCGGCATAGGTCAGCCCCCGCGAGGCCGCAAAGGCCTGCACAAGCGGTTGCAGCAAGGTCATCCCCGCATCCACTTCCCCAACCAAACGGATGATCGCCTTGGGGGCCGTCAGATCGGGGCAGGCGGGACCGTCACAGATAACGCCCTGCGCATCGACGGTCAGTGGGCCATATTTGCTGTCGATACGAAAAAACTCGCCATCATAGGCTTGTAGCGTTCCTGCGATTGCCAACGATCCGTCGCGGGACGTCAAGGTGACGTCTTGCGCAAGCAGGCACGCCGGAGATAGCACGGCGAAGACCGCCGCGCGCCAAAAACCTGCCGCCATACACCATCCGCCCGCTGTTATTCTGCAGCGGCGATATTCAGGTCAAGCACCAGATTTTTCAACACCATATAATCACCAACCGCTGTGCAATCGGGCATCGCCAGTGTCAGTTCGGCCACGAAAACCTTGCCTCCAACGGTGTTCAGGGTTTCGGCCAGCAATTCGCGCCCACACGTGGCTTCGGTTACGGCAGATTCTACCACCACTTCCGCCGTGGCGACCGGATCGGCGGGGAAGGTATAAATCTCGGCAAGCAAGGGATTTTTGGCGGTGCTGTCGCCCAGAAGGGTCAAAAAGCCACCGCTGGATGGCAGGCCTGCCATCGGGTGATGCGGGTCTGCGCCCGACACATGACCCGCCTGGCCATATCCCGCACCGTTTTCAAAGGCGTGCACCTGAAATGCATCGTCGGCCTGCCACTGCACGCCAAAGCGGCGCAGTTGTGCCACGTCAGGCATGGCGATCTCGCCAGTGGCGGTCTTGCCATCGGCAAACACCACGTCAATGTTCGCGGCGGGTTCAAAAGCGGGTATGCTCGTGAAGAGCGCGCCATTGGCGGTAGTCATCGCCGATACGGCAAGGCCCGCATGTTTTACCACAACGCGTTCATTCACATGGCACGGCGCTTGCAGCATGATGCCAATCATTTCATTCGGTTCGGCCATCAGATCAAGCGTGATAGCGCAGGCGTCGGCAAGCTGCGGCGCTGGGGCGGCGATCTGCGGCGCGGCTACCAGTGGCACAACGGGCGCAGGCAGCAGTTTTGGCAGTGGCACAGCGTCAGGCATGGTTTCGGTGGCCCCTGTGGCGGCCAGAACAATCGGAGCAGGAGCCGGTTTGGCAACCGGTGGCGTTGGCGCAGTTGCCGCGATCGGGGCTGCGGTGGCGGGCGCAGGCAACGCAGGCCTTGGCAACACAGCGGTTGCCGCGACGGTTTGAATCGCCTTGGGTTCCGGCAAAACCTCGGTGCGGGCGACACGCTCGGGCAATTGGGATTTCGACATGTTTTGCACCAGATGCCCGGCACCCAAGGCCACAGCCAGAACCGCAACGGCACGGGTAATCTTACGTTTGATGTCAGCCATGGCTTCCTCCGGCACTATACATGGTAAAAGCAGTGACCGACAAACCGGGCGAAGACGTGGCAGAATAAAGGAATGTTTCCAAACACGGTGGCGCAAACGTGGCAAGGGCGGCCAAAGCCGCCCCCGCGCACCAATTCAACCGGTATTAGACCAGTTTACCGTGGCAATGCTTGAACTTTTCACCCGAACCGCAGGGACAGTCATCGTTGCGCGACGGGTTGCCCCAGGTCGATGGATCGGTTTCAACAAAGCCTGCAAGCGGGGCGATGGCCGCAACGGCAACCGCGGCATCCGGGGTGGCCCCCGCCCGCACGGCCGCCTGTTGTGCCTGCAATTGCGCGATCATCGCCTGTTGTTCCGCAACTGATACCGGCCGCACCAGTGCCAGCTTTTGCGTCACATCCTGCCGCAATGAATTCAGCATCGACTCGAACAGCGCAAAGGACTCGGTTTTATACTCATTCAGCGGATCGCGCTGCGCATAGCCGCGCATGCCAACCACCGACCGCAAATGTTCCAGCCGCAGCAGATGTTCGCGCCACTTGCCGTCGATGGATTGCAGCAACAACTGCTTTTCGATGTTGCGCATGGTGTCTGCGCCAAAGGCTGCCAGCTTGTCTTCCATCAACTTGTCGCTGGCGACAACGATCCGGTCGCGCACCACGTCCTGATCGGCACCTTCTTCGGCAGCCCAATCGGTGACGGGCAGTTGCAATCCCATCTTTTCCACCAGCGCCTCTTGCAGCCCGGCGGCATCCCAGCGATCGGAATAAGATTTCGGCGGCAGATAGCCATAGACAAGATCTTCGGCAACCTGATGCCGCATATCCTGCACGATTTCCGCCAGATCGCCGGATTCCATCACTTCCATCCGCTGACCAAAGATTGCTTTGCGCTGATCGTTCATCACGTCATCGTATTTCAGCAACTGTTTGCGGATATCAAAATTGCGGCCTTCGACCTTGGCCTGTGCGCGTTCCAGCGATTTGTTGACCCAAGGATGAACAATCGCCTCGCCTTCCTTCATGCCCAGCTTGGAAAGCACCGCATCCAGCCGTTCCGAGCCGAAGATCCGCATCAGATCATCTTCCAGCGACAAGAAAAACGACGACTTGCCCGGATCACCCTGACGACCAGACCGGCCGCGCAACTGATTGTCGATGCGCCGCGATTCGTGGCGTTCGGTGGCCAGAACAAATAAGCCGCCCGCCGCCAGAACGGCCGCTTTCTCATCGGCATGTTCCGCCTCGATCCGGGCGCGCACTTCGTCCGGGTGCAGCGCCGGATCGGCGGCAATCGCCTCCAGCACCTTCATTTCAACATTGCCGCCCAACTGAATATCAGTGCCGCGCCCCGCCATGTTGGTGGCGATGGTCACGGCGTTTAACTTGCCGGCATCCGCCACGATCTGGGCTTCCTGTTCGTGTTGGCGCGCGTTCAGAACGTTGTGAGGAATGCCCGCAGCCTTCAGCATTTCCGACAGCAGTTCAGACTTTTCAATAGATGTTGTGCCCACCAGCAAGGGCTGCCCGGTGGCATGCGCCTCTTGGATGGTTTTCACCACGCCTTCGAATTTCTCACGGGCGGTGCGATACACCTGATCATGTTCGTCTTTGCGCATCACCGGACGGTTGGTCGGCACTTCGACGACGCCAAGTTTATAGATTTCCATAAACTCATCCGCTTCGGTAGACGCCGTGCCGGTCATGCCGCCCAGCTTTTCATACAGACGGAAATAGTTTTGAAAAGTCACCGAGGCCAAGGTGACGTTTTCGGGCTGAATGGTGACGCGTTCTTTCGCTTCAATTGCCTGATGCAGGCCATCGGACAGGCGGCGGCCCTTCATCATGCGGCCGGTAAATTCGTCGATCAACATCACTTCATCGTCGCGCACAATGTATTGCTGATCACGGGCAAACAGTTTGTGGGCGCGCAGGGCCTGAGTGACGTGGTGCACGATGGTCGTGCTTTCGGGTTCATACAGCGCCTGTTCTGCGGGCAGGATGCCAGCCTCGTGCAGGGCCTGCTCGATAAATTCGTTGCCGTCTTCGCTGAACGTCACGTTGCGGGTTTTTTCGTCCAGCTTGTAATGCTCATCCGTCAGCGACGGGATCAGCAGATCAACCTTTTGATACAGATCGCTGCGGTCCTGGCTGGGGCCGGAAATGATCAACGGGGTGCGCGCTTCGTCCACCAGAATGGAATCGACCTCGTCAACAATCGCAAAAGAATGGCCGCGTTGGGCCATGTCAGCCAGACTGGCCTTCATATTGTCGCGCAGATAGTCAAAGCCCAGTTCGTTATTGGTGGCGTAGGTGATGTTGCATTGATACGCCTCTTTCTTTTCAACTTCGCCCTGATAGGGATAGACCACGCCGGTGGTCATGCCCAAAGCGCCGTAAACCTTGCTCATCCATTCGGCATCGCGCTTGGCCAGATAATCGTTCACCGTTACCACATGCACCGATTTGCCGGTCAGTGCGTTCAGGTAGGCCGGAAATGTCGCCACCAGCGTTTTGCCCTCGCCGGTGCGCATTTCTGCGATATTGCCTTGGTGCAGGAATATTCCGCCCATCAGCTGCACATCAAACGCCCGCAAGCCCAGCGCCCGGCGCGCAGCTTCGCGGCAATTGGCAAAGGCTTCGGGCAGGATGGAATCAAGGCTTTCGCCACCCGTTTGCACCCGCTGTTGAAACTGGGCTGTTTTTTCGATGATCTGCGCATCGGTCAGCGCGGAAAACTCTGCCTCCAGCGCGTTGATTTTTGCGACGGTTGGCCGCACAGATTTAACCATGCGGTCATTCGGCGTGCCGAACATCTTGCGCGCAATTGTTCCGAGACCCAGCATGTTTTCTCCGCCTGGTCGTTTCTGACAAGATCGTGTGAGGCTTTGCCTTGCCCGCCCCTTCAGCCTTTCGTAGAAAGACCCTCAAGGCCGGGCGGCCCGAAACACGCGACCATCGCGATGTAAGTGCAAGGCCCGTCATAGTCAACGCCGCGCGGGGTTTCTGCGCGATCAGGAGAGCGTGAGATGGTAAATGCGATGCGGTTTTTGGCGGGTATGGCGGTGCTGGCGGCTTTGGCGACACCGGTGATGTCGCAAGACACCACGGCAGATACGGTTGTGGCCACGGTAAACGGCACCAATATCACGGTTGGGCACATGATTGTCGCGCGCAACAGCCTGCCCGAAGAATACAAGACCTTGCCAAATGACGTGCTGTTCAAGGGCATTCTTGATCAGTTGGTGCAGCAAACGCTGTTGCAACAATCTGTGGGCGATAGGGTGGCCAAGCGCGATGCGCTGGCGATGGAAAATGACAATCGCGGCTATCTGTCAAACGTGGCGCTGCAAGCCGTGATATCGGTGGCGGTCACCGATGCGGCGTTGCAGGCGGCTTATGATGCGCGGTTCAAGGATGCAAAGCCCGGCACAGAATATTCCGCCGCTCATATCTTGGTCGAAACCGAGGAAAAGGCGATTGAGCTGAAAAAACAGCTTGATGCCGGGGGCGATTTTGCGGCCTTGGCCAAGGCAAATTCCACCGATACCGGATCGGGGGCCAATGGCGGTGATCTTGGCTGGTTTGGCTTGGGCGCGATGGTCAAACCCTTTGAAGATGCGGTTGTCGCGGCCGAAGTCAGCAAGGTTGCCGGGCCAATCAAATCCGATTTCGGCTGGCATCTGATTTTGGTCAAGGAAACCCGCGCCGCAGCTCAGCCCACATTGGACGATCTGCGCGACGAGTTGGCCACCGAGATCGAACAAAAATCGGTTGAGGCACATTTGAAAACGCTGACCGACGCTGCCAAGATCGAAAAGCCCGGAGAGGCCACCGATCCGGCAGTGCTGACCGATCTTTCGTTGCTGGACAAGTAATTTCAGGGGGAAATAATGGCCAAGACGGATTGGAAAGCCAAAGCAAAGGCTTTGAAGAAATCACTGAAATCGCTGACTGCCCCGGCCATTCCGGTGGTGGCAGCTAAAAAGGCCAAACCGGTTTCCCCTTTGGCCCCGGCGTCCTTTCCGGTGATGCCGCAGATCGCTGGCGTCGAATTTTCGGCGGTTGAGGCGGGGGTGCGCTATGCCAACCGCAAGGATGTGATGCTGGTGCGATTGGCACCGGGCACGACAATGGCGGGGGTGTTTACCCGGTCAACCACACGGTCGGCCTGCGTGCGGGCCTGTCAGGCCAATCTGGCGCAAAAGGTGCCCGCCGGTCTGGGCGCGGCGATTTTGGTGAATTCCGGCAATTCGAACGCCTTTACCGGGGCGGTCGGCGATCATGCGGTGGCGCAAATTGTAGGCGGCGTGGCCGCAGCGCTTGATCTGCCACCGTCGCGGGTTTTCACTTCGTCGACCGGGGTGATCGGCGAGCCGTTGCCGTTTGACCGTGTTACCAACAAAATTGCCGATCTGGTGGCAGGTTTGCGCGAAAGTGCCATCGACATGGCCGCCCAAGCCATCATGACGACCGATACCTTTCCCAAAGGTGCGACAGCAGTGGTGCAGGGCGATGGCGGCACCATCACCATTGCGGGGATTGCCAAGGGATCGGGCATGATCGCGCCCGATATGGCGACGATGTTGGTCTATATCTTTACCGATGCCAAAATCCCGGCGGCCAGTTTGCAGCGCATGTTGACCCGCAACGTCGATGCCACGTTCAATTCGATCACCGTCGACAGCGATACATCGACCTCGGATACCTTGTTGCTGGCTGCCACCGGGCTGTCCGCGGCGGCCCCTGTCAAAGGCGCGGTTGCCAAAGCGTTTGAGGCAGCCCTGCACAGCGTGATGATGGATCTGGCGCATCAGGTGGTGCGCGATGGCGAAGGTGCCAGCAAGTTTGTCGAAGTGCGGGTGACGGGTGCCGCAACCGACGCCGATGCGCACCGGGTTGCTTTGGCAATTGCCAATTCGCCCTTAGTCAAAACCGCAGTCGCAGGCGAAGACCCCAATTGGGGCCGCGTGGTGATGGCGGTGGGCAAATCGGGCGCGCAGGCAGACCGGGATCGGCTGACAGTGCGGTTTGGCGATATCACGGTGGCCAAGGATGGCTGGCGCAGCCCCGATTATTCCGAAGCCGCCACGGCTGCCTATATGAAAAATGCCGAATTGCTGATCGGAGTTGATCTGGGTTTGGGGCAGGGCAAACGGTCGGTCTGGACCTGCGATCTGACCAATGGCTATATCCAGATCAACGCCGATTATCGGTCTTGAAAATTCTGCTTGTCTCGGCGGTGGCGTTGATTGACGCCGATGGAAGGGTGCTTTTGGCCCAGCGCCCGCCGGGAAAATCACTGGCCGGGTTGTGGGAGTTTCCGGGCGGCAAGGTTGATCCCGGTGAGACGCCCGAACTGGCCCTGATCCGCGAATTGAAAGAAGAGTTGGGCATCGACACTTGGGCGTCCTGTCTGGCCCCCTTGACCTTTGCCAGCCATAATTACCCGGACTTTCATCTGTTGATGCCATTGTTTGCCTGCCGCCGGTGGCAGGGAATTCCCACCCCGCGCGAAGGCCAGACGCTGGCTTGGGTGCGGCCCAAGGATATGCACAGCTATCCCATGCCGCCGGCAGACCTGCCGCTGATCCCGATTTTGCGCGACTGGCTGTAGATTTTTGTTACTTTTGGCGCGATCGCGTTTAATTATGTCAAAATTAAGATGGTTGTTTCCAGAATCTACGCTATCCTTGCGATTGAGACGCTAATTGGGGGATTGGCAAATGCTTCGCACGATAGCTGTCGGCAGCTGTGTTTCTATTCAAGGACTGTTGATTGGCCAATTGGCTGATGGGAAGATCATGGTGAAGGTCGATGAAAAGACTTTTATCGGGTATCCGGTCACACCCGTTCGCGCCGCTTGAACAGCACCGCCGCGCAACAAAAAAGGCCGGAAAATCCCGGCCCTTTTTTATGTGCTGTGCCCAGCTTTACGCCAGCTTGCGCTGAATTTCTTCGCGTTCAAAGATTTCAATCACATCGCCCGCCCGGACATCGTCATAGCGTTCAAACGCCATGCCGCATTCCTGACCGGACTGCACTTCTTTGACTTCGTCCTTAAAGCGCTTCAGCGTTTTCAGCGTGCCTTCATGGATCACCACGTTGTCACGCAGCAACCGCACCCCAGCCGACCGGCGCGCGATGCCTTCGGTAACAAGGCAACCGGCCACCTGGCCAATACCCGTTACTTTGAACACTTCCTTGATTGTCGCGTAACCGATGAAGGTTTCGCGAATTTCGGCTTTCAGCAGGCCCGATGCAGCGGCTTTGATATCGTCAACCAGATCGTAGATGATTGAATAATAACGGATCTCAACACCCTTTTGATGCGCGCTGACGCGGGCCGAGGCATTGGCCCGCACGTTAAAGCCGATGATCGGCGCGCCGGACGCTTCGGCAAGGCTGACATCCGAATCGGTGATCGCGCCAACGCCATAAGACAGCACCCGCACCCGCACTTCGTCGTTGCCGACTTTCTCCAACGCCTGAACGATCGCTTCTGACGAGCCCTGCACATCGGCCTTGACCAGAACCGGCAGTTCCGAAACCGTCTGGTCGGCCTTAGCCTTGGCCATCAGCTGTTCCAGCGTGGTTGCAGCACCGACGGCAGCGCGTTTGTCTTTGGCGGCTTTCTCGCGGTAGGTTGCGATTTCGCGCGCCTGCGCTTCGGTTTCCACCACGTTCAACGTATCACCCGCCGATGGCGTGCCAGACAGACCCAACACCTCGACCGGAACCGATGGGCCAGCCTCGTCAATGCGATCGCCTTTGTCGTTGATCAACGCGCGGACTTTGCCCCACTGTTCGCCGACAACAAAGATATCGCCTTTGCGCAACGTGCCGTTTTGCACCAGAACGGTGGCAATCGGGCCGCGGCCAACATCCAGCTTGGCTTCGATCACGGCACCAGAGGCGGCGCGGTTGGGGTTGGCGCGCAGTTCCAGAATTTCTGCCTGCAAGGCAATTGCCTGCAACAGATCGTCCAGCCCTTGCCCGGTTTTGGCCGACACTTCGACGTCCTGCACGTCGCCCGACATCGCTTCGACCACCACTTCGTGCTGCAACAAATCGGTGCGCACTTTGGTGGGGTTGGCGTCATACTTGTCGATCTTGTTGATCGCCACGATCATCGGCACTTTCGCCGCTTTGGCATGGGCAATCGCCTCGATGGTTTGCGGCATCACGGCGTCATCGGCGGCAACCACCAACACCACAATATCGGTAACATTGGCACCGCGCGCCCGCATCGAGGTAAACGCCGCGTGGCCGGGCGTATCAAGGAAGGTCAGCTTGGCCCCGCCATCGGTGATAACTTGGTAAGCACCGATATGCTGGGTAATGCCGCCCGCCTCGCCCGACACAACGCTGGCATGGCGAATGGCGTCCAGAAGCGATGTCTTGCCGTGGTCAACGTGGCCCATGATCGTAACGATCGGAGGCCGGGTGATCAGGGTTTCTTCGGCGTCTTGCACCGTGTCGATCACCTGTTCCACATCGGCGTCCGACACGCGCACGGCTTTGTGGCCGAACTCTTCGATCACCAATTCCGCCGTGTCAGCGTCAATCGCCTGATTCATCGTGACCATCATGCCCATTTTCATCAGGCTTTTGACCACATCCGCGGCGCGTTCGGCCATCCGGTTTGCCAGTTCCGACACAACGATGGTTTCGGGCAACTGCACGTCGCGCATTTGTTTTTCAGGCTTGCTGAAGCCCATCAGTTTTTGGCGGGCCTTTTCCTGCTTGCGCTTCATCGCCGCCAGACTGCGGGTGCGACCGCCTTCACCGGCCAGCGCGTCATTCAAGGTCAGCTTGCCAGCGCGGCGGCCTTCGTCGCCCTTGGCTTTGGCGTTGCGCTCGCGCTCTTCGCGGTCGCGGTCAACTTTACGCACCACCAGCGCGGGCTTGGCCCCCATCGGGGCGCGGGCAACCGCATCATTGGCCGGGTTTGGCGCAGCCGCGGGTGCAGCACGGTCATTGCGGTCTGCACGCGGGGCGGCGGCCGCATCGGCGGGTTTTTCCGCTGCTGCAGGCTGGCGACGCGATGTGCCCAGCACATCGGCCTTGCGCGCAACCGCCTTGGCCGAGGCTTCGGCAATGGCTTCGACGCGCAGTCGCTCTTCTTCTTCGGCCTTGGCGCGGGCAGCGGCCACGCGGGCGCGCTCTTCGACTTCTTTGGCGTCGGCCTCTTCGCGCTTGCGCGTCCGCTCTTCGGCCCGCACACGTTCGTCTTCGGCGCGCTTGATATTGTCTTCGGCCTCTCGGGCCTTGGCAACACGCAATGCCCCCAGACGGCGTTCCATTTCGGTATCAGAAATACCTGCCGGACGCTTGGAGGGATCCCCCAAATGCGATGCCGTGCCGGTTGGGCCGGCAGCCCCCGGTGTGCCCGGCTTTGTCGTCGTAGGCACGACGACACGCTTGCGCTTGGTTTCGACCACGACGCTTTTGGTTCTGCCATGGCTGAAGCTTTGCTTCACCTGTCCAGAACGCGGTGCGCCACCCAGGCCGAGGGGTTTTTTGCCGTCAGTATCGGTCATGCGTCTTTCGTATCCTTTTTGGCGGTCTCGCCGCCCAATTGCCCACCGGCTTCAACACGAAGCCCAGCAAGCCTTGCCGCTTCCTCTACAACACGCGCTGTGAGTCCACCAGTCGCAAGCGCGGCGTGTATCGCACGTTCACGACCGAAAGCCAAACCCAATTCCTGTGCGGTCAAACAGCCGATAAAGCGGTTCTCGCCTTCGGGAGGGCGCAGCTTGGTTTTACCACGTTCCGAGCCGTCTGACGATTGGATCAGCACGCGGGCCTTGCCATTCGACAGCCAATCCTTGACCTTTTCATAGCCCATCACAGCGCCGCTTGCCTTGCGCGCCAGACTGATCAATTCCACCACCCGACGGGTCATCAGATCATCGACCAGATTGGCCAGATCGGGCGGCAGTTTCACCGGTTGGCGCGCCGCACGGGCAAACAGCCCCTTTGCCGCGGCTTTTTCAATCGCCCCCCGATCTGCCGATACATAGAATCCACGCCCCGGCAAACGGCCCAGAATATCGGGCACGATCAGATCTTCCGGCCCCAGACAAAAGCGGATCAATCCCGCCTTTGGCTGAACTTCCCCCGTCACAATACATTTGCGTTCGGGATCGTCTTGCAGATTGTCTTTGCCACCGCGTGTCACGGTCTGCTGATCCGAGGCCTGAGATCAGGCCTCGGCCTCCGCATCATCGGTCTCTTCCGCTGCGACAAACCCGGCCAGTTCGGTCGGGTCCACCCAGCCCAGCATCACCCGGGCGGTCATCACCAAAGTCTGGGCCTCTTCCAAGGACATCTCAAACTTTTCAAGCACACCTTCATCCTTGACCCGCGCACCATTCACCGTTGTCCAGCCACCGGCCAATTCCCAATCGGCGCAGGTCGCAAAATCTTCCAGCGTTTTGATTCCATCCAGCGCAAGGGCTTCCAGCATTTGTGGCGTCAGCCCTTCGAATTCAACCAGACTGTCTTCGACCCCAAGCGCGCGGGCATTTTCCATTGCCTTGGTATTGGCGGCTTCCAAGTAGTCGCGTGCACGTGCCTGCAATTCGCCTGCGGTTGCATCATCAAAGCCGTCGATCGACAGCAATTCTTCGGCGTCCACATATGCCACTTCTTCCAGGTTGGTAAAGCCTTCGGACACCAGCAACTGTGCCATCATCTCGTCGATATCCAGCGTGTCGATGAACAGCTTGGTGCGTTCGGCAAATTCGGCCTGACGGCGGGCCGATTCGTCGGATTCGGTAACGATGTCGATGTCCAGCGATGTCAGCTGCGAGGCCAGACGCACGTTTTGGCCACGACGGCCGATGGCCAACGACAACTGCTCATCCGGAACCACCACTTCGATCTTGCCGGTTTCTTCGTCGATCACCACTTTCGACACTTCGGCTGGCTGCAACGCGTTCACAAGGAAGGTCGCCAGATCATTGTTCCACGGAATGATGTCGATCTTTTCACCCTGCAATTCGTTCACAACGGCCTGCACCCGGCTGCCGCGCATACCCACGCAGGCCCCGACAGGATCAATCGAATTGTCATAGCTGATCACCGCGATTTTTGCGCGGCTGCCCGGATCGCGGGCAACGGCCTTGATCTCGATGATGCCGTCATAAATTTCCGGCACTTCCATCTTGAACAATTCCGCCATGAACTGCGGATCGGTGCGCGACAGGAAAACCTGCGGCCCACGGGCTTCGCGACGGACATCCTTGATATAGCAGCGGATACGGTCGTTCGGGCGATAGGATTCGCGGCCGATCTTTTCGTTGCGGCGCAGAATCGCTTCGCCCCGGCCAATATCGACGATGATATTGCCATATTCTTCGCGCTTGACCTGACCGTTGATGATCGTGCCCTTGCGATCTTTGAATTCTTCATACTGGCGGTCGCGTTCTGCTTCGCGGACCTTTTGCAAGATCACCTGCTTGGCCGATTGCGCGGCAATGCGGCCCAGATCAACGGGGGGCACTTCGTCAATGATCTCATCGCCCAGTTGCGGATCGGCCAGATGGTCTTTGGCTTGCTTGACTGTCACTTGGGCGTGGTGATTCTCGACCGCGTCATCTTCGACAACGGTGCGGATGCGGGCAAAGGTGGCGCGGCCGGTTTTGCGGTCAATGCTGACCCGAATATCCATATCGGCGCCATAGCGCGACTTGGCGGCACGGGCGAGGGATTCTTCCATCGCCTGAATGACCAGATCGGGGTCGATCATCTTTTCGCGGGCCACAGCCTCGGCTGTTTGCAGCAGTTCCAACTGGTTGGCAGAGGTAATCGCCATGGTTCATTCCCCGTTTTTGGTTTTTGGAATTATGGTTTTGAATCAGTGTTTTGTAGGCTCGGGGGTGTCATCATCCCCGGCTTCGGTTTGTTCGATATCATCGAATTGAGTCTCGTCGAACACGCCGCTGGCCTTTTTCTGCCGCAGCATTTCGGCGATCAATTCATCGGTCAGGATCAACTTGGCATCCGACAGCCAGTCGAATTTCAACCCGATGGTCACCACAGCACCAGCGTCTTCGATTTCGATCAGAATTTCATCGCCTTCGGCCCCGGCCAAAGTGCCTTTGAACCGCCGCCGACCGTCAATCAATTCGGTGGTTTCAATGCGGGCTTCCCACCCTTTCCACATCTCAAAATCCTTAAGGCGGGTCAGCGGGCGGTCGATGCCCGGCGAGGACACTTCAAGGATAAAGTTTTCCTCGATCGGATCTTCGACGTCCAGAATGGCCGACACCGCGGTCGAGATTTCACCGCAATCATCAACTTCGATACCGCCATCGGGGCGGTCAGCCATGATTTGCAACGTGCGGGTGGCACCACCCATCAGACGGATCCGCACCAGTTCAAACCCCAAAGCCTCGATGGCGGGGGTGACGATATCGGCCAGGCGGCGATCCATAGCGGTTTTGGCAATAAGGTCAGACATGTGGTTCCAAAAACAAAAACCGGGCCAACAGGCCCGGATGTGAAGATCGGCAGCTTCAGGTTTGGACCCGGAAGCATCTGCAAATTTGTGTATAGGGAAAAGGCGGGACGGGTGCAAGGCCCTAGGGGTGATCCGCCCGCAACCCGTCCATCACGCCTACCAACGCCTCACTTATCCCCGGCTCTGACAGGGCGTGCCCGGCCAGCGGGATGATCTTCAAAACCGCCAGCGGCCAGTCTGCGGCCAGTTTTGCAGCCGAAATCGGCGGGCAGATCATGTCAAAGCGGCCTTGCACGATCACCGTCGGGATATGTGCAATGATATGTTTTTGCTGCAAAATCCAGCCGTCACATGCCAGGAATCCACCGTTGACGAAATAATGGTTTTCCAACCGGGCGAAGGCGCGGGCGTAATCCGACGGGCTTTCGCCCACCGGGCCGTCGAAATGCACCGATGCCAACGCGTTTTCCCAGTTGGCCCAAACCCGCGCTGCCATCAGTTCCTCGGAAACCACGCCGCTGAACAAACGGCGGTGGTAGGCTGCGATCAGATCACCGCGTTCAGCCTCGGGAATGGGTGCGACAAAACGCGCCCACAGGTCTGGAAAAAACGCCCCCGCGCCGCCGCCATAGAACCAATCCAGTTCCGATTGCATCGACAAAAACACACCGCGCAACACCAACTGCCGCACCCGCAGCGGATGAGAGATTGCATAGATCAGCGCCAAAGTTGCACCCCAACTGCCGCCAAACACGATAAAACTGTCGATGCCAAGGCTGGTGCGAATGGCCTCTATGTCATTGATAAGATGCCAGGTTGTGTTATTCTCAACCGTCGCATGCGGACGCGACCGCCCGCATCCGCGCTGATCAAACAGCACCACGCGATAGACGGCCGGATCAAAATACCGCCGCATCGCCGGGCTGCAACCGCCCCCCGGGCCGCCATGCAAAACCAACACCGGAAGGCCATTTGGATTGCCGCACTGTTCAACATGTATCCGGTGGCCGTCACCTGTATCCATCACGCGCTGATCGAACGGATCGACCGGCGGGTAAAGAAAATCAACTGCGCGCTTTTGGCCTGATCTTTGATCCATAACCATCCTATATATTATGGCAGATTGCCCCGCCAAACGCCGGGGCGCAAGGAGTTCCGATGGCCACGACCAGCACAATTGACCCTGCCGAAGTGGCCAAGTTTGAAGCTATGGCTGCCGAATGGTGGGATCCGAACGGCAAGTTCAAGCCGTTGCACATGCTGAATCCCTGCCGGCTGGATTATATTACCAGCCAGATCGCCGCCGAGTTTGACCGCGATCTGACCACACCCAACCCGTTCAAAGGATTGCGTATTTTGGATATCGGCTGCGGCGGTGGGCTGCTGTCCGAACCGATGGCGCGGCTGGGGGCCGAGGTGGTAGGGGCCGATGCTGCCCCGCGCAACATTCCGGTGGCCCAAGTGCATGCCGAAACGTCGGGGCTGAAAATTGACTATCGCCACACCACCGCCGAAGACATGGCCGCCGCCAATGAGCAGTTTGACGTGATCTTGAACATGGAAGTGGTCGAGCATGTGGCCGACCCGCTGGCCTATCTGACGGCGTGCCAAAATCTGTTGAAACCCAAGGGGTTGATGATCTGCTCAACCCTGAACCGCAATCCGAAAAGCTATGTCATGGCGATTATTGGCGCGGAATGGGTGATGCGCTGGTTGCCCAAAGGCACGCATGACTGGGCCAAATTCATCACCCCGGACGAACTGTATGATCTTTTGCGCCGCGCCGGTCTTGACCCGGTGGATCGCAAGGGCATGGTGTTCAATCCGCTGGGGTGGAGTTGGTCTTTGTCATCGCGGGATTTGTCGTGCAACTATGTCACCAGCAGCATCAAACCGGATGGGCCCGCCTGACGTCAGCAGCCGTGCCTGCTTTTCATCCGTCTGTCTGGCTTCAGCACAAATCGGCCTCGGGCAGTATTTTGACCCCAAAGACGCCCTTTGCCGGGTCAGTCATTCGATGATTTGGCCCACAGGTTGATGTCTTTTTGCTCGGCAATGTTGTCGATCTGCGCCAATTCATCTGCCGTAAACGCCAGATTTTTGATCGCGCCCACGCAGTCTATCACCTGTTCGGGCTTCGACGCACCGATCAACGCCGAGGTAATCCCGCCGCCGCGCAACACCCATGCCAGCGACATTTGCGCCAAGGTCTGGCCGCGTGCCTTTGCCATTTCGTTCAGCGATTTCACCGATTCAATGGCTGCATCCGTGATCACCGCAGGATCAAGCGATTTGCCTTGGCTTGCGCGCGAGCCCTGAGGAACTCCTTTTAGATATTTGTTGGTCAGTATCCCCTGCGCCAGCGGAATAAAGGCAATCGATCCCATGCCCAATTCGGTCAGCGTGTCTTTCAGCCCATCGGTTTCCACCCATCTGTTCAGAATATTATAGCTGGGCTGGTGAATAATGCAGGGGGTGCCAAGCTGTTTCAGGATGGCGTGCGCCTCGCGGGTGCGCTGGCTGTTATAGCTGGAAATACCGGCATAAAGCGCGCGGCCCGACCGCACGATGTGATCCAGCGCGCCCATGGTTTCTTCCAGCGGGGTGTCAGGATCGAAACGGTGCGAATAAAAGATATCAACGTAGTCCAGCCCCATGCGTTTCAGGCTTTGGTCACAAGACGCGATCAGGTATTTGCGCGAGCCCCATTCGCCATAAGGGCCACCCCACATGTGATAGCCCGCTTTGGACGAAATGATCATCTCGTCGCGGTAGGGTGCGAAATCGGTCTTAAGAATGTCGCCAAACGCCTCTTCGGCCGAACCGGCGGGCGGGCCGTAATTGTTGGCCAGATCAAAATGAGTGATGCCGTGATCAAAGGCCGCGTGGCAGATAGCGCGTTTGGTATCATGCGGCGTGTCATGGCCAAAGTTGTGCCACAGCCCGATGGATATCGCGGGCAGCATCAACCCGGTCTTGCCACAGCGGCGGTAAACCATGCGATCATAGCGGTTTTCGGCGGCGGTATAGGGCATGGGGAACCTCTTTGGCGGTGCGGCGTTGATGCGCAGACTTCACGCCAAATCTGCCAAAGGTCAAGCCGGGGCGGAAAGGTGCTTGTGGCGATGGCGGCAGGGGGTTGGCGGACGATGGTTGGATTGCCCTTTGCCCGCCCACACGGCATAATGTAGCGGCGCGTGATCGGAGAAGCTATGGAGTGTGTGCCGACCCGTCTTTTGGGCCGCCTTGGTGGCGTTGTGATCGCGTTGTGTTTGGTGGCAAATACAGCGGCTTTTGCGTTCGACGGCGTTGATTTTGTGGTCAACGGTGCCCCCAAGGCGTTGGTCAAAGACCTGCGGGCGGCGTCGATTTTGCTGGCCTCGCAGAAACGCAAGGCCACCGATGCGCAAGATCTGTTTGCCGATGCGCGGGCCGAATATGCGGTGCTGTTGAACGCCTTGTATGCGCGCGGTTATTATTCCGGAGTGATCCACGTCTACATTGACGGGTCCGAGGCCGCAAATATCGCCCCGCTGGATGCGCCGGGGCAAATTTCGCGGATTGCGGTGCAGGTTGATCCGGGACCGGTGTTTACTTTTTCTCAGGCCCGGCTGACGCCGTTGGCCCCGAAAACCGAACTGCCCACGGGGTTTGCCGTGGGCAAGACCGCCGAAAGTGGCGTGATCCTCGAAGCCGTCGGTGCGGGCGTTGATGGCTGGCGCAAGCGCGGGCATGCTTTGGCCAACACCGCGTCGCAAAATCTGGCGGCGGATCACGCGGCGGCCACGTTGGCGGCAGATATTGTGCTGGACCCCGGGCCAAAGCTGCGCTTCGGCAGGTTGGTGATCACCGGCCAAGAACGGATGCGCGAATCGCGGATCCGGGCCATTGCCGGCCTGCCCGAAGGCAGCCCCTTTAGCCCCGACGCGTTGGAACGTGCCACGGCCCGGCTTCGGCGCACGGGTGTGTTCAAATCGGTCACCCTAAGCGAAGATACCGCCGTCACCCGACCCGACCGGCTGGGCATCACTGCCACGGTGGTCGAAGAAAAGCGGCGGCGCTATAGTTTTGGCGCAGAAATCGCCAGTTTTGACGGGTTGCGGCTGAACGGATCGTGGCTGCACCGCAATTTGTTCGGCGGCGCGGAACGCCTGACGATCAGCGGCGAGATTTTGAATATTGGCGTGCAATCCGGCGGCGTTGACTACAGCTTGGGCGTCACGCTGGACCGCCCCGCCACGTTCACCGCTGATACAACGCTTAGTTTTGGCGCCGGGATAAAGCGGTTGAACGAGGCAGATTTCAAGGCCGATATCTTTGATATATCCACCAAACTGACGCGGATATTTTCAAAGGAATTGTCGGCAACCGTCGGGTTTGAATATAAGTTTTCGAAAATCACGGATCCGTCCGGCACCATCACCTATCGCGCACTGGCGCTGCCGCTGGGTGCGATATGGGATCGGCGTGACAGCGCGACCGATGCCAAAAAGGGCTTTTTCATCGAAGCCGAAGCCAAGCCCTTTATCGGCTTTGGCATCACCGACAGCGGGGCGCGGTTCCGGTTCGATACCCGCGGCTATAAGGCCTTTGGCGCAGACAAACGCTTGGTGCTGGCGGCGCGAGTGCAGGGTGGCGTGGTGTTGGGGGCGGGGCTGGCGGGCACGCCGCGCGACTATCTGTTTTACTCCGGTGGCGGCGGCACGGTGCGGGGGCAGCCCTATCAATCGCTGGGGGTGAATGTGCTGACCGATTCGTCGAATGTGGTTTATCAAACCGGCGGCACGCAGTTTATCGGCGGCTCGATAGAGGCACGGGTGCGGGTGGGCGACAATCTGGGGCTGGTCGGGTTTCTGGATATGGGGTCAATCGGCGCGGTCGGCGTGAATGATTGGCACGCAGGCGCGGGGGTGGGTATTCGCTATGCCACCGCTGTGGGGCCAATCCGGCTTGATCTGGCCTTGCCCGTGGCGGGCAGCACTGGCGACGGGCTGCAGGTTTATGTTGGTTTGGGGCAGGCGTTTTGAAACGGCGCGCGGGCCTTGTCGCGGCATGGATGTTGCTGCCGGTGGCCGCACTGGCGCAAACCGATGACCGCGCCTATTTGACCGCATTTCTGGAGGACAGCCTGTCAGGGGCCGGGCGGCGCGTGGTGGTGACCGGGTTTGCGGGCGCGCTATCCTCTCAGGCCAGCGTGCAGGAACTGACGATTGCCGATGATCAGGGTATCTGGCTGACGCTGCGCGATGTCACGCTGGATTGGAGCCGGACAGATCTGTTTTCGGGGCAGGTCACCGTCAGCCAACTGACCGCGGCAGAAATCATCCTTGATCGGTTGCCGATGACCGACCCCGATGCGACCATCCCCGAAGCAGGCAGTTTCGCGCTGCCAGACTTGCCGGTATCGGTGCAGATCGACCGTGTTGCCGCCGAACGCATTGTTCTGGGCGCCCCGGTTCTGGGCACGCTGATCGAAGGTCGGATCGAGGCGGCGCTGTCTTTGGTGGCGGGCGAAGGGCAGGGCAGTTTGCTGATCGAACGCACCGACGATGGCCCGGCGGGCAAAGTTGAACTGGCGGCCAGCTATTCGAACGCGGGCCAGATGCTGCGGATTGATTTACAGGCGCGCGAAGACGCTGGCGGCATTGCGGCCACGCTGTTGGGCTTGCCGGGGCTGCCGTCGGCGGCGCTGATTGTGCAAGGAGCCGGGCCGATTGCAGATTTTGCCGCTGACATCGCCCTGACCACCGATGACATCGACCGTTTGGCGGGCAAGGTAAAGCTGACCGGGCAAAGCGATGGGGCGACGGTTTTTGCGGCGGATTTGGCGGGTGATCTGGCCCCACTGTTTTTGCCAGCCTATGCCGATTTTTTTGGCAATGCGGTGACGGTGACGGTTGATGGGCGGCGCTGGCCGGATGGGCGGCTTGATCTGGCGGCGTTGGATGTTGCGGCCAAATCGATTCGGTTGAACGGATCCTTGGCATTGGCGGCGGATGGCTTGCCTGAACGGTTTGATCTGACCGGGCAAATCGCGGCACCCGATGGCAGCGCTGTCGTATTGCCATTTACCACGGACTTGCCGGTGACAATCGGCGGTGCCGATATCGCGCTGGCCTATGATGCCGCGAAAGGTGAAGGCTGGACGGCAGATGTGGCTCTGACACAGCTGGATCAACCCGCATTCCGGGCAAGCGCGCTGACACTGACCGGGACTGGACGGATCGCGCGGGCCGAAGGAAAACGGCAGTTTGACGGCAGTTTCCGTTTTGCCGCCGAAGGGTTGGAGCCGAACGATGCCGCCCTTGCCCGTGCGCTGGGCGCAGTGGTTTGGGGCGACGCCGATCTGTCGTGGCGCCAAGGCGAAGGGGCGGTTGCGCTGTCCAAGCTGAATTTGGCTGGCGAGGACTATGCGGCGCAGGTGTCTGGCCGGATCGCGGGTTTGGATGATGCGCTGCAAATGGTGGGGCAGGCCGAGGCGCAGATCGACGATCTGTCCAGATTGTCGGGATTGGTGGGGCGGCCACTGGCTGGCGCGGCGCAATTGAACGTGGCGGGCAGTGGCAGCCCGCTGACCGGGGCGTTTGATCTGCAGATCAACGCCGATGGTCAAGATATGGCCGCGGGCATTGCCGAGTTGGACGCCCTGCTGAAAGGCCCGGCGCAATTGCAGGCGTCGGTCCTGCGCGACACCTCTGGCACGGTGTTACGGTCGGCCAAAATCACCGCCGCCAGCCTGACCGCAGATGCCTCCGGGCGGCTGGCGTCAACGGGCAGCGACGTTGCTGCCAACCTGAATTTCACCGACCTGCGGTCATTGGGCCGGGGCTATCGCGGGGCGCTGACCGGGGCCGCGCAATTCACCGGCACGCCAGAAAACGGTCGCATCAGCCTGAACGCGGTTGGCCGCGGTTTGGGCATGGGGCAACCCGAAGCCGACAAACTGTTGTCAGGCGAAAGCCAAGTGCGGTTAGAGCTGACGTTGAAAGATGGCGAAATGCAGGTTGACCGCGCCGATTTGGCCAATCCGCAACTTGATGCCCAAGCCACCGGCACGATCACCGGCGGGCAACAAACCGTCAATCTGACGGCGCGATTACGAAATTTGGCCTTGTTGGTGCCTGAATTTCCCGGAGCGCTGACGCTAAAAGGCAAGGCTGTGCAAGATGCGGGCGGTTTGACGCTTAATCTGACGGGTCAGGGACCAGGGCAAATCAATGCGGCGGTCACAGGCCGGATTGCCAGCGGTTTTGACAGCGCCAATCTGATAATCACCGGCACTGCCCAAGCCGCCCTTGGCAATGCTTTTATCAGCCCGCGAGCGATTTCGGGGCGGGTAGGGTTTGATTTGCGGTTGAACGGGCCGCTGGCACTGGCGTCTGTCTCCGGCCCCGTGACCTTGACTGACGGGCGGCTGGCCGATCCGGGGCTGAACTTTGCGTTTCAGAACATTGCGGCAAGCGCCACCTTGGGCAGCGGCCGGGCGACCATTGCGGTTGAGGCCCAAGTGTCGTCGGGCGGTCGTGTGACGGCGCAAGGCAGCGCTGGCCTGCGCGCGCCTTTCGCGGGTGACATCGAAATTGCGGTATCAAACGTCACTTTGCGCGACCCGGATCTTTACGAAACCACGCTGAATGGCGATCTGACCCTCAGCGGCCCCTTGCAAGGCGGGGCGAAAATTGCCGGGCGCATTGTGCTGCGTGAGGCTGAATTGCGGGTGCCGTCCACCGGGTTTGGCGGCGCGGCTGGCTTGCCTGATCTGCGGCATGTCAACGAACCTGCCCCATCTCGGGCCACGCGCGACCGCGCCGGCTTGATCGCCAAAGGCAAAGGCGCGGCGATTTCCGGCGATGCCTTTGGTCTTGATATCACCGTTTCAGCCCCGAACCGCGTGTTTATCCGTGGCCGGGGGCTGGACGCCGAATTGGGCGGCGCGTTGCGGCTGTTGGGAACCACCGCGAATGTTCAACCTGCCGGATCGCTGGCGTTAATCCGGGGGCGATTGGAAATTCTGGGCAAAAGGTTAACTTTGGATGAGGCGCTTTTGCAGTTGGAAGGCGAGTTGGTGCCATTCATCCGCATCGTGGCCAATACCGAAAACGATGGTATCACCACGGGCGTGCTGATCGAAGGCCCAGCGACAGGGCCGAAAGTGACGTTCACCTCGTCGCCCGACTTGCCCGAAGAAGAGGTTCTGGCGCAGCTGTTATTCGGCCAAAGCCTGCAGGATTTGTCGGCTTTGCAAGCGTTGCAATTGGCCAATGCCGTGGCCACTTTGGCGGGTCGCGGCGGCGAAGGCGTGGTCAACAGACTGCGCAAAGGCTTTGGGCTGGACAATCTGGATGTGAAAACCGATGCCGCCGGCGGGGTGTCTTTGACGGCGGGCAAGTATCTGACCGAAAACATTTACAGCGAAGTCACCGTCGATCAGCAAGGCAAAAGCCAGATCAATCTGAACCTTGATGTCACCAAATCCATCACTTTGCGCGGGCGGGCAAATTCTGATGGCACTGCGGGTTTGGGGATTGTGCTGGAAAAAGATTACTGAGGCGGCTTGCGCACCCGGTTGCGTTCGGCATCGACGGCGGCCCCCAGAAGTACGGCATAGGCGCTGACGTAAAGCCACATCATCAGCGCCACCACCGCCCCGATAGAGCCATAAATGCGGTTGTAAGACGGGAAGTTTGCCAGATACAGCATAAAGCCGCGCGTCGCCAACACCCACAACACCACCGCGACCAACAGCCCCCACGACAACAACGGCGGGCGCACGGGGCCATAATTGGGGCCAAGCCGATAGCCCATGCCGATCGCCAGAACCGCCGCTGCAATACCAAGTGCGAGGTTAAAATTCGCCAGCGCCCGGGCGGCATATTGATCCAGCGGCAGGTAGGCCAACATCAGCGGCAACACCACCGCCATGATCAGCACCGACAACACCAGACCCACCATTACAATTGTCAGCACCATCGCGCGCAACTGATGCCAATGGCCAAAGCGGTTGGGCAAATGGTGGATCGCGTTCAGCCCCCGGATCAGGGCAGCCACCCCAGCGCGCGCCGACCACAGTGCAAACAGGATGGAAAGCAGCGTCGTGATGCCCAGACTGCCCGGCTCTACCGCCAGCAAAGAGTCCAACTGCTCTGAGATCAACGCAAAGGCTTCGGGCGGCAAAAAGCCTTGCAGCAGAGCTATTTCCTGGCGAATCACCGAGGGGTCAAACACCATGCCCCAAATCGCGATAATGGCGGCGGCCCCCGGAAATATTGCCAAAAACGCATAAAACGCGACGCCGGCCGCGATCAGATCAAGTTCGGCCTGTTCGGTACGGCGATAAAACCGCCAGAACGCGGCCATAAGTTTCGGGGGCACAGGTATAAATCGCATCGCCCAAGGATGCGGGATGCGGGCAGGCGGGGCAAGGAAAAGCTGGGGCGAACGGCAGGTTTCGCCACCGGGGGTCGGCGTTAATCATCAGACTCCATCCGCACGCGCAACTCGCGCAGCACCGGCAAAACAGCGCGGATTTTATCAGCCCCCAAGGCATTTACCACCTCGGCGATCAGCGGGGCCACCACAGCCACGGCGGCATCCCGGGCGGCGCGGCCCGAGGGTGAAATCGCCACAAACTTTTGCCGTGCGTCATCCCAATCGGGACGGATATGCACATGGCCCGCCCATTCCAGCTTGGTCAAGGTGTTGGTCATGGCACCACGTGTGACATGAAACGCCCGCGCCAACTGGGCAGGCGTGCGTTCATCATTGACGCGCGCAAGATGGTTCAGCACCGAAAAATGCGACAGCTGCATGCCACGCGGCAGCGCTTTGGAAATGCGATTGCGGGCCAATTGATCGGCCATGAACAATTCACCAAACAGCGATACCGCGATGTCTTCGGTTTTATCGGTCATGGTCCCGAAAACTTTTGATCATGGGTCAGCGATGGAATGCGGGCGCGGGCACTGGCGACTTCGGCCATATCCAGATCAACAAAGGTGACACCGGGCTGTGTGCCTGCATCTGCCAACACAGCGCCCCAGGGCGAGATCGCCAGCGAATGGCCATGGGTGTGGCGGCCTTTGCCATGGGCTTCGGGGTGAAAGCCGGTTTGCGCCGGCGCCAGAACATAGCAGCCGGTTTCAATTGCCCGCGCCCGCAGCAGGGTTTCCCAATGCGCCGCCCCGGTGATGTGATTGAACGCCGCAGGCACGGTGATGATCTGCGCGCCGCCTTGGGCCAAGCAGCGATACAGGTGCGGAAACCGCAGATCATAGCACACCGTCATACCAATTGTGCCAAACGGCGTGGCGGCAAGCACTGCCGCAGTGCCCGGGCGATAGCCTGCGGACTCGCGATACACCTCAGTGTCCGAGACATTGACATCAAACATATGAATTTTGTCATAGCGCGCCGCGATGTCGCCGTTTGGCGCGATCAGAAACGACCGGTTGGCAAAGCGGCCATCGATATCATCGGTCAGCAACCCGATAGATCCCGCCAGCACCCAAACCCCCGATGCCGCCGCCTGATTGCGCAGCGCGGCCAGTGTTGCATCGCTGTTTTCGTGGCGCAGAACCTGCCGCTGATGATCGCGGTTGGATGACAGCGCGTTGGTGCATTCCGGGGTCAGCACAAATCCGGCCCCGCCCGCCGCTGCCGCACGAACATGCACCAGTGTTGCGGGCAGATTGGCTGTCGGATCGTCGCCAACGGTCAGTTGCACCAGGCCTGCGCGCATCGGTCAGGCCAGCAGCGCATCAAGTTTGCGGGCGGCGTCCAAAGCATGCAGATCATCGCAGCCGCCGACATGGGTGCCGCCGATAAAGATTTGCGGCACAGACCGCACCCCACCTGCGCGTGCGGTCATCGCAGTGCGCGACGCCGGATCGCCCGAAACGTCGATTTCGGTAAAGGCGGCTGATTTCTTACGCAGCAAGGTTTTGGCGGCGGAACAATAGGGGCAGGTCGGCGTGGTGTAGATTTCGACAGTTTTCATCGGCAAATCCTTATTGTTTGGGGCGACTATAAGGATTTAGGCATCTTTCGCAACGCGGGCCAGTGCCAAAACGGAAACCCCGATTGCGCCTGCAGCAACACAAGCCTCGGCGGCGGCGGCAAAGGTGGCACCTGATGTCATCACATCGTCCACCAGCAGGATATGGCGACCCACAGCAAGGGTGGCGCTGCGGGGATGAACCGCTAACGCTTGCGCCAGATTGGCAAAACGGGCATCTCGGCTGCGGCCTTCCTGACTGGGGGTATGGCGGTGGCGGATCAGCAGGTCGGGGCAATGCTGTAGCCCCGCCAGCTTTGCCAAGGCCGCCGACAAAAGTGCCGATTGGTTATAACGCCGCTTGATCAACCGCAGCCAATGCAGCGGAATCGGCGCCACCAACATGCCGGGCAACAACATCGGTTGCGCCGATTTCAACAGCCAACTGGCCGCCGGGCGCGCCAGATCAAGCCTGTCGCCGTGTTTCAGCGCCAATACCAACTGTCGCGCGTTGTCCCGATACAACATCGCCGCGCGGCCCTGCGACCACGGCCGCGCGATGGTCAGACAGTCATCGCAGGTTTCAAGATGCCCCGTATCCTGCCCCGGCAGCGGTGTGCCGCAGTGGTTGCACACCAGCCCGGTGATAAACGGTGTGGCGCGCCAGCACGCCCCACACAGGCCAAAATCAGTTGTCACCCGGGCATCGCACGACAGGCACTGCGGCGGATAGATCAGATGCAGCGCGGCTTGCATTCCCGGCATGTCCTTTTATGGTCCGGCGCTATGACCCAGATTTTGACCGACCGTTTGGCCCTGTCCCGCCACCGCGCCCGCGCCAATGCGTTTTTCCTGCAAACCGAAGTGGCCGCCGAAGTCCATGAAAGACTGACCGAGGTTAACAAAGTGTTTACAGCCCCGGTGGTGGTGACGGCTTTCCCGCATTTGTGGCCGCAAATGCCCTACATTGCCGATGACGAAGTGCTGCCGCTGACGCCGGGGGCGCAGGATTTGGTCATTCACGCGCTGACGCTGCATTGGGCGAATGATCTGGTCGGGCAGTTGATCCAATGCCGCCGCGCCTTATGCCCCGACGGCCTGTTTCTGGGGCTGCTGTTTGGCGGGCAAACCCTGCATGAATTACGCAGCAGTCTGGCGCAGGCAGAAGCCGAAGTAACCGGCGGTCTTTCGCCACGCGTAGTGCCAATGGCAGAGATACGCGATCTGGGCGGGCTGTTACAGCGGGCGGGATTCGCGCTGCCGGTGGCGGATAGTTTCACCAAAACCGTAATTTACCGCGACGCATTTCATCTGATGCGGGATTTGCGCGCGATGGGCGAAGGCAACGCTTTGGCGGCACGGCACCGTGTGCCCACGCGGCGGGCGGTGTTTGACCGGGCCGCGCAGATTTACGCCAAGACTTATGGTCTGGCCGATGGCCGGATTCCCGCAACGTTTGAGATTATCTGCCTGACCGGCTGGGCCCCGCATGCAGACCAACAACAACCCTTGCGGCCGGGATCAGCGGCGGCGCGGTTGGCCGATGCTTTGAATGCCGCAGAACAGCCGCTTTTTACCAAGGACGGTTGACCCAGCGCGCCGAACGGTTATCTGCATCTGATCCGATAGAAAGCCTTGCCATGCCAGATGTTATGCCCGGAACCGGCCGCCTTAGCCATGCGCCCGCCTCTCACCCTGTGGTCAAGCGGGCCAAAATCGGCATCCTTTTGGCCAATCTTGGCACCCCAGACGGCTATGATTACTGGTCGATGCGCCGTTATCTGAACGAGTTTCTGTCCGACAAGCGGGTGGTCGATATTCCCGATTGGAAATGGCAGCCGCTGTTGCAACTGATCATCCTGACCAAGCGCCCCTTTACCAGCGGCGCGAATTACAAGCTGATCTGGAATGAGGAAAAGAACGAAAGCCCGCTGCTGACGATCACCAAAGATCAAACCGCGGCGATTGCGGCGTCGCTGACGCAGGCGCATGGCGATCAAGTGATGGTTGATTTCTGCATGCGCTATGGCAATCCGTCAACCAAATCCAAAGTGGCGGCGATGGTGCAGGCGGGGTGCGAAAAGATTTTGTTCTTTCCGCTTTATCCGCATTACGCTGGGGCGACATCTGCCACAGCCAACGATTCGTTTTTCGCGGCTTTGACCACCGAAAAACGTCAGCCCGCCGTGCGCACGGTGCCGGAATATTTCGAACACCCGGCCTATATCGACGCTTTGGCGCAATCGGTGGAACGCGCCTATGCGGGGCTTGGGCGGCGGCCCGATGTGTTGGTGGCCAGCTATCACGGCATGCCGCAACGCTATTTGATGGAAGGCGATCCCTATCACTGCCAATGCGCCAAAACCTCAAGGTTGTTGCGCGAACGGCTGGGCTGGGACAAGGGCGCGATTGAGACGACGTTTCAATCGGTGTTTGGCCGCGAGGAATGGCTAAAGCCCTATACGGTGAACTATGTGGCAGAACTGGCGAAGGCCGGGAAAAAGCACATCGCGGTGATGGCCCCGGCGTTTTCGGCCGATTGCATTGAAACGCTGGAAGAGATCAACGGCGAAATTCGCGAGGCGTTTGAACACGCGGGCGGTGAGGTGTTTACCTATATTCCGTGCCTGAACGACGATGCCGCCCATATCGCGGCGCTGGTGCAGGTCATTCGCGAAAATCTGGTGGGTTGGATATAGCCGAAGACGATCCAAGCTGACGGCTTGGATCGTCGGAATTTGAAAATCTTTGCTAAGTTATCTAACGGGTTCGCTGCCACCCGAAACCGCCGCTGCGACCAACAGCAACAACAGCAATGGAATGATGACACCGCCCGAGGACGACGAGGTTGCAGCTGCGACAACTTCTGCTTCCATGACGGGCTCTGCCATACCGCCAGCGAAAGCGGTGGAGGCGGTGACTGACAGGGCGATGGCGAGGGCGGTTTTCTTCATTTTTGGATTCCTCGAAAAAAGGGTGCTGGTGAACCCGGGTTGGGGTGACTTTTTCAGTTTGCAGGCTGGTTCAGATATGCGCAATGGCAGGAAGAAATATAACCACGTATACCAAATCCAAAGCCACAAAATCGGGGCTTTGGATTTAGCCCTGCAAACTTGATCCGTAGTTGTTACTAAGGCGCGTCAGTACCCGAAGTGCCGCCCGAAACAGCTGCTGCAACCAGCAACAACAACAACAACGGAATGATCACGCCGCCCGAGGATGACGAGGTTGCCGCTGCAACAACTTCTTCTTCCATAACCGGTTCAGCCATACCGCCAGCGAAAGCGGTGGATGCGGAGACCGACAGGGCGATGGCAAGTGCGATTTTCTTCATTTTAGACTCCAGTTGAATTGATCTACCTTTGTTGTGCAAAAGCAAAAGGCAAAACGCAAGGCATGCAAGCGCTTACGGCACAGTTACCCGCGGCATGTTGGCGTCTATGCCACATTTTTTCCGGATTTTGCGGCTGATGGGTCAAAAACCGCGCTGGCGGCGGTGGCAGCGCGAAAAAAACAAAAAACGGCAGGATTCCCTGCCGTTTCATGTCACTGAAAATCCCGTGGGATCAGCAGAAATTAGTCCGACGAACCACCCGAAACGGCAGCTGCAACGATCAACAGCAGCAGCAGTGGGATGATCACGCCACCCGACGACGACGATGTCGCGGCAGCTACAACTTCTGGTTCCATTACGGGTTCAGCCATGCCACCAGCAAAAGCGGTGGTAGCAGCAACCGACAACACGGCGGCAAGAGCGATCTTTTTCATATTTTATCTCCAGTTTTCTGCATGCCGTTTTTTCGCAGAGGCGACGGCACACACCCAAGACTATTCCTCATACGTCCGATTACGCGGTTTGCCGCCCGGAATGCAACGTTCGCTGGGCCAAACTCCGCTGGCGGCGCAACGTTGTCGTCAAATAAGCAACACTTGGGTGCCGACTTTGGCCATCGCGAACAGCTCTTGGATATGCTCGTTATACATCCCGATGCAGCCGTTTGACGATCTGCGTCCAATCTTGCGCGTGTCGTGCGTGCCGTGGATGCGGTAATAGGTCCAGCCAAGATACAGCGCATGGGTGCCCAGCGGGTTATCGGGCGAACCGCCTTCGACAACATCGGGCCATTCGGGATTGCGTTCGCGCATGGCGGGCGTTGGCCGCCACTGCGGTGCGACCACTTTTTGAATGACGTCCGTGCGCCCTTTGCGGGTCAGATCTTCGGACAGCGGCACCGACGTGGGGTAAAGCCGGTAGATTGCCTGATCTTCCGACCAGTAATGCAACGCGCGCGAGGTGATATCGACCAAAATTGCCCCATTGCCAGTGCTGTCGAAATACTGCTGCCAATCCAGCATCCGAAAGCTGGAGATATTGTTGCGGATCGGCCGGTTGGCGATAGGATCAGGTTCCGTCGTGTTGTCTTGCGCCAGAACCGGTGCCGCCGCAGCCGTCAGGGCCGTTGCCACCCCACCCAGAAACAGGCGGCGGTTCAGGGCATTGGGTGTGCTGTTTGTCATCAAACCATTCCTTCAGCGGTCTTATTGCCGGTCATAGTCGATTTGCACCGCCGCCGCAAATCAAGCCCGCGTCAGTAGGCGATCTGCTGCACGGTTGCACGGGTGGGGTTTGAAACCCGCGCGATCTTTCGTTAAGGACGGGTCAGTGCCGGGGCGGCGGGCCCTTAATAAGGTGAATACTATGAACAGACGGACTCTGCTGGGCCTTGGCGGGGCGATGGCGCTTTTGGCAGCCTGCGCAACAAATTCTGCGCCGCAATTGGACGGCAGTGGTCAGCCCTTGCCGCAGGTTTACAAGATCAACGGCGGCAATCAGAACAATATTCCGTTCCGTTTGCTGGATTCGGTTAACACCTTGCGGGCCGCCAAGGGCGCGTCGGCGCTGTCGTTCAACGCGGCACTGAATGCGGCGGCTTTGACCCATTCGCGTGATATGTCGGTGCAAAACCGGCCGTGGCATTTCGGGTCTGACGGATCATCGCCGCTGATCCGGGTGCAGCGCGTTGGCTATACGGGCAAGCTGTTGGGGGAATTGATCTCGGAAACCTATCAAACCGAGTTGGAAACCCTGTCTGCGTGGATGGCACTGCCAGACACCCGCGATGTGATCCTTGATCCGGCCGCGCGTGAGGCTGGCTTTGCCTGGTATCAGGAAGAAAACGGCAAGATATGGTGGACGCTGGTTACCGGCGGCTGATCAACGTAGCTCGGGTTTCGTTTGTCAAAACCTGAACCCGTTTAAGGCAGCAAATATATCGGCGTGCCGGGTTTGATCATCGAATAAATCTCTTCGATCTCTCGGTCAGAAACGGCGATGCAGCCTGCCGTCCAGTCTTGTTTGGTGGTGCGCCTTAGCGGGCCGCCATGAATAAAGATATCGCCCCCGGTAGGTTTGCCCAATGCCGTCGCCGCCGCGCGATCCGTGTCGTTGGGATAGCTGATACCCACAGACAGATGATAGGTCGAGCGCGGATTTTTATGGCTGATGTAATAAAGCCCTTCGGGTGTCTTGCCGTCGCCTTCGGTGGTTTTATGCCCAACCGGCTGGAAGCCAAGCCCGACATCATAGGTTTTCAGCACTTTGTCATTGTGGATCAGATACATCTTTCGGGCGGCTTTGTGCACCTGAACCTGCGTCACCTCTGGCCCATTATACGCGCGGAATTTTGACGAACAGGCGGTCATAACCAAGCCAGCCACAACCAGCATCAAAATCCGAAAGACTGCCATATCCCGCCCGCCACGTTTATTTTTTTTCTGCCTTACCGAAAAACGCCGCGCCTGCATAGGGATAGAATGATCGGGGGCGATCACAGTTTTCTTATCGGCAGGGCTATTTTGACGCCAATGCAAACCTTGCCACCAGTTCAACATGGGCCGACCAGCGGAATTGATCAACCACTTGCACCCAATCCAGCGTATAGCCGGCGGCGACCAGAACCTTGGCATCGCGGGCAAAAGTGATCGGGTTGCACGACACGAAGGCAATTACCGGCACGCGGGCGCGGGCAAGGGCGGCGGTTTGTGCTTCGGCCCCGGCGCGGGGCGGGTCTATCACAACCGCATCAACGCCTTTGAATTCGTCAGCCTCCAGCGGGCGGCGAAACAGATCGCGCACTTCGGTGGTGATCCGCTTTAGCCCTTCGGCCCCGCGCGCGCCCTTGTCCAACGCCGCAACCATCTGGCCTTCGGATTCAACAGCATGCACTTCACACCCAGTCGCCAAGGGTAGGGTAAAGGTGCCAACCCCGCAAAATAAATCAACAGTTTTTTTGGCGGGGCCAATGGCGCGGGTGATTGCCGCCAGCAGCGCCGCCTCGCCTTCGGCGGTGGCTTGCAAAAACGCGCCGGGCGGCGGCGATACCAACGCGCGGCCAAAGCGTTGCATCGGGGCCGACCGCAGAGCAACCGCTTCGCCATTCCAGGTCAGGCGGGCAAAGCCGTGGGTTTCGGTGACCCGCGCCAGTTCAAGCTGCAGGCCAGCGTCCAGCGGCTTGCCCCCCGTCACCATCACATCCGGCCCGGAAAGGGATCGGGTCACCGTGAATGACACCTCGGCAGACCGCGAACCGCCCAATTTTACCAACGCTTCAAGCCCGGCAAAGGTGGCGATCAGGTCGGGGTGCAAAAGCTGACAGTTTGGCACCGACACCAACATATCGGACGCGCGCGCATGAAAGCCCATCAGCGCACCGGTTTTGGTGCGGCGGGCAGCGATTGTCGCGCGGCGGCGAGAGCGCGGCGGCGAGGTCAGGATCGGCAAAAACGCAGCCGTCAGGCCCTGCCCCGCCAAAGCGCCTTTGACGATGCCCAACTTCCAATCGGCGACAAAGCCATCCGCGGCGTGTTGCATCATGCAGCCGCCACAGGTTCTGGCATGGGCGCACGGCGGTTTAACCCGGTTGGGCGACGGCATCAGAATGCGGAAATCGGCCAGCTGGTCGCCCTGCAGATCGCCCTCAACCTCTTCGCCCGGCAGCAGCCCGGGCACAAAGATCGGACCATCCGCACCCATGGCAATGCCATCGCCCAAATGGCCCAGCCGGTCGATGAACAATTTCACTCTGCCGCTTCCTTTTCTTCGACGCCGATAAAGCCGCCCGATTGGCGGTTCCAATACCGCGCATAAAGGCCCCGCAAAGCCAGCAGTTCGGCGTGACTGCCCTGTTCCACAATGCGGCCTGCGTCAAGCACAACGATGCGGTCCATCTCGGCGATGGTCGATAAACGGTGCGCAATCGCCAGCACGGTTTTACCCTGCATCACCTTGGATAGTGCCGCTTGAATGCTGGCCTCGACTTCGCTGTCCAAGGCTGATGTCGCCTCGTCCAGCACCAAAATCGGTGCATCTTTCAGAAAGGCACGCGCCAGGGCGATGCGTTGGCGCTGACCACCCGACAGTTTGACGCCGCGTTCGCCCAGATAGGCGTCATAGCCGGTGCGGCCTGCGAAATCTTTCAAGCCAAGGATAAACTCATGCGCTTCAGCCTGCGTCGCGGCGGCGATCATCTGATCTTCGGTAGCACCCGGATCGCCATACATGATGTTTTCACGCGCCGTGCGGTTGAACATCGCGGTTTCCTGGGTAACCATACCGATCTGGCGGCGCAGGGATTCCTGAGTAACCGTGCGCACATCGGTGCCGTCGATCAGAATTTGGCCTTTTTCGGTGTCATAGAGCCGCAACAGCAACGAAACCAGCGTGGTTTTGCCCGCCCCTGACGCGCCCACCAGACCAATTTTTTGTCCCGGAGCGATGGCCAGCGTCACCTCATCCAGACCGCCTTTGCGTCGCCCATAAGCAAAGCTGACGCCATCCATCCGAATGGCGCCCGCCACACGCGGCAGATCAACCGCCCCCGGCGCATCGGTTAAAGTATAGGGCGGCGTCAGGGTGCGCACGCCGTCTTCAACTTCGCCCAGATTGCCGAAAATCGACATCATGCTGAACGACACCCAGCCGGTCATTTGCGCCAGTCGGAACGACACCGCCGCCGCCGCCGCGATATCACCCGCCGAGGCCCCGCCCTTCGACCACAACCAAACAGTGCCACCGACCAGCATCACCGGCAGCACGCCCGCCAGCGCAATCAGGGCAAAGCGAAACCAGCTGGAAATAATGCCGTATTCAATCGCCCGATCACGGAAGGTTTCCATCGACTCCAGCGCCACCCGGTCTTCATGCCTTGCATGCGCAAACAGCTTGACGGTTTTCATATTGGTCACGGTGTCAACGATTTGCCCGGTCACCATCGCCCGCGCCGCCGCCCGCGCGCCCGACGCCGCCCGGATCCGGCGCAAAAAGCCACGGATGAACAGAAAATATCCGGCGATCCACAGCACCAGCAGCGCTGATATTCGCACGTCAATCACCAGCAACAGCGCCGCCGATCCCACCACCGACGCCAAGGCAAAGGCCACGGTTTCGATGGTGCCCGACACCACATCGGTGGTCGCCCGCGCCACCTGCATTTGTTTTTGCGCAATACGCCCGGCGAAATCATTGTCGAAAAACGTCACTGCCTGACCGATGGTCCAGCGATGCAGCCGCGACAGGATCAGCGGAAACAGGTTGGGTTCAACGGTCACCGACGTGGCCTGCGTGTTCAAGCCAAAGATGATCGGCCGCACGATCAGGTAAAACCCGACAAAAACCGCAGCCAGCCAGAAATGATCGGTAAAAACCGAGGCTGGGTTCGCGGTATTGGCGGCATCAATCACATGGCCCAGAATGGTGGCCGAAACCGCCTCCAAAGACCCTGCGCAGGCCGACCAGAAGCCAGCCCATAAAATACCCGGCCAAGCGCCCTGCACCGCCCAGCGAAAAAACCGCCACATGGTTTGCGGCGGATCCTGATCGGTTGGGCTGAACGGCTGGATCGTCGGGCCAAGTATCATTCGTCTTCCTCTAACCCAATGAACCCGCCAGACTGGCGCGCCCAAAACCGGGAATACAAGCCGCCGGTTTTCAACAAATCGGCATGACGGCCTTCTTCGGCAATGCGCCCGTCTTCCAGCACGATAATGCGGTCCATCGCGGCAATGGTGGACAGCCGATGCGCGATGGCGATCACGGTTTTGCCCTGCATCACCCCAAAAAGCGCGGACTGAATGGCAGCCTCGGCTTCGGAATCAAGCGCCGATGTCGCCTCATCAAGGATCAGGATCGGCGCATCCTTGATGATGACCCGCGCCAACGCCACGCGCTGCCGCTGACCGCCCGACAGTTTGACCCCGCGCTCACCGACATGCGCGTCATAGCCGGTGCGGCCCTCGGGGTCTTGCAGGGTAAGGATAAACGCATGCGCATCGGCCTGTTTGGCGGCGGCGATCATCGCGGCGTCCCCCGCATTTGGGCGCGCATAAAGAATGTTTTCGCGCACAGACCGGTGCATCAGGCTGCTGTCTTGTTGCACCATTCCAATCTGGCGGCGCAGGCTGTCTTGGCCCACGGATGCGATATCCTGACCGTCGATCAGGATGCGCCCGGCCTCGGTATCGTAAAACCGCAGCATCAGTTTGACCAAGGTTGATTTGCCCGCGCCGGACCGCCCGACCACGCCGATCCGTTCGCCCGGCTGAATGGTCAGGCTGACATCCTGCAGCCCGCCCGATCCGCGCCCGTAATGGTGCGAAACGGCGTCGATCTGGATCAGCCCCTTGCCGAAGGCCAAATCGCGCGCGCCCGGTTGATCCACCAACGCAATCGGCTGGGTAATGGTCTGCATGCCTTCCTGGACGGTGCCAAGGTTTTGCACCAGACTGGTGGTGGCCCACATGATCCAATAGGTCATATTGTTCAGTCGCAGCACCAAAGTGACCGCCGCCGCAACCGTGCCAACCGACGCCTCGCCGTTATACCACAGCCACATTGCCCACGCAGTAACCGCCACGATCAAAAGGCCATTCAGCCCGGTCAGAACGATATCCATCACCGTGACCACGCGCATTTCGCTCATAAAGGTCGTGCGGGCGCGCTCTATGGCGTCGCGGCCATAATCCAGCTCCAGATCGCTATCAGCAAACAGCTTGACCGAATGGATGTTGGTATAGGCATCCACCACCCGGCCCGTCACCGCCGAGCGTGCTTCGGATGACGCGGTGGCCGCCGGGCCTGCGCGCCGGATGGTCCAGCGCATCAGGGCGATATAGCCCGCAAACCAGATCACCAGTGGCAGCAAAAGCCGGGGATCCGCGCCAGCCAACATGAACGCGGCCCCCACAAGTGTGGTAAAGGCAAAGGCAATTGCGTCAAACGTCTGGAACACTGCCTCGCCCGCAGCGGGCGGGGCCTGCATGATGCGGTTGGCGATCCGGCCCGCAAAATCGGATTCGAACCACCCAACCGGTTGACGCAACACATGGCGGTGCGCCCGCCAGCGCATCATGGTGCCAAAATTCGGCAAAATCGTATTGTGCAACAATGCCACGCCGGTGCCACCAATCATTGGCCGCAAAATCAGGATGATCAGCGCCACCACGATGATTTCGGTGCCATGGCTGGCCCAGACCTGCGCCGGCGTCCCGGCTGTCAGCACATCAACCAACCGGCCAACATACCAGATAAGACCCACGTCAAAGGCAGAATTGGCCACAGATACCACGGCGGTCGCCGCAAACACCCCACGAAACGGCCGGATATAGTCCAGCAGAAACGGCCACAACTGACGGGGTGGCGTATCGGTTTGGGTATAGGAGGCGTAGGGGTCAACCAACCCCTCAAAGAATTTGAACATGATTATCTCGTGCTATGCCTTTACAACATAGACCTGTTTGCGGCCAAGGGAAACCGATCACGCCAACAGTTCATCCTTGGTCAGGGTCAGATCAGACGCCAGCCAGCGCTGTTCAATCTGCCGCAGCGCATCGCCCAGCGCCGGGCCCGTCAGTGCAGGCATCAGATCGGCAGCGGTTACCGGCAGTGACGCGTTTTTGCCCCGGTCAATATCGCGGCGCCAATCCATGGGCAAAGGCAGTTGCAGCAGTGCTGCCCGGCAAAGCACCGCATCTTCGGCCTCTGCCGCGCCCAACCGCCAGCCCAGCGCCGCCGGTGACAAAACCGTGCCTAATACGTCTCTGACACGGCCCAAAATGGCGGTTTCTGCCTTGGACAAACACAGCCGCGTCGCCACATCCTGGCCGCCAATCACCACCAACCGCCGTTGCCAGCGCGGCGCGATCCCAGACTCAAGATGCACAAGGGGCGCCAGACTTGTGGCATCCGCCTCCGGCAACACCCGTGCCAGCATCCCTGCCTGCGCCATCGAAGAAATCGCTGGCGCCGGATTGGCGGCGGCCAACAGTTTGCGCATCTCAGCACCCACCCGTTCCGCCGACAATGCGTCGATGCCATCTGCATTTGCGGCACAGGCGGCCAATCCTTCGGCGTCAATGCCTGCGGTTTGATCGCCATAAACGGCGTAAAACCGGAAAAACCGCAAAATGCGCAAATAATCTTCACGGATGCGCGCCTGCGCGTCGCCGACAAAGCGCACCCGCCGGGCCATAACATCGCCCAGCCCGTCCAGTGGATCAAGGATATTGCCCTCAGCATCGGCATATAGCGCATTCATCGTGAAATCACGGCGAGCGGCGTCCAGCGCGACCGAGTCGGTGAACGCGACCACCGCGTGCCGCCCATCGGTTGCAACATCCTGACGAAACGTGGTCACCTCATGCGCGTGCCCCGCAGCGATAACGGTCACTGTGCCATGGGCAAGGCCGGTCGGGATCACCCGAAAACCCGCGGATTCTGCAAGGTTTGTCACAGTTTGCGGCAAAGCATCGGTGGCGATATCAACATCGTTGACAGCAAACCCCATCAACGCGTTTCGCACGCAGCCCCCGACAAACAGGCCGCGATAGCCCGCGGTTTCCAAGACCTGCAACAGGTTTTGGGTGCCGGGATGCGCGATCCAATCCCCTGAAATCTTCACGATGCAACCCGCTCGGCCAGACCGCGCAAAATACGGGCGGTGGCCCCCCAGATATAATACGGACCGTAGGCCGCCACATAATACCGCCGCATCTGGCCCATCCACATCCGGCCCTCGATGCGGTAATTGGCCTGCTGCAAAACATGCGCCAGCGGCACCGTAAAGATTTCCTCAACCTCGTCCGGCTGCGCCAGTGGGACAAAATCGGCTCTGATAAGGCCCAAAACCGGAAGAATACTAAAGCCAGTCACGGTTTCATGCGGCGGCAATGTGCCCAGAACCTGCACCATAGCCGGTGGCAAACCGATCTCTTCCTGCGCCTCCCGCAGGGCAGCGGCGCAGCCATCTGCATCGGTTGCATCCACTTTGCCACCCGGGAACGCAATCTGGCCCGGATGATGCTTCAGATGCGAGGCGCGTTTGGTCAGGATCACCTGCACCCCCTGCGAGCGCACCCAAAGCGGAATCAGCACGGCCGCCGGACGCAAGTTGGCAGCCGCGGGCCGGGGAATGCCGGGGTTAAGATCAAAGTCGGACGAATCGCCCGCTGACTTGGCCAATGAGTTGATCAGCCGATCAATGCTGACCGGCATCATCAGCGGCTTTTGGGGCGTCAAACCCCAGCGTTTGCGGATCAAACTCATAGTGCTTGCCACAGAACTGACAGTCGGCGGTCACGATGCCCTTATCGGTTGTCATCGTGCGAATATCTTTCTGCGAATAGATCGACATCGCCTGACGCACCTTTTCCGGCGCACAGGAACAACCAAAATGCACCGCCTGCGGATCAAACACCCGTGGATTTTCTTCGTGAAACAGCCGCACCAGCAAGTCGGTCGGCGTGACCGTTGGTCCGATCATTTCGATCTCTTCCACCGTGTCCAGCAGCGCATTTGCCCGCGTCCAGTTTTCGCTTTCCTCACCGGCCAGTATATCCATATGGCCCAAAAGCCCGCCTTCGCCTGAACCCTGATCAGCGGCGACTTGCCCGGTGACGCTGGGCATGTGTTGCAACATCACGCCACCCGCCCGCCACTGCACAGAATTGCCGGGGATTTGGCTTTTCCCGAACGTCAGCGCAAACCGGGTGGGAAGCTGTTCTGATTGGGCGAAATACGTCTCTGCACAGGCCGAAAGTGAACCTCCGGTGATCGGGGTAAAGCCCTGATAGGGTGCCATATCCTGACCCTGATCTATCATCAGCGCGAAATACCCCTCGCCGATCTGGCTGAACGGTTCGGCGGCATGATCCAGCCGGTCGGCGTCATAACTGGCATAGGCCCGGATGCGGGCGGGCGCGCCTTCGGCGATCGGGGCGTAATAATCGGTGGCGATCAACCGCGCCGGGCCTTTGCCGCGAATCTGCAGCGACAGTTTCCAGCGCAGTTTCACCGACTGCCCGATCAAGGCAGTCAGCACGGCGGCCTCGGCCACCAACGCCTCGATTACAGGTGGATAGTCGTGCTGCTTTAGCACCTGATCCAGCGCCGAATCCAAACGCGCAACGCGGCCACGCACATCGGTGCGATCCAGTTGAAACGGCAGGACGGTGTCGTCCCAGGCGATTTGTGGTGTCGAGATCATGGGGTATCCTAAACGTGCCAATCTTGGCATACCGCGCCTATAAAGGCAGGGCAACCGGGCGACCACAGGGCTGACATGATCAAACGCTATGGCGCACCGCCGCGCGCGGACAAAATCTATCGGCGCAGACCCGGCGTTTACGCAGTTTTGCTGCATAAGGACGGTTTGCTGACCACGCATCAGGAAAATCCGACGCCGGAGTATCAATTGCCTGGCGGCGGCATCGACCGCGGAGAGCATCCAATCGCGGCGCTGCACCGCGAGGTGATGGAGGAAACTGGCTGGCATATAACCGGCATCCGGCGGCTAGGGGCGTTCCGGCGTTTTACCTTCATGCCCGAGTATAACCTTTGGGCCGAAAAGATTTGCACGGTCTATGTGGCGCAGCCCGCGCTGCGGGTTGGCTCGCCGACCGAAATCGGACATCGGGCGGTGTGGATGGATCCGGCCGCCGCCATGTCGTTGCTGGGCAACGCCGGGGACCGGGCCATGTTGGCAAAAGCCTTGCGTCAGGGCAGGCCGCGGTAATCAAAGATTATGCCCGATACGTCATCAGGAAAAACGATGGTTTTGGCGTAATCTGACAGATCCCACACCAATGCCTCAAGCAAGGAACTGCTGCTCAGGTCCCTGCTTTTATGGATCAATTCTATCAACCCTTCGGTGCCAAGCTCTGCCCCAGCAGGGTCGGGGCATTCGGTTATTCCGTCAGACATTAAAAACATCCGGTCGCCGGGGGCCAGTTGCAGCGATACCCTTTCGTATTGACAGCCTTCAATCAGACCAATCGGCAAGCCGCCCTCGCCCACCTCTTCAACCGTGCCGTCTGCACGCAAGATCAGCGGGTGTGGATGCCCGGCCTGCACCAGCCGCACACGGCCGGAAAGAAGATCAATCTCGGCATAGGCCATGGTGAAATATTGATCGACGGAAATGCCGTCGGTCATCATACGGTTCAACCGATGCGCCACCATTTCGGGTGGCCAGGAATCACGGCGCCCGTAAGCCCCGATCGACACGGCGATGTTTTGATCCGGCGCACCCCCCGACATCAGGGCGGCCAAGCGCGCCGTCATCATCGCAGACGCGATGCCATGGCCCGCGACGTCGATGGAATAGACGGCAATCGTATTCGCCGTGATGTGAAAGGTGCCCACCAGATCACCGCCAACATGGCCCGATGGCCGCATCAGCACCGACGCCGCCCCGGTTCTGAATTCAAGCTGGCGGTTCCGGACCAAGGCCTTTTGCAGTTTGTTCGCCTCTATCAGATCGCGGTCCAGCGAATCATACAATTTTTGCAGCTGCCCCAGCGTAGAGCCAACCAACCGGTTCTTTTCGACCAACTCATCCTGCATGCCCAAGATGCGTTCGCCCGCACGCAAACGGGCGCGCAATTCGTCGGCACTGACCGGTTTGGTCAAAAAGTCGTCAGCCCCATTTTCCAAACCATCCGCGATTTCAGTCTTTTCCGACTTGGAGGTCAGCAGAATGAAATAGCCATAGCCTTCGCGTGGAAGTGCGCGAAAAGCCTTGCAAAAATCCAGACCAGACATGCCGGGCATCATCCAGTCGGACAAGATAATATCGAAATCCCGGCCCTTGCACAACGCCAGCGCATCATCACCAGAGGCCGCTTCGGTCACATCATAGCCCCAACGGGTAAGCTGCAATTCCAAAATTTTCCGCTGCGCGCGACTGTCATCCACAATCAAAACCGGGCGCGGCACCAGCGGATTTGGCGCGGGAACCCGGGGCTGTTGTCTGATCAATCCGATTGTCACGCTTGGCCTCCACACCTTTGCAGACCTGTTTGCCTTCAAGCGATTAATGTTTGGTGAAACCTAAAATTTTGCCCTTTGCAGCCGCCCCCGGTGAGAATTTATTAAGGTGTTTCTGGGCATTCTGGCGTTAGGCAGCGCACCAAAGGCAGTGGCAAGGATGATCGACTGGACCAGAGTGAACGAATTGCGCGATGAGATCGGCGCAGATGATCTTGATGAGGTTGTCGCGATGTTTCTGGAAGAGGCCGATGAGGTGATCTTGCGGATCGCACCCGGCGATTTGGCAAAGTCGTTGGAAGCCGATCTGCATTTTCTGAAAGGGGCCGCGCTGAACCTTGGGTTTGCGCAGTTTGCAGCGCTTTGCCAGGATGGCGAACGCCGTGCGGCGGGTGGCGAAACCGGATTGGACATCGCGGCGGTGCAAGAGTGTTACGCGCTGTCAAAGGCAGCGCTGGCTGAGAGGATTCTGGCGTTAAGCGCGGCCTAGATCAGAAATTCTGACAGAATTTCATCATTGGTGATGTCCTTAAAGGTGAACGACGCCGCATCCAGCTGCGCAAACAGCGCTGCAAAGTTTTCCGCCCGGCTGGTTTCGATCCCGATCAGCACCGAGCCAAAGTTGCGCGCCGATTTCTTCAGATATTCAAACCGGGCGATGTCATCATCCGGGCCCAACATGCCCAGAAATTCCTTCAATGCGCCGGGGCGCTGCGGCATCCGCAAAATGAAGTATTTCTTGACGCCGGAATAGCGTTGCGCGCGTTCCTTCACTTCGGGCAACCGCTCAAAATCGAAGTTGCCGCCTGACGTCACGCAAATCACCGTTTTACCGACAATCTGATCGGCAAGTTCGGGCAAAACATCGACCGATAACGCGCCTGCCGGCTCCAGAACAATGCCTTCGACGTTCAGCATTTCCAACATGGTCACGCAAATACGGTCTTCGGGGGCCAGCAAAACCTCGGACGGCTTGACCCAAGCCAAGGCCGCATAGGTGCGGTCCCCCAGCCGCGCCACCGCCGCGCCATCGACAAAGCTGTTGATCCGGCCCAGTTTTACCGGCTCTTGCGCCAAAAGTGCCGCGGTCAGACTGGCACCGCCGACAGGTTCGACAAAACGAAATTCGGTTTGCGGCGCTTCGATCCGCAAATATTGGGTGACGCCCGCCGACAGGCCACCACCGCCAACCGGCAGGATCACCAGATCGGGCGCGCGGCCCAGTTGATCCAGCATTTCAACCGCCACCGAGGCCTGACCTTCAATGACGTCGTTATCGTCGAACGGTGATAAGAAATGCGCGCCTTTCCCTGCACAAAACGTCTGTGCCGCCGCCAGCGTCTGGTCAAAATAATCCCCGGTCAGAACGATGCGCACAGCGTCGCCGCCAAAGGCGCGGGTCTTGTCGATCTTTTGCTGCGGCGTGGTTACCGGCATGAAAATCGTGCCCGATACGCCAAAGTGACGACAGGCAAAGGCAACGCCCTGCGCGTGGTTGCCCGCACTTGCACAGACAAAATCGGTCTGCTTTGGATGGGTCAACCGCACTTTGCGCATTGCGGTAAACGCCCCGCGCAATTTGTAACTGCGCACTGGCGACAGGTCTTCGCGCTTCAACCAAATCTCGGCCCCATAGCGCTGGGATAAATGGTCATTGCGCTGTAGCGGCGTGCGCGGAAACAATTCGCGCAAGGCGCGGGTGGACTGGCGGGCGGCATGGGCAAAATCTGTCATGGCAGAACCCTAGCGCGCCACGCGGCCAAGGCCAATCGGTCTTGTTCCGAACGGCAAAACCCAATAGACCGCACGCAGTTTTCGTTCAGGAGATATCCGATGCCCGCACCCAAGAAAGTCGTCCTTGCCTATTCCGGCGGTCTGGATACCTCGATCATCCTGAAATGGCTGCAAACCGAATATGGCTGCGAGGTGGTGACTTTTACCGCCGATCTGGGTCAGGGCGAGGAATTGGAACCCGCCCGCGCCAAGGCGATTTTGCTGGGGATCAAGCCGGAGAATATTCATATCGTGGATGTGCGCGAAGAATTCGTGCGCGATTACGTGTTTCCGATGTTCCGCGCCAATGCCTTGTATGAAGGGCTTTATCTGCTGGGCACCTCGATTGCGCGGCCGCTGATTTCGAAACATCTGGTGCGAATTGCCGCCGAAACCGGGGCGGATGCGGTATCGCATGGCGCAACGGGCAAGGGCAATGATCAGGTTCGGTTTGAATTGTCAGCCTATGCACTGAACCCCGCCATCCGGGTGATTGCGCCATGGCGGGAATGGGATTTGTCCAGCCGCACCAAGCTGATCGAATTTGCCGAAGCAAACCAAATTCCAATCGCACTGGACAAGCGCGGTGAAGCGCCGTTTTCGGTCGATGCCAACTTGCTGCACACCTCGTCCGAGGGCAAAGCGCTGGAAAATCCGGGCAATGAAGCACCAGAATATGTATATCAGCGCACCGTAGCCCCCGAAGATGCGCCGAATACCCCGGAAATGGTTGAAATCACGTTTGAGTCGGGCGATGCGGTGGCGATCAATGGCGAAGCAATGTCGCCCGCCACCATTCTAACCCGGCTGAACGAGATTGGCGGCGCGCATGGGGTGGGGCGGCTTGATCTGGTGGAAAACCGCTTTGTTGGCATGAAATCGCGCGGGGTGTATGAAACCCCCGGCGGCACGATCTTGCTTGAGGCGCACCGCGGAATCGAACAAATCACCCTGGATGCGGGTGCCGGGCATCTGAAAGACAGCATCATGCCGCGCTATGCCGAATTGATTTACAACGGCTTTTGGTTCAGCCCGGAACGCGAGATGCTGCAGGCGTTGATCGACAAATCACAAGAGCATGTCACAGGAACCGTTCGGGTAAAGCTTTACAAAGGGTCGGCGCGGACGGTTGCGCGGTGGTCAGATCACAGCCTGTATTCCGAAAAGCACGTGACCTTTGAAGAAGACGCAGGGGCCTATGATCAGAAAGACGCGGCTGGGTTTATTCGATTGAACGCGCTGCGGCTGAAACTAATCGCAACACGCAACGCGCGGGTTGCGACCAAAAGCTGACCGGCGGCGAAGCGCTGGCTGCGAAGAACCACGGTTGTCCGGCCGGCGCCGTTGCCGTAGTTTTTGTGCTGCGCCATAGATTTGCCGCATAGATGTTCCATACAAAACGATCTGTTTCGCACAGAAAGTTGTGCGCTTCCTTTCAGCCGGAGATCCACTATGACCCTGAAATCCATTGCCACAATGCTTGGCTTTGTCGCCGTTGCCCTTGGACCGATCCCATCTGCCTTAAGTCCGATGGCGGGTCTTGATGCCGCTTATGCCGAAAAAGGCGGGAATGGTAATTCTGGGGGTGGCAATTCCGGAAATGCCAAATCGGAAAGCAAGGCGGCCTCGAAGTCGGCAAAAAATGACGCCAAGGCCATCAAAAGCAGCAACAAAGCCAACAAAAAGGCCGAAAAGAACAGTAACGGCGCACTGGCGTCCGAGTTGAAAGGGCTGAACGCCGTCAAGGCCAACCCTAACGCGTTCAAGAACGCCGACCCAAACAGCCAAGTTGGCCGTATTGCGGCGTATCGTGATGCCGCTATTGCCACAACCACCGCCGCGACTTTGCTTGCACAGGCAACCACGGCCCGCGATGCCCTGCCGCTTCCGGTGCGGTCGGTGGCGGATATCGACGCCGCCATCGCAGCGCTTGATCCGACAATTGAAGGCTATGCCGCCGCTGCAGAAGCGCTTGCGGTCGAACGTCAAGCTGTGGTGGATTATGATGCTGCTGCGGTAAAAGTTACGGCTGCAAGCACGGCCGTGCTTGCCGCCCAGGCGACTGAAGACGCGGCACTGTTGATTGCATCGGGTGGTCGCGACTTGTCGGATGACGCTATCGCCTATATTCGCACCGAACTGGGTCTCTGATCCGATATGGCATGGCAAAGCCGCGCCCTTTTGGTTGGGGCGCGGCTTTGCTATTTGTGCCGCGCCAGCCGTTCGTAATAGGGCATCGCCTGAGCCGCCAGATCGGCGTAGGCGCCGCCCAAATCGGGGAGCGGGCCTTCGGCGCCGTCAAACCCGGTGCTGCGGTGAACTGCGGCATACCAATGCGGCGCCCAGACACCATCGGCCTGATTGCCACCGGCGGGCCAGCGCAGCATTTTTAAGGTAAACGGCACGTTAATTGCCAAGCACAGCTTGCGCAGCATGCCCTCGGGATCGGCGCGGATATCATCGCTGTCGATCACAACCGGCGGGGTATCCGACCAATCTGACACTTCGTCGAACAGTTCGGCCTGTTGCACAAAGCCAATATCGTCAAGCGTGGCCCCTTGGCGTTTCTTGGCATAGCTGGCCACCACACGGGCGGGATGGCGGATCAAAAACACATTCGTGCAAGCCCGCATCCAGCGGCGATCAAAATCCGGGATCATGTGCAAAGTCATGTGTTTTTGATAAAACAGGCTCTGACCCTGCGGAATCGGCCCTTTGCAGGTGGCAGCGATCACGTCGGGATCGGGTTCATGCGCGGCGATAATGTCTTCCCGCATGGGGTGATCGACGCCAGTTGCGTCAAGGTAGGCGGCATAAAACGGCTCGTCCCAGACAACACAATCGCCGCGCGCGGCAAAGGCATACATCATCGCGGTCGAAAGGTTGCGCGGCCCGGACCACATTGCAATGCGGCGCGGCGCGGTCATGCACCCACCAAAGTCTTGTAAAGCCCGCGTATCCGCTCCGTCATCGGGCCAATCTGGCCCGTGCCAATCTGGCGGCCGTCAATGTCACCCACGGGGGTTTGCGCGCCAAACGTGCCGGTCAAAAACGCCTCATCCGCCGAATAGGTGTCGACCAGAGTGAAATTCCGCTCAAACACGGGAATGTCGTTGGCGCGGCACAAATCAATCACCTTTTGCCGGGTGATGCCGTTCATGCAATAATCGCCGGTGCTGGTCCACACCTGCCCCTTACGCACGATAAAGAAATTGCAGGCGTTGGTGGTGTTCACAAAGCCATGCACATCCAACATCAGCGCCTCATCCGCGCCAGCCTTTTGCGCGGCGATGCAGGCCAGAATACAATTCAGTTTGGAATGCGAATTCAGCTTGGGATCTTGGGTCATCGGCAAGCCGCGCATATGCGGCACGGTTGCAAGCCTAATCGGCCGGGGCAGTTTCTGGCGTGAATGTTCCATGATGATCACCATGGTCGGGCCTTGCTGCGAAAGTCTGGGGTTCTGAAATGGTCGGGTTTTGACACCGCGCGTCACCATCAACCGGGCGTGCGCATCGGTTGTCATTTTATTGGCCAGTTGTGTGTCTAATATTGCGGAAATCACTTGTTCCGGGGTCAGCGCGATATCCAGATCAATCGCCTTGGCCGCCTCAAACAAGCGGGTAATATGGTCATCCAGAAAGCTCCAGCGCCCGTTATACAGCCGGATACCCTCCCACACGCCATCGCCCAGCATGAAGCCGGAGTCGTAGACCGAAACCATCGCCTTGGCCTTGGGCACAATCTGCCCATTGACGTAAATCAAAATGGTTTCGTTGCGCGCATCGTCGTCGGCCTGATGTGTGGACACGTGATCGGTCATGGTGGCCCCCTTTTTGTTTTCCCACGCTACGGCGCGCGGGCGACAAGGCCAAGGGGGGCAATCACCTTAGCGTGACATCACGTGGCGGTGCATTGCGCGGATTGCGGCCCGCTTTCATGGTCGATGGACAAAGTTGGAGATCAAAAATGTTACGTTTAGTTTTTATCCTGTCGCTGGCCTTCACTGGCGCAGCTTTCGCCAAAACAGAAAAAGCCATTGTCGCAGGTGGGTGTTTTTGGTGCGTGGAATCGGATTTTGAATCGGTTCCGGGGGTCATTTCAGTGGTGTCGGGGTATACCGGCGGGTCGTCTGAAAATCCGACGTATGACAACCACGACGGCCATTACGAGGCGGCCAGGATCACCTTCGATTCCGCCAAGATCAGCTACGCCGAATTGATGGCGAAATTTTTGCGGTCGGTCGATGTAACAGATGCCGGCGGGCAGTTTTGTGATCGGGGCAACTCTTATCGCACGGCAATTTTTCCTCTGAACGCGGATCAGAAGGCCACCGCAAAAACCGCTGTGGCCGAGGCGGAGGCGGTGCTGGGGCAAAAAATTGTAACGCCGGTCTTGGGCGCGAAAACCTTTTGGCCCGCCGAAGATTACCATCAGAACTATTATCGCAGCACCGAAATTGTCATCACGCGGCGGGGGCCCAAGACAAAAGCCAATGCCTACAAGTTTTACCGCGATGCGTGTGGCCGCGATGCCCGGATCAAAGCGGTGTGGGGCAAAGACGCGGCCTTTGCACACTAAGGCCGGACGGGCGATCCGCCGATAGTCCCTTTTCGACGCCCGCCCAGTTTTGTAGGGTCGGCAGGCATAGGGGAGTTTGCCGTGACCGACGACGCCACCACGCCGATGATGGCACAATATCTGGAGATCAAAGCGCAATATCCCGGCGCGCTGTTGTTCTACCGGATGGGTGACTTTTACGAGATGTTTTTTGACGATGCGGTTGCTGCATCCGAGGCGTTGGATATCGCGCTGACCAAACGCGGCTTTCATGCGGGCCAGCCGATTGCGATGTGTGGCGTGCCGCATCATGCTGCCGAGGGATATCTGCTGACCCTGATCCGCAAAGGGTTCCGGGTGGCGATTGCCGAACAAATGGAAGACCCGGCCGAGGCAAAAAAGCGCGGCTACAAATCCGTGGTGCGCCGCGATGTGGTGCGGCTGGTGACGCCCGGCACGCTGACCGAAGATAGTTTGCTGGAGGCACGGCGGCACAATTATCTGGCGGCTTACAGCGTGGTGCGCAATGAAGCTGCGCTGGCATGGGCCGATATTTCAACCGGAGAGTTGCGGGTGATGCTGTGCCCCTTGGTGCGGTTGGGGCCAGAATTGGCGCGTATCGCCCCACGTGAGGTTCTGGTTTCCGAGGCGCAAGAAGCCGAACTGGCAGGTTTGGTTGCAGAATCGGGCGCCGCGATTACCGCGTTGGCCCGGGGCTGTTTTGATTCTGCTGGATCAGAGAAACGGCTGTGCCAGCTGTTTTCGGTGGCCTCGTTGGAGTCGTTTGGTGCGTTTCAGCGTGCCGACGTATCGGCGTTGGGCGCCTTGGTTGACTACCTTGATCTGACGCAGCGCGGCAAACTGCCGTTGTTACGCCCGCCGGTGCAGGAAAGCGCGGGCGGGTCGGTTCAGATAGATGCGGCCACAAGGCGCAATCTTGAAATCACCACGGCAATGTCGGGCGGGCGTGACGGATCGCTGCTGTCCGCGATGGATCGCAGCGTTACGGCCGCCGGGGGGCGGCTGCTGGAACGCAGGCTTTCCAGCCCATCGCGCGATCTTGAGCTGATCCATAGCCGATTGGAATCGGTGCGGTTTATGCATGACCAAAGCCGCATGCGGGCCCAATTGCGCGACGAATTGCGCCTTGTGGGGGATATAGATCGCGCGCTGTCACGGCTGGCGCTTGACCGGGGCGGGCCGCGGGATTTGGCGGCGATCAGAAATGGGCTGGCTTGCGGTGAACACCTTTTGCTGCAGATGACTGGGGTGCCTGCGCTGTTGGCCACGGAAGCAGCGGCATTGACCGGCCATGCGACGCTGATTGATCTTTTGGACCGGGCCCTTATTGCCGAGCCGCCGATTTTGACGCGCGACGGTGGGTTTATCGCCGAAAGCTATGACGCGGATTTGGACGACACACGGCGCTTGCGCGATGAAGGCCGCAGCGTGATCGCGGCAATGCAGGCGACGTTTGTGGCGCAAACCGGGATTCAAAGCCTAAAGATCAAGCACAACAATGTGCTGGGATATTTCATTGAAACAACCGAAACCCATGCCGACAAGCTGCGCGCGCCGCCACTGTCTGATCTATTCATCCATCGCCAGACCACGGCCAATCAAGTGCGGTTTACCACGTTGGCGCTAAGCGAGGTGGAAACCAAGATCCTGAATGCGGGCAACCGCGCGTTGGAGATTGAAAAGGCGCAGTTCCAAGCCCTGCGCGCGGCGGTTCTGGCGCAAAGCGGCCCCGTTGGGGCTGCCGCGCGGGCGCTGGCCGAGATTGATCTGACCTGCGCCTTGGCGGATTTGGCCGCCAGCGAAAACTGGGTCGAGCCGCGCGTTGACGCAAGCCATGCGTTTTGCATTGTCGGTGGCAGGCATCCGGTGGTCGAGCGGGCACTGCGCCGCGCCGGGACTGGGCCGTTTGTCGCGAATGATTGTCCGTTAACAGGTGCGGCGGTGCCCGCAATCTGGTTATTGACCGGGCCAAATATGGCAGGGAAATCGACTTTTCTGCGCCAAAATGCGCTGATCGCGCTGCTGGCACAGGCGGGCAGCTTTGTGCCTGCCACATCCGCCCATATCGGGTTGGTCAGTCAGTTGTTCAGCCGGGTCGGCGCGTCAGACGATCTGGCGCGGGGGCGGTCAACTTTTATGGTTGAAATGGTGGAAACCGCCGCGATCCTGCATCAGGCCGATGACCGCGCCTTGGTTATTCTGGATGAAATCGGCCGTGGCACCGCCACCTATGACGGCCTGTCGATTGCATGGGCCACGTTGGAGCATTTGCACGAAACCAATCGCTGCCGTGCGCTGTTCGCTACGCATTACCACGAAATGACGGCGCTGGCGGGCAAGCTGGCGGGCGTCGAGAATGCAACGGTCACCGTCAAGGAATGGGCGGGGGATGTGATTTTCCTGCACGAGGTTAAAAAAGGTGCTGCAGATCGCAGTTATGGCGTGCAAGTGGCGCGATTGGCAGGATTGCCCGCATCGGTGATAGAGCGGGCAAAACATGTGCTGGAGGCGCTGGAATCAGGCGAGCGCGACGGCGGCGGGCGACAAAAATCCTTGATCGACGACTTGCCGTTGTTTCAATCGGCCCCAAGACTGGCACCCCCGGCAAAGCCAGCCGCAAAATCATCTGCGGCTGAGGGATTGTTGCGGGCGACCCTTGCGGACGAATTAAGCCCGATTGACGCGCTAAAGCTGATTTATGAGTTGCAGGCGCTGCTGGGTGATTAGGCTTTGGCCGTCAGGCGTCGCTTTTCGCGGTATTGGACGAAACGCCAACCTGTGCCGGGCGCAACAGCCGGTCGTGCAGCATGAACCCATCGCCCATCACCTGAATAATTTGGCCCACTTTGGTGCCGGGCAGGGCGGCTTCGAACATGGCTTGATGAATTTGCGGATCAAACTGATCACCGATGGCGGGCGTGATCGGCACAACGCCGTGTTTGGTCATCACGGTGCTAAGTTCACGCAAGGTAAGCTCGACTCCTTCGATCAGTGCTGCGGCCTGCGTGCGGGTATCGTCGGTGGCCACGTCCAGCGCGCGGCGTAGATTGTCATAGACCGGCAGCAAATCCCGCGCGAGTTTGGATCCGCCGTATTGTTCGGCTTCGCGGCGATCCCGTTCAGATCGTTTGCGGCTGTTTTCGGCATCTGCCAGCGCACGCATGAACCGATCCCGCATGTCATCCCGTTCGGCACGCAGCGCCTCCAGTTCTTCGGCCGCGATAAAGTCTTCAATTTCAATATCGTCTGGTGAGGTGTTTTCCTGCGCCATCATCGTCTTCCTTGTTTGTCTGTTCTGCCCTGACCCGAACGCCCTAGCCGGTTGAGCGGTCTGTCAAAAGCTTGCCAACCAATTGGGCTGTGTAATCCACGATCGGCACGATCCTGCCATAGTTCAGGCGGGTCGGTCCGATCACGCCCACAGCGCCAATGATCTTTCGATCAGCGTTCATATAGGGAGAGACCACCAGAGAGGAACCCGAAAGTGAAAAAAGCTTGTTCTCTGAGCCAATAAAAATGCGCACACCTTCGCCGGTTTCGGCAAGTTCAAGAAAGCCTGCGATGTCACGCTTGCGTTCCAGGTCATCGAAAAGACTGCGGATGCGGTCGATATCATGGGATTCTGCACTGTTGTCGATCAGATTGGCCCTGCCGCGCACAATCAGGCGCTCGCTGTTTTCTTCCCCGGTCTCCCACAACGCCAAACCGCTTTCCACCAATGCGCGGGCAAGCGAATCAATCTCTTGCCGTCGGTTGGCGATATCTGCGCCAATCGAGCGGCGCAGATCGGACAGGGTTTTGCCTTCGGCGAGGGCATTCAGGAAATTGGCCGCCTCACGCATAGACGAGGGCGTTTGGCCCGGTGGCGGGGTGAAAATGCGGTTTTCGACATGGCCGTTAGCGAACACCAGCACCACAAGCGCGCGGTCACGGGCAAGGCTGACAAATTCGATATGCTTGATCGGGGCTTCTTGTTTGGGGGCCAATACCACGCTGGCACCACGGGTGATGGCCGACAGCGTGGCACCCACGTGATCCAACAGCGCGGTGACATCCTGATCGCCGCTGGTGACGGCGGCATCCATGACCTGACGGTCTTCGACGGCGACCATACCAACCTCTAGCAGCCCATCAACGAACATCCGCAAACCCATCTGCGTGGGAATTCTGCCCGCCGAAATATGCGGGCTGTCCAACAGGCCCATCAGTTCCAGGTCTTGCATCACATTGCGCACGGTTGCGGCCGAAAGCCGTTCCGACAGGCTGCGGGTCAGGGTGCGCGAGCCCACCGGATCACCCGAGGCCAGATAGCCTTCGACCACCCGGCGAAACACCTCGCGGGAGCGGTCGTTCATTTCAGAAAGCAGTCGGGCACCATCGGTCATATCAAAAGTTCCAAGGGGATGGCCACCCTAGAGAGGTTACGCGCCCGGCGTCAATGAGGGTTGCATCATGGCGCGCCACAGGCCTATTTGAAGAGTGAAAAATAAGGAATATTTTATGCGCCCGTCGGATCGTAAACTGAATGAAATGCGTCAGGTCACTATTGAAATCGGCACCATGAAGCATGCCGAGGGGTCTTGCCTGATCAAGATGGGCGAGACGCATGTTTTGTGTTCGGCCACCATCGAGGATAAAGCCCCGCCATTTTTGAAAAATACCGGGCTGGGTTGGGTGACCGCGGAATATGGCATGTTGCCAAGGGCCACCAATTCGCGCACCCGGCGCGAGGCGGCGGCAGGCAAGCAATCTGGAAGAACGCAGGAAATTCAAAGGCTTATAGGGCGTTCTTTGCGGGCTGGAATTGATCGTTCCGCGCTGGGCGAGCGGCAGATTGTGATCGACTGCGACGTGTTGCAGGCCGATGGTGGCACGCGCTGTGCGGCGATCACCGGCGGCTGGGTGGCGCTGCGGTTGGCAATGAACAAGCTGCTGAAAAGCGGTGCGATTGTCAGTGATCCGATTATAGATCATGTGGCGGCGGTCTCTTGCGGGATTTATGCCGGTCAGACCGTGCTGGATCTGGACTATGCCGAGGATTCGACCGCCGGGACGGATGGTAACTTTATCCTGACCGGTCGGGGCCGGATGATTGAAGTGCAGATGTCTGCGGAAGGTGCGACATTTTCACGGACCGAGATGGGCGAACTGCTGGACTTGGCCGAAGCCGGTGTTGCGTCACTGGTGGCGGCGCAAAAGGCGGCTTTGGGCGTGGTGTGATGCGAAAGTTCACCGCGGAAACCTTGCTGATTGCAACGCATAACCAAGGAAAGCTGGAAGAAATCGGGGCGCTGCTGGCACCGTTCGGGGTAGCCAGTATTTCAGCGGCGGCGCTTGGGTTGCCAGAACCGGCTGAAACCGAAACCAGCTTTGTCGGCAATGCGCGGCTAAAGGCGCACGCGGCCTGCAAAGCCTCGGGCCTGCCAGCTTTGGCCGATGATTCTGGGATCAGCGTTGACGCGCTTGACGGCGCACCGGGGGTTTACACCGCGGATTGGGCGGAAACGTCGACGGGGCGGGACTTTGATATGGCGATGCGCAAAACCTGGGGCTTGCTGGAGCAGCGGCAGGCCGACCATCCGCGATGGGCGCAGTTTCGCTGCACCTTGGTGCTGGCCTGGCCCGATGGCCATGACGAAGTTTTTGAAGGCGTGATGCCGGGCCAAGTGGTTTGGCCAATGCGCGGCGACCGGGGCCATGGCTATGATCCGATTTTCCAACCCGAAGGTTATAACGTGACATTTGGTGAAATGGACCGCTGGGAAAAGAACCAGATAAGTCACCGGGCGGATGCGTTCCGCAAGCTGATTGCGGGATGCTTTGGCTGATCGTGCCCTATGCGGAACCTTTGACGGCACGTCTGTGGGCTGCGACTTGAATGGATGACCACATGGAAGATTGGCAGAACGGCGGCTTTGGTCTGTATATTCACTGGCCATTTTGCGATTCAAAATGCCCATATTGTGACTTTAACAGCCATGTTGCGGCCCAGATCAACCAAGCCGATTGGCAGACGGCCTATCTGGCCGAGATTGACCGCCTTGGCGCGCAAACCGCTGGTCGCAGGCTTGATACGGTGTTTTTTGGCGGTGGAACGCCGTCTTTGATGGACCCAAATCTTGTCGGCGCGGTGATAGAGCGCATCAAGGCGACATGGACGATGCGCAACAACCCGGAGATCACCTTGGAGGCAAATCCCGGTTCAATCGAAGCGGGGCGATTTGCGGGCTACCGTGATGCGGGCGTTACGCGGGTTTCGATGGGAATGCAGGCGATGAACGACGCCGATCTGCAAAAACTGGGGCGACGGCATACCGCGGATGAGGCGCGACGGGCGTTTGAAATTGCAAAAACCTGTTTTGAACGCGTCAGTTTTGATCTGATCTATGCCCGGCAGGATCAGGACATCGCGCAGTGGACGCAAGAGTTGCAAGCGGCGCTGACTTTGGCCGCCGATCATCTGTCATTGTATCAGCTGACCATTGAAGACGGCACCGCTTTTGCCGATCGACTTGCGCGTGGGGGGCTTAAAGGCTTGCCCAAGGACGATCTTGCGGCCGAGATGTATGAGGTGACGCAAGAGGTGACGGACAAAGCCGGGCTGCCGGCCTATGAAGTGTCAAACCATGCGCGCGCGGATGCAGAATCGGCGCATAACCTGATCTATTGGCGCGGTGGGGACTATGTCGGGATTGGCCCCGGGGCGCATGGCAGGTTGACGCTTGGGGGCATACGATGGGCGACCGAGGCACCAAAATCGCCTGCGTTTTGGTTAAAATCGGTCTTGTCAGGCCAAGTTGGTGAATTGCCGCGTAACGCTTTATCTTCGCAAGATCATGCTTTGGAATACCTTATGATGTCCTTGCGCCTGAAAGAGGGCCTAAGTCTGGCGCGGTATAACACCCTGTCGCCGACCCCCTTGAGCATGGCGCAGTTGGATTATCTGCAAGATCTGGGCATGGTCAGCTTTGATTCCATACGCGTTGCTGCGACGCCTAAGGGCCGGATCGTGCTGAATGCGGTGATCCGGGAATTGGCGGCGGATTAGACTGGCTTTTTGGCCGGGATGACGGGCGGGCAGATTGCCGGTTGCCGGCTAAATTGAGCCGTCTTGAGGGATCTGAGACAGCACCCGACACAGCAGATCAAGATCGTCCAAGGATCGGTAGGTAATGGTCAGCTTGCCGCCCGCACCACCCGGATCGTGATCAATCTGCACCGCCATATTCAGGTTTGCCGACACGTCCATTTCAATGGCTTTGGTATCAGCGTCTTTGATTTTTCGGTCGCCCCGCACTCGCTTGTTATGGGGGGCCGCCGCAGATTTCCGGACCAACTGTTCGGTCTGGCGCACGGAAAGTCCGCGAGCGATGATCTGCCGCGCCAAATCAGATGCTGCGCCGGAGGTGATAAGAGCGCGCGCATGTCCGGCAGAAAGTTTCCCTTTGGTAACATAGGCTTGAACGTCATCCGGTAGGGACAAAAGCCGCAAAAGGTTCGCGATATGGCTGCGGCTGCGCGACAAGGCTTCGGCAATTTTCTCTTGGGTATGCCCAAAGCGCTGCATCAGTTGCCGATAGGCTTGGGCCTCTTCGATGGCATTCAACTCTGCCCGTTGGATGTTTTCTATGATTGCTATTTCAAGCACTTCGGCGTCGCTGAATTGCCGAATGATCACTGGCAGTTCGTGCAGATTTGCGATTTGTGCCGCGCGCCAACGCCGCTCGCCAGCGACAATCTCATATTGGGCGGAATCGCCGATTTGCCGGACGATCAACGGCTGAATTACGCCCTTTTGTGTGAGGGAGGCGGCAAGATCTTGCAGTGCCTCCGGCTCAAAGTCGCGGCGCGGTTGGTTGGGGTTGGGAAAAATCTGCTCGATCGGGATCAGAAGGTCTGCCCGGCGTTGATTTTCTGGGGACGGGTTACTTTGGATCACATTAACGTCGGCCATCAATGCGGAAAGCCCACGCCCCAGCCCGCGCCGTTCTGATTTCTTTTCCATTACTGCTCCTGTTCCGTTCGGCCGATTATAGGATGGCGCTTTAGGACTTCAACGGCGAGGCTTCTATAGGCTTCTGCGCCCTTGGAGTTGGGATCATAAGATAATATCGACTGCGCGAAAGAGGGTGCTTCGCTGAGGCGCACATTTCTGGGAATTACAGTTGAAAACACCAAGTCGCCAAGTGTCTTGCGAGCGTCGGATTCCACCTGCTGTGCCAAACGGTTACGTGCATCAACCATAGTGAGCAACACGCCCTCTATGCGAAGCGTCGGATTGGCCGATTGGCGCACCTCGCGGACTGTCAGCAGCAGTTGCGACAGGCCCTCTAACGCATAGAACTCGGCCTGCAGGGGCACCAGAACTGCATGGCTGGCCACGAGCGCGTTTATCGTCAGCAAGCTGAGCGACGGCGGGCAATCAATGAGGATGAAATCGAGATCGAGCCCGTTAATGCTGGGATCCCGCAGGGCGTCGTGCAGCAAAAAGCTGCGCTTTGCGTTCGAGACCAGTTCAAGATCGGCGGACGACAGGTCGGCGTTCGAGGGGCAGATGACAAGACCGTCAATCGTCGTCGGCATGATTGCCTCTGCCAAAGGCAAATCTTCGATGATCACATCGTAGCTGGTCTTATCTCGCTTTGAGGCGGGCACGCCCAAGCCCGTCGATGCATTGCCTTGCGGATCGAGATCAATGATCAAAACTTGGCGACCACGCTCTGCCAGTGCCGCCGCCAGGTTTATGGTGGTTGTCGTTTTTCCAACGCCGCCTTTTTGATTAACGACCGACAGAATATAGGGCTT